>JBFHMM010000076.1:0-15884 GCA_041594355.1 Paracoccaceae bacterium | reverse complement strand
TACCGCTGAGCTAATCGCCCATGAATCCCGGTGCTTTGTCCAAGCGCCCCAATAAAAGGGGCGCGGGAATCCGCGCCGGTAGCGGGGTCTATAAAAGGAGTCGCGAGACGGTTCAAGGGCTTTTGACACAGGAAATACCAAGCTATGTATTTCTTTATCAAGGAGCCAAGATGCCGAAAGCCGCCTACCATCTGACGCGACCGCTGCGCCGACAGTCCAGCGTGGTGTTTGCCTCGCCGCACAGCGGCAGCGATTATCCGGCGTCCTTCGTGCGCCAGACTCAGCTGGACCGCCACGGGATTCGCTCGTCCGAGGACGCCTTTGTCGATCTGCTGTTCGATGGCGCCCCGGATTTTGGCGCGCCTTTTCTCAAGGCGGGCGCGCCCCGTGCCTTTGTCGATCTCAACCGCAGCCCCGACGAGCTTGACCCAGCCTTGATCGAAGGCGCGCGCCGGCACGGGCACAATCCGCGCGTGGCGTCCGGGCTCGGGGTGATCCCGCGCGTGGTGGCCAACGGACGGGCCATCTACAAGGGCAAGCTGCCCATGGCCGAGGCCCAGCGCCGCATTGATCTGTACTGGTGCCCCTATCATTCCGCGCTTAAGGGGCTGCTGGACGAATCGCATAGGCTCTTTGGCGAAGCCATCCTGATCGACTGCCATTCAATGCCCCACGAGGCGATGGACGGCGTGTCGCGCAGCCTCGGCCGCCGGGCAGAGATCGTACTGGGCGACCGATTCGGCGCCGCGGCCAGCGGCGATGTCGTCGACCGGATCGAGGCCGCCTTTGCCTCTGCCGGGCTGACGGTATCACGCAACGCGCCTTTTGCCGGGGCCTATGTCGCCCAGTCCTACGGGCGTCCCTCGCGGCGGCAACACGCGGTGCAGATTGAAATCGACCGCTCGGTCTACATGAATGAAAAGACGATTCGGCCAAACGCGTCGTTTGACAGTTTCCGGGCCACGTTGCGCGGTATCATCGCGGAAATCGTGGCAATCGGGTATCGTGACCTTCCCTTGGCCGCCGAATGACCGGTCGTCACCACCCGAGCCGGAATTTTTGAAAAATTCCGGTCAAAATTCTTTGAAAGAATTTTGCACCGCTTGCCGCTAGCGCAGGGCCCGCCCCTTCTGGATCGCATCGGGTCCGAACTTTTGTCGGATAGTGTCGGTGGCGCGTTCAGCCTCCGAACGACGGCCCGCGTTGGGGTCGAGAAGATCGCCGGATTTGTCGGCTTCCGTTTCCGGGCACAGTTCCGACAAGCCACAGCCCAACAGCCGGTAGGGGCCCTGGTCGCCGACCTTGTCCAGCAGACCGCGCGCGGTCCGGTACAGCCTGTCCGCCATCTGCGTGGGGTCCCGCAGCGCAACGCGGCGTGTCAGCGCCGAATGGTCCGCGCGTTTCAGCTTGAGCGTCACCACCCGCCCGGCCAGCCCCTTGGCCTTAGCCCGGTCGGAGACCTTTTCGGCCATGCGCCACAGGTGACCGTCCAGGATATCGGGGTCGCCGGTATCTTCGAAGAACGTGGTTTCGTTCGAGATCGACTTCATCGGTTCGTGCGCCGACACCCGGCGCCTGTCCTGTCCGCGCGCGAGATGCCACAGCCGTGTGCCCATCGACCCGAACCGGGCGGTCAAGGCCGCCTGATCCCAGCGCAGGAGGTCCGAGAAGGTGCGAATTCCGGCCTTTTCCAGCGAGACCTGCGCTGCGGGGCCAATTCCCCATATCAGCCGCACCGGTTTGTCGTGCAGGAACTCGGCGGTCTCGGCCTTGCCGATCACCGAGAACCCGCGCGGTTTGTCCAGGTCGGAGGCCACCTTTGCCAGGAACTTGTTGTGGCTCAGTCCGATGGATCCGGTCAGTCCCAGATCGTCCTTCATGCGTTTGACCAGCCGGGCCAGCATCAGCGCCGGCGGCGCGCCATGCAGTTTCTCCGTTCCGCTCAGGTCCAGAAAGGCTTCGTCGAGCGACAGCGGTTCCACCGCCGGCGTCAACTCTTCCATCATCGCGCGGATCGCGCGCGAGGCGTCGGCATAGGCGCGCATCCGCGGCTTGATCACCACCGCTTCGGGACACAGCTTCAGCGCCTGGAACATCGGCATCGCCGAGCGAACGCCGCGAATGCGCGCGACATAGCAGGCGGTCGACACAACCCCGCGTTTCCCGCCGCCGATAATCACCGGCTTGTCGGCCAGGTCCGGGTTGTCGCGTTTCTCGACCGAGGCATAGAAGGCATCGCAGTCCATATGCGCGATCGACAGCGACCAGAGTTCGGTGTGTGCGACCGTCCTTGGGCTGCCGCACTGCGGGCAACGGCGCTCGTTTTCAAATCGATTCAGGCATTCTCGGCAAAGACTGGGCATTTGGGGCTGGATTCGCAAAGCCTGCGTTCACATATGATTCTGACACGAATGCCTGCAAAGATCGACCCATTGCCGTTTTCTGTCAGGACCGCGCATGACCACCGCCGATCCATTCTCCGGAGCCAAGCTCGCCCTGTTTCTGGGCGATGACCTGTTGGTCATTCGG
Organism: Paracoccaceae bacterium; assembly: GCA_041594355.1. Classification (GTDB taxonomy): domain Bacteria; phylum Pseudomonadota; class Alphaproteobacteria; order Rhodobacterales; family Rhodobacteraceae; genus JAIUZI01. The sequence goes on along the minus strand of JBFHMM010000076.1, from coordinate 13,355 downwards.
CGTGACGACAAGCCGGACATTCCCTACCCGGGGCACTGGGATTTGCCCGGCGGGGGGCGCGAGGGCAACGAAAGCCCGCGGGCTTGCGCGCTGCGCGAGGCCCATGAGGAGGTCGGTCTTCGGCTGGACCCCGGTGAAATCGTCTGGTCGAACAGCTATTTCCGGCCCCGTGGCAAGGTGTGGTTCTTTGCGGCACATCTGCCGCCCGGACGGTCGGCAGATGTGCAGTTCGGATCCGAAGGGCAGGGCTGGCGGATGATGGCGCCGGAGATCTACTGCCGCCACCCGCTGGCCGTTCCGCATTTTGCCGAACAGCTTCAGTATTACATGGCGCAGCCGCAGTTTCCTGCCGGGCGCGGTGCGCCGGAATAGGCCGCTGGCAGATAGACGCATCTTGTCCGTCGCGCGACGGCGCGATTGTGAGATCAGGCGCGCCGCCTCTGGAAAACGTCGGCGTTTGGTGGGCCAGAGTTGGGGCCAGATTTGGGGCCAGAGTTGGGAACCCCGCAAAAAGTCACGACGAGGACCGCGCGCATCTGGGAGAAATGACATTCTCCACTCGGAAAGACCCCCCGCAACCAGGGCGGGGGGAAGGTAACGAACCTCAGGAAGAAGTCGGTCCGTCGGGGAGTGTCTCATCCCTGACGCTCGCCGATTTATTGTGCCTTTGAAAGTCAGGATTCCCGGACGTTCGGACAATGCGGACCGATTGTGCCTTTGGGGACACAACCGTCAATGGCGCGGTTACGCGGCCGGCAGCTCTGCCAGAATGGCCTGAGCGGCCGCGCGCGGATCCTCGGCCTGCCAGACCGGGCGGCCGACGACGATGTGATCGACCCCGTCGGCAATGGCGCGCGCCGGGGTTGCGACGCGTTTCTGATCGCCCAGCGCGGCACCTGCGGGGCGCACGCCGGGGGTGACGATCAGCCGGCCGTTTGCCGCGGGCAGGGCGCGGATCGCGGCGGCTTCCCGCGGGGAGGCAATCACGCCGTCGGCCCCGGCCTCCAGCGCTCGTCCGGCGCGTTCCAGAACCAGCTCGCCGACATCGCCCGCCTTGATGAGCCCGTCGTCCAGATCGCCCCGGTCCAGCGAGGTCAGAATGGTGACGGCCAGGATCTTCAAGTTCGATCCGGCGGCGCCTTCACGCGCGGCGCGGACCACGTGAGGGTCACCATGCACGGTGAGGAAATCCAGATCGAATTGCGCCAGCCCGCGCACGGCGGCCTCGATCGTGGCGCCGATGTCGAACAGCTTCATGTCGAGAAAGATGCGTTTGCCGTGTTCCTGCTTCAGCTCGTTGGCCAGCGCCAGACCGCCGCCGGTCAGCATGCCCAGCCCGATCTTGTAGAACCCGACCTGCGGCCCGAGCTGTTCGGCCAGCGCCAGCCCTTGAATAGCGTTGGGAACGTCAAGTGCCACGATCAGACGGGTGTCGGCGGCGGCGGGGACAGACATGGGCAGGCTCCTGTGGGGCGGGGGTCGCCACCTCATAGAGCCCTTGCCGGCACGGGGCAAGCCGCCTGCGCGCGCCGCAGGGCTCCCGCGCCCGCGCTGCGCCCCTTCGGGGCTGGTCGGGCTTGGGGCATGCGCCGCGCGCCGATGGCGCGCAGCGCGGTGGTCGCGGATCGCGAGGTTTGGTCAGGCCAGGCTGGGCGAGGGTTCCGAAAGGTTCGCCGGGGGGAAGGCGACCGAGTTGTCGCCGGAGCGGAATTCGGGCATCCGCAGCAGTTGCCGCGCGGCATCGCGCATGAATGCGTCCGTTCGGCGCACTGGCGCCTCGTCCTCGGGCAAATCCACGCGACAGAACATTGTGATGATCCTGTCCGGCATCGTCATGCAAACGGTCGCCAGGTGGCGCGCCTGATTGTGACAATACCTGTACTGTGAAATCTCGACGCCTGTAATTTCCATGGGTGCCTCCATCGTTTTTTTGCAGTTTCGCGGCGCAATGGTTCGAATTTGTGGCGGGGATGTGATCTCTTGCGGGTCATTGTCAGAGCTGTCGATTTGCGGATTACAGGGGCTTGAACACCGCGTGAAACCACCCAAATTGGATGCGAGGCCCAACCAGGGACGTGCCGCCAAGCGGGCGTCCGACATCACAGGGCGCTTTGAAAGGAGACCAAGATGGACTTGAACAAGTTCACCGAGCGTGCGCGTGGATTCGTGCAGGCGGCGCAGACGATCGCGCTGCGCGAAGAGCATCAGAGACTGATGCCGGAGCATTTGCTGAAAGCATTGATGGATGATGATCAGGGGCTGGCGAGCAACCTGATCACCCGCGCCGGTGGCGCGCCGCAGCGCGTGGTTGAAACGCTGGATGCGGCGATGGCGAAAATCCCGCAGGTCAGCGGCGATGCCGGCCAGATCTACATGGACACCCAGACCGCCAAGGTACTGGACGAGGCCGGCAAGCTGGCGAAAAAGGCCGGTGACAGTTTCGTGCCCGTCGAACGGGTGCTGATGGCGCTCTGCATGGTCAAGTCCAGAGCGAAGGACGCGCTGGATGCCGGCGGCATCAGCGCGCAAAAGCTGAACGAGGCGATCAACGACATCCGCAAAGGCCGCACCGCCGACAGCGCCAGCGCCGAAGAAGGCTATGACGCGCTCAAAAAATACGCCCGCGACCTGACCGAGGCTGCCGCCGAGGGCAAGATCGACCCGATCATCGGCCGCGACGATGAAATCCGCCGCGCCATGCAGGTACTCAGCCGCCGGACCAAGAACAATCCCGTCCTGATCGGTGAGCCCGGCGTCGGTAAGACCGCGATTGCCGAGGGTATGGCGCTGCGCATCATCAACGGCGACGTGCCGGAATCCCTGCGCGACAAGAGGCTCCTGGCGCTCGACATGGGCGCGCTGATCGCCGGTGCAAAATACCGCGGCGAATTCGAGGAGCGGCTCAAGGCGGTGCTGACCGAGGTTACCGAGGCCGCCGGCGAAATCATCCTCTTTATCGACGAGATGCACACGCTCGTGGGTGCCGGCAAATCCGAAGGTGCGATGGAAGCCGCCAACCTGATCAAACCGGCGCTGGCCCGGGGAGAACTGCACTGGATCGGCGCGACCACGCTGGATGAATACCGCAAATACGTTGAAAAGGACGCCGCCCTTGCCCGCCGGTTCCAGCCCGTCATGGTGCAGGAACCCACGGTCGAGGACACCATTTCAATCCTGCGCGGCATCAAGGAGAAATACGAACTGCACCACGGCGTGCGGATCTCGGACTCCGCGCTTGTGTCGGCGGCCACCCTTTCGAACCGCTATATCACCGACCGTTTTCTGCCAGACAAGGCGATCGACCTCGTGGACGAGGCCGCCAGCCGCCTGCGCATGGAGGTGGACAGCAAGCCCGAGGAACTGGATCAGCTCGACCGTCAGATCCTGCAGATGCAGATCGAGGAAGAGGCGCTCAAGCTTGAGGATGACCAGGCATCCAAGGACCGTCTGGCCTCCCTGCAAAAGGATCTGGCCGACCTGCAGGAGAAATCCAGCCAGATGACGGCGCAGTGGCAGGCCGAACGCGACAAGCTCGCCGGGACCCGCGATCTCAAGGAACAGCTCGATCACGCCCGCGCCCAGCTTGACATCGCCAAGCGCGAGGGAAATCTCGCCAAGGCGGGCGAACTCTCCTACGGCGTCATTCCGGGGCTGGAAAAACAGCTGGCCGAGGCGGAAAACCGCGAAGAAAGCGGCGTGATGGTCGAAGAAGCCGTGCGTCCCGAACAGATCGCCGCCGTGGTCGAACGCTGGACCGGTATCCCGACCAGCCGGATGCTGGAAGGCGAGCGTGAGAAGCTCCTGCGCATGGAAGACGGGCTGCACAAGCGCGTCATCGGCCAGGACGTGGCCGTGCGCGCCGTGTCGAACGCTGTCCGCCGCGCGCGTGCCGGGCTGCAGGACGAAAACCGCCCGCTGGGCTCGTTCCTCTTCCTCGGCCCGACCGGCGTCGGCAAGACGGAACTGACCAAAGCGTTGGCCGAATTCCTGTTCGACGACGATGGCGCGATGGTCCGCGTCGACATGTCCGAGTTCATGGAGAAACACGCGGTCGCCCGCCTGATCGGTGCGCCTCCGGGCTATGTCGGCTATGACGAAGGCGGCGTTCTGACCGAAGCCGTGCGGCGCCGGCCCTATCAGGTCGTGTTGTTCGACGAGGTCGAAAAGGCGCACCCCGACGTGTTCAACGTGCTGTTGCAGGTGCTTGACGATGGCGTGCTGACCGATGGTCAGGGCCGCACCGTCGACTTCAAGCAAACGCTGATCGTGCTGACCTCGAACCTCGGCGCCCAGGCGCTCAGCCAGCTGCCCGAAGGGGCGGATGCGGCGGATGCCAAACGCGACGTGATGGATGCGGTGCGGGCGCATTTCCGGCCCGAGTTCCTGAACCGTCTGGACGAGACCATCATCTTTGACCGGCTGAACCGGGCCAATATGGATGGTATCGTCGATATCCAGCTGGCACAGCTGAAACGGCGTCTGGCCGAGCGCAAGATCGCGCTGGAACTGGACGAGGGCGCGCGCACATGGCTGGCCGACGAAGGGTACGACCCCGTGTTCGGCGCCCGCCCGCTCAAGCGGGTGATCCAGCGTGCGCTGCAGAACCCGCTGGCCGAACTGCTGCTGGCCGGCGACGTCAAGGATGGCGACGTCTTGCCGATCAGCGCCGGGGCCGACGGGCTGATCATCGGCGACCGGCTCGGCACCTCCGACCGGCCGCGACCGGACGACGCGGTCGTGCATTAAACTTGTCAAACCAGGACCCGCCGGAAACGGCGGGTCTTTTTTGGCTTGCGGGGATCAGAGGTAGTCGCTGCCGCTTTCGCCAAACAGACTGTCTGTCCCCTGTCCTCCATACAGCTGGTCATTGTCTTCGTTGCCATGCAGGGTGTCATCATTTTCAACGCCGTACAGCGTGTCGTTCCCATGGTTGCCGTGCCCGTGATCATTTCCCGCGCCCAGCAGCAAGGTGTCGTTCAGGTCCCGGCCGCTGACATCGTCGTCGGTTTCGGTGCCAAAGTAATAGGACCTGCCGTCCCGAAGGTAATAGGTCAGCCAGTGCGCGAGTTGCCCAAGGGTGGCGTTGGCATCGCCATCTTCGTTGTAGACGCGCCCGTTCTCGATTTCGAACCCGATATGATAGATCCCGTCGAACACGGTATTGATCACGTTCTTGCCTTCCAGCGTCCGGTTCTCGCCATCGTTCTGAACCAGGTGATAGCCGGTTTCCGACCCGTTTTCGTCATCCCCGTGCCAGTCGGCAAAATCGGCATAGCGCTCGGTGTGGCCGGCATCGCGGATGTAGGCGTTGATTGCCACGACGTCGTCAATATCGATCTTGCCGTTGCGGAACAGACGGCCATCGTCAATGGCCGCGACAATTAGGCCGTTGAGGTGATTGGCGCCCTGGGCGCCGGCCTGGATATCGGCGTTCGAAATGTTCCGCTTCAATCCTGGGTTATTCAGAATTTCGGCTACGATCGCATCCAGCCCTGTGCCGGTTGTCCCCCCCGGTCAGTTTCGTTCCCACATCAATCTCCGATCCACAATTTCCAGCTTTCGGCGCCTTGCGCGCATGTATCTCCAAAGTGGAATGTGTTCTCGGGATTGCGGCGAAATTCAAATGAAATTGAGTCAGAACCGTGGAGTAGGTCGCCCTGGGCAGGTCCCCGCCAGACATTCATGATGTCGGCTTCGATGTGCTCGCGTCCTGCTATCGCACCGACCCGATGCCGCTCGAAGCCCGCTTCCTGCCCGAAGCGATATCCGAACTGTCACAAACCTATATCGTCAAATGCGCGGCTTTGACCGTGAATGGGGCACCGGCCGGCTGGCGCTTCAGGTTGGCGTCGCCAATCGGTCAGCGGTGATCGCCGTGCATGACATCACTCAATCCGCCGACCGGTGGTAGCGCATGCACGGGCCCTATTCCTTTCCAGCGTACCACCGGCAGGCGCTTTTGGAAATCGGCGTGGCGGTATTGGCTATCGACGCGCGGAACCAGGATACCCGGATCGAGACCAGGGATTTCCTCTCGGCCTATGCCTACCTCGAAACGACTACCTCGATGCGGCGTTCAAAATGATCGCGGACACCGCGCTCGACGTGCGTCGGATCATCGACTTTCTCCAGTCGCCGGACACCGTCGATTCAACGCGGCTTGGGTCCATCGGGTCCTCGCTGGCCGCACGCGAAGGCATGTTCTACCGCATGCAGCAGGTGCATCAGCTCTTCGCCGCCATCCCGTTGCAGGCCAAGGAGCCGATCGAGATCAACGGCCCCGACGACATGCCTGCCGAAATGGCCCGTCATTGGGTGGAGTTCCTGGCAGCCCGCCTCTAGGCCGGATAGACCCCGCCTGATTTCGCTTCGGGCGGGGTCTATCCGGACCCCTTGGCGGCCGCGCCTGACGGGGCACCGAATTGCTCCGAGAACACCCCCATGCCATGGCGCTCGATCAAAAGTCCCAGCGCCAGTACGCACAGCATGAGGGCACAGAGACTGACACCCAGTGACCGTACCGCGCTCATGCGTGACCGAAACGGGCCGATCGGCTTTCTGATCGCAATCAAGGAAAAAAACGCCCAGAGCAGCAAGCCCAGAGAAACGATGGTGATACCGGTTTCCATAAAAGTCGCACCTTTCAAACTAACGCCTGCGACCCTGCAATTCGGATTGGGCGACTTTGGGGCAATAGCACGATATTCCTGGGTTCTTGACGCAAGGTCATTCAAGATTGCCTGCCGATTGGGCAGGTTGCGCCAACAGCCGAGAAACCGAGACGGCCCGGGGGTGAATCCGGGCCGAAAAGTCTGTACGAAACGGCACATGCCCGATTTCGCAACCGTACAAAACGGTCAAAACCGGGCGCCGGGTTATTCGCCCAGGGCCTCCCGCACGATGCCATCGAGCAGTTGTTGCACCTGCTGCATCGGACCGTCGGGAAACTTCCGGTACCCCACGATCACCTCGCCGGGCGCATCGGCGAGCTCGGCAACAAAGATATCGTACGGGCAAAAGACTATATTCATCAGGTCGGCTTCCATGACCTGCCGGGATATCGTGGCCGAGCAAAAGGAATAAACGTCCGCCTCCGTGAACAGCACCTTGTCCGACCCCACATCGGCACGGGTCCGTTCCAGCATTTCACCGACATGGCTGACATGATCCACCACCAGACCGGCCCCGACAATCGCGTTTTCAATTCCGAATGCGACGTCATCGAATGACTCGCTGGTGGTGTACGTCACCATGTCGTCGGCAATGGCCGCGGTCGCGCCAATGGCCACTGCGGCCGCCAGAACAAAACGTCTCATTGGAGTCCTCCTAAAAAAAGCATGCGCGGCCTGTCAGCCTCGCCTATCGTGCACAGTGTTAGCCCTTTGGACATAACGCGCTTTGCGCCAAATCAACACATCGGAGTTTATGCATGGGTTTCGCGGTTAGCGCACTGGAGATATTGGCGCTGGTCTTTGTGGCGATTATCGGAACGCTGGTCTTGTTGGGGGTTCTGTTCTTCTTTGTCGACCGCTTTCAGACCTCTGACGCGATCCGGCGAAACTATCCGGTCATCGGGCGATTTCGGCATATTTTTAGCGAGCTGGGAGAGTTCTTTCGGCAGTATTTCTTTGCCATGGACCGTGAGGAACTGCCGTTCAACCGGGCCCAGCGGGACTGGGTCGGCCGCGCGTCGGCGGGCAAAAGCAATACGGTGGCCTTTGGATCGACCCGCAACCTGAATGTTCCCGGTACACCGATTTTCGTCAACGCGCCGTTCCCGCCGCTGAACGATCAATACGCCCGGACCGAGCCGATGATGATCGGCCCGACCACGCGGACCCCCTTTGTCGCGCCATCCTTCTTCAACATATCGGGGATGAGTTATGGCGCGATTTCGAAACCGGCGGTGCAAGCCCTGAGCCGGGGCGCGAAAGAGGCCGGTGTCTGGCTGAACACCGGCGAGGGCGCGCTGAGCCCGTTCCATATGGAAGGCGGCTGTGACATCGTTTTTCAGATCGGCACCGCCAAGTACGGTGTCCGGGATCAAGAGGGCAACCTGAGCGATGCCAAGCTGCGCGAAATAGCGGCGCATGATGCCGTCCGCATGTTCGAGATCAAGCTGTCGCAAGGGGCCAAACCCGGTAAAGGCGGCATTCTGCCCGGCACCAAGATCAACGAGGAAATCGCCGCCATCCGTGGAATCGAGATGGGCAAGGACAGCATCTCGCCCAACCGTCACAAGGAAATCCGCAGTTTCGACGACCTGCTCGATATGGTCATCCACATTCGAGAGGTGACCGGGAAACCGGTTGGCATCAAGACCGTGGTCGGCAGCGAAGAGGTCATGCGCGACATGTTCGACGTGATCGCCGCGCGGGGTTCAGACGCCGCCCCGGACTTTATCACGCTGGACGGTGGCGAAGGCGGCACCGGCGCCGCCCCGATGCCACTGATTGATTTGGTCGGTATGTCGGTGCGCGAGGCGCTGCCGTTGGTGGCGAACATCCGCGATGAACATGGTCTCAAGGAGCGTATCCGCCTGATCGCCAGCGGCAAGCTGATCAACCCAGGCGACGTCGCCTGGGCGCTGGCAGCCGGGGCGGATTTTGTCACATCGGCGCGCGGGTTCATGTTTGCGCTGGGCTGCATCCAGGCGTTGAAATGCAACAAGAACACCTGCCCGACCGGCATCACGACCCACGATCCGCGATTTCAGAAAGGTTTGGTGGTGGAAGACAAATACATCCGTGTCGCCCGCTATGCGAAAGAGATCATTCACGAGGTCGAAACGATCGCGCATTCCGTCGGCGTGGCCGAGCCTCGCCTCATGCGGCGGCGGCATATGCGGATCATGCAATCGAACGGGATCAGTATCCCGATGAATGAAATCCTGCCCAGCTTTCAGCCGCCGACCAGCCCGACAGACAGTTAGACAGCGGGGCGCCGGGCGCTGGCCAGCTTGGTCATTCCCGGTATCAGCGGGGCGGTGTCGATGGCCGTGAAACCGGCGGCGCCGATGGCGTGTGTCAGCCAGGCGTCGTCCAGCGACCGGGCTTCGGGTGTGAAGGCGGTGTGCTGCAGTTGCCAGAGTGCGGTGTTCTTGGGGCCGCGATGATCGGCGTCGACGACAAAGTCGTGGATCAGCAGCCGGCCATCGGGAGCCAGGTGATCGAACGCGCGTGCAATCAGGCCTTCGTGCGTGTGATCGGGGACGCCAGAAAACAGGTAGGACATCATGATGACGTCCTGGTTGCCGGGCCAGCCTGCGCTAAGTGCGTCGCCCTCGCGATAGCTGATCCTGTCTGCGAGGCCGGCATCGGCGATGTAGCCCCGACCGACTGCGGCCACGTTCGGAAAATCCACGATTGTCGCCTGCAGTTTTGGGTTTGCCTTGCACAATGTGATGGCAAATGCACCGGTGCCGCCACCGACATCAAGCAGGGTCCGGGCGTCGCCAAGGTCGATCTGCCGGGTCAGGGTCCGGGCGGGGCCAAGCGAACCGGCATGCTGGCTTTCTGAATACAGCCGCGCCTGGTCGGGGTCCGAGAACCAGTCGGCATAGCTGGCGGTGTCATCCTCGGTCAGTGCGCCCTTCAAGGCGGGCTCGATCTGGTCCATCAGGGGATACATCTGTTGACCGACCTGAAGACGCAGATAGTCGCCAAAGTCATACTTGGCCCCTTTGACCAGAAATGCCTCGGCCGCAGGTGAGTTGAAGTGATGGCCCTTTTCGTCAACTCCGGTCAGACCCAAGGCGTTCAGAGCGGTCATCAGGGTGGCGCATCTTTCAGGCGGCAATTCTACCAGCCCGGCCAAGGTCAGGGTGTCCAGCGGGCCGTCGCTGAGATGCGAAAAAATCCCGAACTCCAATGCCGCGAACAGGGCCTTGGATCCCATGTATGCGAATGCGATTTCCGAGACCTGTTCGGCTTCTGTCAGCACAGCCCGTATTCTCCGTTTTGCTGTTAATGGCTTCGGCAAAGGTATCGGCGCTGGGGGCGGGTACAACTGCAAGAAGTCAGAAACCGACATATCTTGGCGAAATTGTCGCTTTCTGACCATTCCCTGGGCGTTTCGTGTACCGGCTTCGGCGGACATGTCGACAGGGGATCAAGGCCGGGGAGGTAGAACGCCTCGGTGTTGCAATGCGTTCAGCAGGGCCATGATCGCGGAAAGGGCAGACATCTATATGTGCCTCGAGGCAAGCGCCGAGACGGCCCCCTCCGATGTGCTGGGTGCCCCCCTTTTGCAGCATTGCATCCAGCGCCCGCAGTTCCGGCGGGAAGTCCGGACAGACCGGCACGCGCGACAGGATTTCGGCACCCGTGTCGGCAAGGGGCCGAGCCGGCTCCGGCACTTCTTTTTCCAAGTCCGGGTCGACGGTCGTGGGTCGGTCCGGTGTCAGGGCGACCTGATCGATGCGCATAAACAGGCACTGATCCTCCAACACGGTGGCAGCGGTCATTTCCTGCGTCAGGCCCTGCTGAGAAATCGCCGAACCACGCGTGGCCGGATCGCTACGCACTCCTCCGCATCCATATAGCGCGGCAGAGATCCCGCCGCTGAGGTCAAGCGCGTCATTTCTGGCGCGGACCTGCTCCAATCCCAGTTCCAGATGCGCCCGGCAGGTCTGGCTCAGATCCTCGGGTCAGCACGAGGATCTGAGCCTGGTCATCCAGCCCGGTCAGATCGGCAATATCTCCCATCAATCCCACCAGATCGGTATCTAGATCGGTCATCCGCAGATGCAGACATTGCCCCCTGACCACCGTCGCGGCGCTGGCGGTGACATTCAGGTTCTGACCCAGTGCCAGCGGCCCACGGTAATGCACCTTTGGGTCAGAGGTGTTGCAGGTAACGGACTTGGCCTGAAACTGCCTGCGTAATGTAACCGACGAACCGCTTGCGCCTGTATTGGCAACGGCCACCGCGTATTTATGGTGGCAGGTCTCGTCCAGCACGGTCGACAGCAATCCTAGCGCGTTGCGTTGTATCTGCCGCAGGTCCTGCAATACACGAATGCCCAGCCTGGCCGGGCCGCGCTCGGTGATGTTCACGATGGCGAAACAGGGGAGGAGGGTGCCGCGAGCAGAGACGCTACTGTTTATCTATGTGCGGAAAACATCGGCGTGGGCCGGAAGAGCGCGGCCAAAAAAACGACAGCAGGCCGAAGAGTGTGAGCACCAAGGTCCGCAGGCCAAAAGATGGGACAAGTCCATACCGCATTTCACTTGTTTCCGCCTTGCCCGGCCGAGCGACCAGCCACTTTCCGACATTATGCCCGCGTTAAATTATTGTGGAAGTCTCTGCGGGGGCGGACCTGGTTTCTGTAGGAAAGCCCACGGGCATTTGACCAGACGTGCGCTTGATCTTGAGCGCAGTGCGACCCATCCTCTCGGCAGAGGGAGCCCGCCCCGCTATTACAAAGGAACAGATGATGGCCCACCGCTGGACAAATACGCTGACTCGCCGCGATGCGACCCCCTTCGAAGGTTTTCTGAACCGGCGCCAGATTATGGCGGGAATGGCGGGTCTGGGTCTTGCGGGGCTGGCGGGCACCACGGCGCGCGCATCGACCCAGGAGATGGAGCCGAACACCTGGGAAGAGATCACCAACTATTGCAACTTTTACGAATTCGGCACCGGCAAGGAAGACCCGGCCGCCAATGCCGGGCGGCTGACCACCAAGCCATGGAGCGTCGAAATCGGTGGACTGGTGGATCGCCCCGGCACCTATGATTTTCAGGACATCCTGTCGGAAATGACGATCGAGGAACGCATCTATCGTTTTCGCTGTGTCGAGGCGTGGTCGATGGTAATCCCCTGGAACGGTTTCGAACTGGCCGATCTGCTGGCGATGGCCGGGGTGAAGGATGCCGCTAAATTCGTGGCCTTCGAGACCCTGCTGCGGCCCGAGGAAATGCCCGGCACCCGGTACCCGGTGATCGAATGGCCCTATGTCGAGGGGCTGCGCCTGGACGAGGCGATGCACCCGCTGACCATCATGGCGACCGGGCTGTACGGAAAACTGTTGCCCAATCAGAACGGCGCGCCCCTGCGGTTGGTGGTGCCGTGGAAGTACGGCTTCAAGTCGATCAAATCGGTCGTTCGGATCACCCTGACCGAGGAAGAGCCGCCAACCAGCTGGAACAAGGCCAACGCGCGTGAGTACGGATTCTACAGCAATGTGAACCCGAACGTGGACCATCCCCGATGGAGCCAGGCTAGCGAACGTCGCATCGGCGGCGGCTTGTTCGCCCGCAAGCAGCCGACGCTGATGTTCAATGGCTACGAAGACGACGTCGCCTCGCTCTACGAGGGAATGGATCTGGCAAGAAACTATTAAACCGATGATCGACCGCCTCAATACCTACCTGCGCCGGATCCCGGTCTGGCTGGTTTATGTCGCGGGATCGCTGCCAGCGCCGATACTACTATATATGGGCGCCACGGGCGCTCTTGGGGTCGAGCCGATCAAGGCATTGGAGCATGAGCTTGGCGAACTTGCACTGAAACTGTTGATCGCAGGCCTCTCGATCACGCCCCTCAGACGTTACGCGGGCGTGAAGCTGCTCCGGTTCCGCCGATCCATCGGGTTGCTGGCCTTCTATTACGTCTGTTGCCATTTTCTGGTCTGGCTGCTGCTTGATGTGCAGATCCTCTCCCAGATCTGGGCCGACATTATCAAGCGCCCCTATGTGACGATCGGCATGTTGGGGTTTGTCCTGCTGATCCCGTTGGCGGTGACGTCCAATAACCGGTCGGTCCGGCGATTGGGGCCGGGCTGGCGGCGCCTGCACAAGGCGGTCTACCCGGCGGTGCTGTTGGGCGGGTTGCACTTCGTGATGCTGCGCAAGGGCTTTCAGATCGAGCCTTTGATCTACATGGCCGTGATTGTCGGACTTCTTGTGTTGCGTGTGCCCGCCAGAGCCAAACGCGCACCGGCCTGAGACCGGTACTCGCGAATCTGCGGCGCTCCGATTCCTCATGAGTCCCTGTCTTGGACACGGCGACTCGCGTGGTTTTCGGGATAACTCTGGGGATAAGACCGTTGGCCACCCGGAAGCTCGGTGCCAATAGAGAGCTGAGTCGCCGACAAAGTCCGAAAATCAGACATGCAGGAGCGTTGAGCGGGAGGCTGCTCGCCAATAATCTATTGTAAACATTGCATTTTTCCATTTAGCCAAAAAAATGTTATGAATGGTGAAGAAATCGCTTGCGGGTTTGTTGGGTAGACCTTAGAACCCCCTTCACCGGCGGCGCTGAGGCGCTTGACCGGGGCGCCGGACGGATCGGCGGTGACGGCCCTGAGCCGGAGCTGACGGGAAGCGAGGCAGAAAACTTTGAGGTAGTTG
>JBFHMM010000075.1:0-15907 GCA_041594355.1 Paracoccaceae bacterium | reverse complement strand
GATCACCAGGACGGGTATTGTCAGCGCGCGCAAGCTAGCCGGCAATCGCCTCTGGAACGCGGCGCCGCGACCCGAGACCCGTCGGCAAGCCGCCCGTCAGTAGGTGCGGATCAGCCCGACCAGACGACCCTGAACCTTGACCTTGTCCGCCGGAAATACCCGCGTTTCATAGGCCGGGTTCGCGGCCTCCAGCGCGATGGTGTTACCTCGGCGCAGAAACCGCTTCAGCGTTGCCTCGTGATCCTCGACCAGCGCCACCACGATATCGCCGTCGTCCGCCGAGCTCGTCTCGCGGATCACTACAACGTCGCCATCGTTGATGCCGGCGTCGATCATGGAATCGCCCTTGACTTCCAGCGCGTAGTGCTCGCCCGTGTTCGACACCATGCTGCCCGGCACCGCGACCTGGCGCGAGACATGGCTGATCGCCTCGATCGGGACACCTGCTGCGATCCGGCCCATCAGCGGCAGTTCGACCGCCGAGAGGGTCACCGGCTCGCTGGCGGCGGGGCGCGGCGCATCGGGCTTGTCCCCGTCGATCACACGGGGCTGAAATCCGGACCCGGCACCGCCAAGGCTTTCCGGCAGCTTGACGATCTCGATGGCGCGGGCGCGATGGGCGAGGCGGCGAATGAACCCGCGTTCCTCCAATGCGGTGATCAACCGGTGGATGCCGGACTTGCTGCGCAGATCCAGCGCCACCTTCATTTCGTCGAAACTCGGCGGAACACCGTCGCGTTGTACCCGTTTGTGAATGAAATCAAGCAGATCCAACTGTTTCTTGGTTAGCATTGCCGATACCCCGTGGTCCATGCGTTTACGTTTGTTCTACGCATGTTCACGTTTTGTGTCAACGGTTTTGCCGATTGGGCGCGGCGGCCGTCAGATCGGGACGTAGCGGACCTCTTCGCCCGCAGCGCGCGGCGGATCTTCGGGCGCGCGCACCAGCAGTGCGTTGGATTGCGCCAGAACGCTCAGCAGCGAGCTGTCCTGGTTCTCGGCTACGGTGAGTTGCCCGTTTTCAACGCTGGCCCGCATATAGTGTTCCCTCGGGCCGTTCTGGCCGATGTCGGCGGCCAGCGTGGCGGTCATCTGAGCCGGTGCCTCGGTGCCCAGGCCCAGCATGGCGCGGATCATGGGCAGGATGAAGATATAGCCGCAGACCATCGCGGACACGGGGTTGCCCGGCAGCCCGACCATGGCCGCATCGCCAAGACGTCCCGCCATCAGCGGTTTGCCGGGCTGCATCCGCACCTTGTAAAACGCGCGGTCCATCCCCAGCCCGGCGGCGACGTCTCCGACCAGATCGTGATCACCCACCGATGCGCCGCCGATGGTGATCACCAAATCGGCGCCAGCCGCGAGCTCAAATCCCATCCGCAGTGACGACACAGTATCGCGGGCAATGGGCAGCACCCGGCAGTCCGCCCCATGTGCCTTCAGCAGCGCTTGCAGGCCAAAGGTGTTCGAGGCGATTATCTGGTCAGGGCCCGGCGTGTCGCCTGGCATCACCAGCTCGTCGCCGGTCGACAACAGGGCCACCACGGGTCTGCGGACCACCGGCAATCGTGGCACGTTCATCGCCGCCAGCAGCGCAACGTCCTCGGGGCGCAGCAGACGGGGCGCCGCAACGGTCGAGCCTTTGGTGAAATCCACCCCCAGCGGCCGCACGTTGGACTTGGGGCCGGGATCGGACGTGATGGTGATCAGGTCGCCGCTGCGTCCGACGTCCTCCTGTATGACAACAAAATCCGCGCCCTCCGGCATCGGTGCACCGGTAAAGATCCGCACCGCCTGACCGGCCCCGCAGCGGCCGGAAAATCCGTGCCCGGCGGCGGTCTCGCCAATTACCTTGAACATCGCGTGCAGTTCGACCTCGGCCGACTTTACCGCGTAACCATCCATCGACGAGGCGGCAAACGGCGGCTGATCACATCTTGCCGTGACCGGCTCGGCCAACACGCGACCGGCGGCCTGCGCCAGCGGCACCTCTTCGGACGGCAGCCGTGCGGCCAGGCCGAACAGCAGGTCGCGGGCCTCTGCAACCGTGATCATGGTGCCTCAAAGCGACCGGATTTGCCGCCATCCTTGAGGGTCACCCGAATGCCGCCGATCTGCATCGCCTTGTCCACCGCCTTGGCCATGTCATAGACGGTCAGCGCCGCGGTGCTGACGGCGGTCAGCGCCTCCATCTCGACGCCGGTCTGGCCGGTGGTCCTGACCGTGGCGCTGATCCGCACCCCCGGCAGGTCGGGATCCAGTGTCAGCTCGACCGCCACCTTGGTCACCGGCAGCGGGTGGCACAGCGGTACCAGCTCCGGGGTCTTCTTGGCCCCCATGATACCGGCCAGCCGGGCCACGCCCAGCACATCGCCCTTCTCGGCGCGGCCTTCGGAGATGAGGTCATATGTGTTGCGCGCCATGGTGACATGACCCTCGGCGGTGGCAACGCGCGCGGTGACCGGCTTGTCCGAGACATCGACCATATGGGCATCGCCCTTGGCATCGAAATGTGTCAGCGGCATCAGATCATGCCCGGTGCATTCAGGGGGTCGGCCAACAGCGTCCGCGTCGCGGCGGCGACATCGTCCTGCCGCATCAGGCTTTCACCGATCAGGAAAGAGCGCGCGCCATAACGTGCCATATCGGCCAGGTCGGCAGGCGTCGACAGCCCGCTTTCGCAGACCATCGTGCGGTCTGCGGGGACGTGTTTGGACAGTTTGCGGGTGGTGTCCAGCGAGGTCTCAAAGGTGTTCAGGTCGCGGTTGTTGATCCCGATCAACTCGCTGGTCAGACGTTCGGCCCGGCTCAGTTCCTCGCGGTTGTGAACCTCGATCAGCACATCCATCCCCCAATCCATCGCGACCGCTTCCAGCTCCAACGCCTGGGCGTCGCTGACCGATGCCATGATGATCAGGATACAATCGGCTCCAAGCGCGCGGGCTTCGATCACCTGATAGGGGTCATACATGAAATCCTTGCGCAGCGCGGGCAGGTCGCAGGCGGCGCGCGCCTCGACCAGGAAACTCTTGTCGCCCTGAAAGCTGGGCGTGTCGGTCAGTACCGACAGGCAGGCTGCACCGCCCATGGCATAGGCCCTGGCCAGAGCCGGCGGGTCGAAATCGGGGCGGATCAGCCCCTTGGACGGGCTGGCTTTCTTGATTTCGGCGATCAGGCCATAGCCGGACCGGCTGGCCTGCTGCAAAGCTTTGGCAAAGGGGCGCACCGGGCTTGCCATACGGGCCTCGGCCTCCAGCGCCTGCAACGGTTTTGCGGCCTTGTCGGCGGCCACTTCTTCCAGCTTGTAGGCTTTGATCTTGTCAAGGATGGTCGCACTCATGCCGAGGCCTCCTGTGTGATACGGGCAAGTGCGGCCACTTTGCCCTTGGCCGCGCCGCTGTCGATGCTCGCGCGGGCGCGGGCGACACCGTCGCGCAGGTCGGGCGCAGCCTCGGCCACCACCAGCGCGGCGGCGGCGTTCAGCAAGACGGCGTCGCGATAGGCCGATGCCTGACCGTCCAGCAACGCGCGAAAGGCGGCGCCGTTTTCTTCGGGCGACCCGCCAAGGATATCCTCGAAGGGATGCACCGGAAGCCCGGCGTCCTCGGGGTGCAGCTCGACCTCTTTGACTTTTCCGTCTTCAACCGCGGCGACCCAGCTGATGCCGGTGATTGTCAGCTCGTCGGTGCCATCAGACCCGTGCACCAGCCATGCGCGGTCACTTCCCAGCTGCAGCAGCGTGTCCGCCATCGGGCGGATCAGGTCGCGGGAAAACGCCCCGGTCAGCTGGCGCTTGACCCCGGCGGGGTTGGTCAGGGGTCCGAGGATGTTGAAAATCGTGCGGGTGCCCAGCTCCTGCCGGGTGGGCATAACATGGGCAATCGCCGGGTGATGCATCGGGGCCATCATGAACCCGATGCCGACCTCTGCCAGTGCCTTTTCCACCACCTTCGGGCCCACCATCACGTTGATGCCCATCTGCCCCAGCGCATCTGCCGCACCGGATTTCGAGCTCAGGTTCCGGTTGCCATGTTTCGCCACCGGGACGCCCGCGCCGGCCACCACAAAGGCGGTTGCAGTCGAGATATTCAGAGTGCCCTTGGCGTCGCCGCCGGTGCCCACGATGTCCATCGCGTCCTCGGGTGCCCGTACCGAGTGGCACTTGGCACGCATCACCGCGGCGGCGGCGGCATATTCATCCACCGTTTCGCCACGGGTGCGCAGCGCCATCAGCAATCCGCCGATCTGGCTCGGCGTGGCCTCGCCTTCGAACAGGATGGCAAAGGCATCCTCGGCCTCGGCGCGGGTCAGCGGACGGTCGGCGGCTGCGCCGATCAGCGGTTTCAGGGCATCGCTCATGCGGGGACTTTCATCTCGTTCAGGAAATTTTTCAGCAGGGCGTGCCCATGTTCCGAGGCAATGGATTCGGGGTGAAACTGGACCCCGTGGATCGGCAGCTCGCGGTGCTGCAGCCCCATGATCGTGCCATCCTCGAGCCAGGCGGTGATCTCTAGACAATCCGGCAAGGTCTCGCGATCCACGATCAGCGAATGGTACCGCGTCGCCTCAAAGGGCGACGGCAGACTGGCGAACAGCCCCTTTCCGGTGTGATGCATGGTGCCCATCTTGCCATGCACGATTTCGTGGCAGTGGGTCACCTTCCCACCAAAGGCCTGGCCGATCGTCTGATGCCCCAGGCAAACACCCATCAGCGGTGTCCGCGTTTCCGCCGCTGCCTCGGTCAGAGCCAGGCAGATACCGGCCTGGTCCGGGTCACAGGGGCCGGGCGACAGCAGGATGCCGGCGGGGTTCTTTGCCATCGCTTCCTGCACATTCAGAGCATCGTTGCGCCAGACCTCCATCTCGGCCCCCAGTTCGCCCAGATAATGGACAAGGTTGTAGGTGAAACTGTCGTAGTTATCGATCAGAAGCAGCATGGCGCATTCCTGCAACAGGGCGGTCAAAAGGGGCTGGTGGGGGGCACTCCAGCAGCACTATAGTGGTCGGGACATACATGTTCAGGGTTGCGCGGCAGCGTCAAGGGCACATGACCGCGCGATTTCCGGCGCTGCACCATGGGAATGGAGCAGGCGACGAAAATTGGGAAAAGCAGAAGGGCACGGGACAGGAATGCGCGGATTTTTCGGTGGGGTGATCGTTGGGTTCGTCATTCTGACAGCGGCGGCGGCGGTACTGTCTTTGCTGACACCGCTGCCACAGCGCCCCGATGTGGAAAGCCGCGCGCCCGCCGAAGTGAACGACGCCTCGCAGGCCGCCGAAGACAGCGGCGTCGGTCCGGTGGGCAGGGATGCCGATCTGGTCGAAGCCGCGCCCATCGCGCCGGGGTCCACCGCGCCAGCCTCGGACGATCTGGCACCGCTCGACAACGCCGACACCGAACCCGCCGACAAACCCGTAGTCGGCGGAGCCACGGGCGCGCTGACCTCCGGCACGGCAATGCCTGCCGCACCCGAAGTTGCGGTCGAAACCGACACCCCGGTCACTCCGCAGGCGCAGACAGATGGCCCCTCGGCTCCGGCCAGCGATGACTCGGTTTCGATCTCGACCGATCCGGCGCAGCCGGCCCCCCCGGTGGTCAGCGATGCGGGCTCGGGGTTCGGGGCGCCGCAGGTCGATGAAACCGCCCCCGAGGTCGGCACCGGCAGCGCCGCCGACAGCAGCCCGGACAGCGACGGGGGCAGCATGGCGCAACCCGGCAGCGGCAATGCAACCGGCACAGGGCCGCAGGTGTCCACCGACCCCGGCCCCGCAGCCACGACGCCACAATCGGCGGATAATACAGGCGGCGATATCACCACCGCCGGAACCGCTCCGGTACCGGAGGTCTCGGCGGTGCCGCAGCAGCCGAGCGGCGACACCGGTCCCGAAACAACGCCGGACGCCGCTTCGGACCCGGCCAACCCGCCACGGGTCGCCGGTCTGCCACAAGTTACCGGTGCGCCTGACGCATCCGAACCGCGCACGCGTCCGGGGACACCGGTGGTGCCGCTGACCGAACGCGACGGCGGTGACGCTTCGGCGTTGGGCGCGGGAACCCCAGAAGAAACCGCCGAAACGGGGGCGGGCAGCGACGAGCCACGCCTCAAACGGTTCGCGGCGCCCTTCGATGCGCCGGAGGGCAAGCCGCTGATGTCTATCCTGCTGATCGACACCGAGGGGTCGATCGGGGCCGAGGCGCTGGGCGAGTTCCCCTATCCCCTGAGCTTTGCGGTGGATCCGGCGGACCCGAAAGCGGCGGAAAAGATGGCGCAGTACCGGGATGCCGGGTTCGAGGTTGCCTTGCTGGCCAATCTGCCGGCCGCCGCCACCGCGCAGGACGCCGAGGTCTCGATGGCGGTCTGGCTGGAAACCATGTCCGAAGCGGTCGCGATCGTCGAAGGCACCGGGTCGGGTATTCAGGGCAACCGGGGACTGTCCGATCAGGTCACGGCCATCGCCGGAAGCGAGGGCCTCGGGCTGGTCACCCAGTCGAACGGGCTCAACACAGTCCAAAAGCTGGCGGCGCGGGCGGGTGTGCCCTCGGCGGTGGTGTTCCGCGACTTTGATGGTGCCGGGCAGACCCCCACCGTGATGCGCCGGTTCCTGGATCAGGCGGCGTTCCGCGCCGGGCAAGAGGGCGCGGTGATCATGCTGGGCCGGGTACAGCCTGATACGATCTCGGCCCTGTTGCTCTGGGGTTTGCAGGATCGCGCGCAGCGGGTGGCCCTGTCACCGCTTTCGGCGGTCCTGCTGCGCGAAGAAGCCGCGCAATAGCCGGCGCTCGCGGGGGCGCGTCGCGGGGTATGTAAGATCACGCACGACACAGGGGAACTACCCCGGCCAGCTTCGAAAGGCGTCGGGTGAGCCGGCAAAGACATTTATGTCCACTGGGCTGCTGATGCCAGGGATCACGCCGGTGCCGGTATATTGCCAGAACGTCCAGCGCGCGCCGGGATAGACCTTGGACGGGTGTGCCGCGACCGAGCGGAGCCAGAACTGGGTGCCGCTCAACCGCCCGATGCCTGTGGTGCGGTAGAACTCGGGCGTGGTGTAGACAATCGGCCGCTGACCGTAGTGTCGTTCGAGGATCGACAGGAACTTGCGCGCCTCGGCCCGCACGATGTTGGCGGGCGGACGTTTCTTGCATGTGGGCGAGGTGTGGTTCCACTCCAGGTCCAGAACCGGGGGCAGATCCCCGGCGCCGGGCGGCACGTTCTGGATGAACCAGCGCGCCTGCTCTTCCGCCGGGCGGCAGAAATAGTAGAAATGATAGGCCCCGCGCCGCACCCCGGCGCGCCCGGCGCCCTGCCAGTGGTCCTTGAACATCGGATCGAGGTAATCGCCGCCCTCGGTCGCCTTGATATAAGCAAAGGATACGCCCGCGTTGCGGGCACGGCGCCAGTCGATATCACCCTGATAGCGGGCCACGTCGATGCCATGTACCGGGTAGGCCGATGGCGCGCGCCCAGCCCAGTCCACCGGGTCGAGATCGCCAAACCGCGGCGCGGCGAGGAAGGACATACGCGCCTCGCCGGATTGCGGGGCCTGTTGGGGGATCGGTTGCGGCGCGGGATCGCGGCTGCGCTGGCCACAGGCGGCCAGCAGGCTGAACATGATCAGCGTCAGAAACACTTTGCGCATGGGGCTGCTCCCTGCCTCGGCCCGCCGGAAAATACCGCCATCATCGCCAAAGCGGCGAGTCGAGGCAACGGCGCGGGCGCCCTTTCGGCGGTTCGCCGCCTTGTCGCGTGCGTTATCGGTTGCCGTTGCCCGTGAACCGCGCCGCATCTGCGGCGGCCCGCCGGATCGCGTTGGATTTGTGCACGGTTTCCTGGTATTCGGCCTCGGGGTCGCTGTCATAGACCACGCCGCCGCCCGCCTGGATATAGAGCTTGCGATCCTTGACGATGGCGGTGCGCAAAGTGATGCACATATCCATGTCGCCACCGGCGCTGAAATAGCCGCATCCGCCGCCGTAGACGCCGCGCTTTTCCGGCTCCAGTTCGTCGATGATTTCCATCGCACGAACCTTCGGCGCCCCCGAGACAGTGCCCGCCGGCATCCCGGCAAAGAAGGCGTCCAGCGCGTCTTTACCCTCGGCCAGTTCGCCCACCACGTTGCTGACAATGTGCATGACGTGGGAATAGCGTTCGATGATGAATTTCTCGGTCGGGCGCACGGTGCCGATTTTCGCCACCCGCCCGGTGTCGTTGCGGCCCAGGTCAAGCAGCATCAGGTGCTCGGCAAGTTCTTTTTGGTCGGCCAGGAGGTCCAGTTCCAGCGCCTTGTCCTCTTCGGGCGTGACCCCACGGGGCCGGGTGCCCGCGATCGGGCGGATGGTGACCTCATTGCCAAACACCCGCACCAGGATCTCGGGCGAAGCACCGATCACCTGGAAGCCGCCAAAGTTGAAGTAGAACATGAACGGCGAGGGGTTGGTCCGGCGCAGTGAACGGTAAAGCGCAAAGGGCGGCTCGTGGAAATCCTGCGTCCACCGCTGCGACGGGACCACCTGAAAGATATCGCCGGCGCGGATATAGTCCTTGGCCTTCTCCACGGCGGCCTTGTACCCGGCTTGGGTGAAATTCGACACCGGCGGGCCGATATCATGGGCCTCGCCCAAATCCCGTGTCTCGGCCGGCATCGCGCGTGCCAGATCGCGCACCGCGTCCATCACCCGTTCCGCGGCCCGCGCATAGGCGGCCTTGGCCGATTGCCCCTCGCTGACCCAGACCGGCGACACCACGGTGACCTCGCCCTTGACGCCGTCCAGAACCGCCACCACCGAAGGGCGCAGCATCAGCGCGTCAGGCAGGCCCAGCGGATCGGGGTTTACATCAGGCAGATGTTCGACCAGCCGCACCGTGTCATAGCCCAGGTAGCCAAAGAGGCCGGCGGCGGCCTGCGGCAGGTCCGCCGGCAGGTCGATCCGGCTTTCGGCGATGAGCGCCCGCAGCGTATCCATCGGGTTGCCGTCGAGCGGCTGGAACCCGTCCGGGTCGAACCGCGCCTGCCGGTTGATCGAAGAGCTTTCCCCGTCGCAACGCCAGATCAGGTCCGGCTTCATGCCGATGATCGAATAGCGCCCGCGTACCTCGCCGCCGGTCACCGATTCCAGCATGAACGCGTCTTTTTGCGCGCCGGTCAGCTTCAGCATCAGTGACACGGGCGTATCCAGGTCGGCGGCCAGCCGGGTATACACCACCTGATTTTCACCCGCCTCATAGGCGCGGGCAAAGCTGTCGTAGTCGGGGGTCAGGGCCATGGTCGCTCGGTTCCGTTACTGAAAGCTGGCCTGAACGGCGTTCAGTGCCTGCTGGTCCACCATCGGACGGGCGCGCAGCTGCGCATCGCGGACATAGGCGTCAAAGATGCCCTGCGCCAGCGATTGATTCAGTTCCTCGGCAAAGGCGGCGCGCATCCGGGCCAGCTCCGGCGTGTCTTCGGGCGGCAGGATTTCATCCAGACGGACCAGGAAAACGGCACCGTCACCGGAAATTATGCGCAGTTCGCCGGGGTCCATGTCAAAGACTTCGGTCATGAAATCGGCCGGCGTCCCGTCCAGATAGGCGGTGCGGGTCAGCCCGTTCTCGACCCGAAAGTTCAGCCCGGTTTCCACGAAATCGCCTGATGTGGCCAATGTGGCAAGGGCGGCCTGCGCCTGATCGCGCAACGCGGCTTCGGTCTGTTCCACGGTCCAGTCGGTGACCACGCGGTCGCGGGCATTGTCAAAGGTTTCGGGGCGCGGCGGCAGCACCTCGTCCAGCCGCATGGCAAAGATCCCACCGTCCTCCAGGAACATCACCTCGGGGAAATCCTCGGTCGTGACAGCGGCAGCTGCGTTGCGGAACGCGTCATAGGCCGCGATGTCATCGACACTGTTCGCCGTCCAGTCGATGCGGCCCAGCTCCATGTCAGTCTCTTCGGTCAATTCCTCCAGCGTGGCGCCGCCGGCCAGCAGATCGTCGATGTTCTCGGCCTGTGTCTCGATCAACCGACGGGCGCGTTCGCCGGCCAGCTCGTCGCGCAGGTCAGCGCGCGCATCCTCAAAGGCGGTCTCGCGGGCCGCGAGAATCCCGTTGACCCGGAACAACGCCGGCCCCAGCGACGAGGGCAGCGGGCCGACCACATCGCCGACTTCCGCTGCAAAAACCGCCTCGCCAGCGCCCTCCAGTTCGTCCAGCGTCACGTCGCCCAGATCGGTATCGGACAAGTCCAGCCCGCGCGCCTGCACCAGCGATTCAAATGTCGCGCCGCCGACCTCGATCTGCGCCATCGCGTCCGATGCGGCGCTGTCGTCTGAAAACACCAGCCGTTCGACCAGCCGCCGTTCCGGCAGGTTGAATTCGCCGCTGCGCTCTTCGTACAGGCGGCGGACCGAGTCTTCGTCGACCTCGACCTGGTCCAGCATCATTTCCGGCACCAGCAAAGCGTAGGTCAGCTGCTTGGTCTCGGGCAGGGTATAGCGGTCGCCGTTGGCGTCGTAATACGCCTTCAATTGTTCCTCGGTGGGCTCGGGCTGCGGTTCGTCCAGCGATGCCGCCGTCAGCGTCGCCACGGTAAAGCTGCGGCGCGCCGCGATAAAGTCGGTCAGCACCCCGGTCATCGTTTGCGGCATCACAACGCCCGCGATCACCGCGCCCTGCACCAGCGTGCGGGCGGCTTCGTTGCGCAGGTCCTCTTCGAACTCGGCCTCGCTCAGCCCGGCCTGTTCCAGCGCAAAGCGATAGCTCTCGCGGTCGAACTGCCCGTCGATCCCCTGAAATGCCGGGATCGCCACGATCTCTTTCTGCAGGTTCTCGTCCCCGATGGAGATTCCGGCCTGCGCAACCTCGTTGTCGAGCGATGCCAACGCCACCAGCCGTGCCAGAACCGACCGGTCCAGCCCCATCGCGACCGCCTGGCTCATTTGCATCGCCTGGCCAGTCTGGGCCTCGATGGCGCGGATCTCGCGTTGCATCTCACGGGCATAGGCATCGACCGAGATGACTTCGTCGCCGACGGTGGCCACGGTGCGGACGGTCCCCGTCAGGCTGGTTGCGCCAAATCCGGCTAACCCGACCATCAACAGGCCCATCAGGATCCAGACAAAGGTTTTTGATAAGCTTTTGACGCCTGCGGCCATGTCGCCCCCTAAAGTATCGCACCGGAGCAATTGGAATGCCGGTGATGTCCGGCGCCCTGTCTACGACGCGCCGCACAAGGGGGCAAGCGTAGAAGGGCCGCGCCGGTTAGTATGGCAGGGCGGCCAGCCGGTCGAACAGCGTGGCGATGCCGGCCCGGTCGATATTGGCAAAGGCAATGCGCAGGTGTCGCGCGCCGCTGTCGTTGCCCGGCGGAACGAACATCGTGGCCGGCAGCAGCAGGATCGAGGCATCGCTCACCAGCCGCCGAGCCAGTTCGCCCGCGTCCACGTCAAAGGGATGCTCGACATAGGCAAAATATGCGCCCAGCCCCTTCAGCCGCCAGCCCTTCGCCGCCAGCCGGGGAAAGCCTTCGGCGATCGCGGCCCGCCGGTCCAGGATCTCTTCGCGTTCTCCCGCCACCCACTGACCCAGGTTCCGCATCCCCCAGAGCGCGCCGAACTGACCGATCTGGCTGGGGCAGATGGTGACGGTGTCCAGGTATTTCTCAATCTCGAACAACAGTGCGGGGCTCCCCGCCACCGCGCCGACCCGGTGGCCGGTCAGCCGGTAGGTCTTGGAATAGGAATAAAGGTGGATCAGCGTGTCGTCCCAGCCGGGATCGGCAAACAGGCCATGCGGCGCGCCGCTCTGGCTGTGAAAGTCGCGATAGGTCTCGTCCAGGATCAGCCGGATGCCCCGCGCGCGCGCCAGATCGGCAAAGGCGCGCAGCAATTCCGCCGGGTATTCCACCCCTGCCGGGTTGTTCGGGCTGACCAGCGATATGGCCCGGGTGCGCGGGGTGATCAGCGCCGCCGCCTGCTCCGGATCCGGCAACAGGTCGTTCCCGGTGGCCAGCGGCACCGCCGCGACGTCGGACATGTCCAGCCACATCTTGTGGTTAAAGTACCACGGCGTCGGCAGGATCACCTCGTCGCCCGCGGCGCAAAGCGCGGCGATGGTGGCGGCAAAGGCCTGGTTGCAGCCCGATGTGATCGCGACCTGAGCGGCTGCTACCGCCCCACCGTAAATTCCGGCAATCTGCGCCGCCAGCTCCGCCCGCAAATCGGGATTGCCCAGAACCGGCCCGTACAGATGGGCGGCATCCTGCGTCAGCGTGTATTCCGCCATCGCCTCGCGCAATGCCAGTGGCGGCGGCTCCACCGGGGCGGCCTGGCTGACGTTGATCAGGGGGCGGTCAGGCGGAAACTCTACCCCGTGCAGCCATTTGCGGGCCTCGACGATGGGCGGAGGAAAGGTGGCCTGGGTATGGCTGGTCATGGCGTGGACCGGCGCGCCTCAGTCGTTGCCGCGATAGGGTTCGACGTATTGCAGCGCCATGTCCCACGGGAAAAAGATCCAGGTGTCCTGACTGACGCTGGTGATATAGGTGTCGGCCTGTTCTTCGCCTTCGGGTTTGGCATAGACGCAGGCGAAATGCGCCTTTGGATACATCTGCCGCACCAGTTCCAGTGTCTTGCCGCTGTCGACCAGGTCGTCGATGATCAGGATGCCGGTGCCGTCGCCCATCAGCGCTGCATCCGGCGCCTTGAGCACCTGCGCCTCGCGCCGCTGGTCGGCCTTGCCGCCCGAAGAGTGATAGGATTTGACCGAGATCGTGTCAACGGTGCGCACGTCCAGCTCGCGCGCGATGATCATCGCCGGCGCCATGCCGCCACGGGTTACCGCGACAATCGCCCGCCACGCGCCATCGTCCGGTCCGCGCCCGTCCAGCCGCCACGCCAATGCTCGGCTGTCGCGGTGGATCTGGTCCCAACTGATGTGAAAGCCCTTCTCGTGCGGCAAGCGGTCGGTCATGTCACTTTCTCCCGGTCGCGGCGTCGATGTCGGGCGCATCCACTGCCTTCATGCCAACCACATGATACCCCGCGTCCACATGCAGGTTCTCGCCGGTCACGCCGGAGCCGAGGTCGGACAGCAGGTACAGCGCAGACTTACCGACATCGTCGATGGTCACGTTGCGCCGCAGGGGCGAGTTCAGCTCGTTCCACTTCAGGATATAGCGGAAATCGCCAATGCCGCTGGCCGCCAGCGTCTTGATCGGCCCGGCGCTGATCGCGTTGACGCGGATGCCGTCCTTGCCCAGGTCCTCGGCCAGATACTTGACCGACGCTTCCAGCGCGGCCTTGGCCACGCCCATCACGTTATAATGCGGCATCACCTGTTCGGCGCCGTAATAGGTCAGCGTCAGCATCGCGCCGCCCTCGGGCATCAGCTTTTCCGCCCGTGCCGCGACGGCGGTAAAGGAATAAACCGAGATGTCCATCGTCATCGCGAAATTGGCGCGGCTGGTATCGACATAACGGCCGCGCAGCTCGGTCTTGTCGGAAAACCCGATCGCGTGCACCAGAAAGTCGATCTGGCCCCAGTCCTGCTCCAGCCCCTGGAACATCGCGTCGATGCTGGCCTCGTCGCCGACGTCGCAATCGTAGAGCCGGGTTACTCCCAGCTGTTCCGCCAGCGGCTCGACCCGCTTGCGGAACGCATCGCCCATATAGGAAAACGCCATCTCGGCACCGGCATCGGCTAGGGCTTTTGCGATCCCCCAGGCGATGGACTTATCATTGGCCAGGCCCATGATCAGGCCGCGTTTTCCGGCCATCAGCTGGTTTGTCATTGTTATTCTCCGCCTTGGTCCGCGCTATAAATCTGACCTTTAGGCGATTGATCTGAACGCTTCAAGTGCGCGCGGGCTTGCTGCCGGGCAACGCCCGGCATAGTCTTCGCTTCAAACCAAGGCGAGGATCACATGGCCGACCGTAGCGGAATTTTTGCCGGTGACAACCCGTTCGAGATCGCCCGACGGTGGCTGTCCGAGGCGGAGCTCGAGGAACTGAACGACCCCAATGCGATCGCACTTGCCACTGTTGATGCCGACGGGTTGCCAAATGCACGCATGGTGCTGCTCAAGGATATCGAGGATGCGGCCTTTGTGTTCTACACCAATTACGGCAGCGCCAAGGCGCGCGAGCTGGACGGGGCGGGCAAGGCCGCCTTTGTCATGCACTGGAAATCGCTGCGCCGCCAGATCCGGGTGCGTGGACTGGTCAGCCGCGAAGACGGGCCGCAAGCGGACGAATACTATGCGTCCCGGTCGCTCAAAAGCCGTCTCGGCGCATGGGCCTCGTCCCAGTCGCAGCCGCTGGCCAGCCGGGCGACGTTGATGGCCGAGGTTGCCCGCGTCACCGCGCAGCACGGCACCGCTCCCGCGCGACCGCCGTTCTGGGGCGGTTTCCGGGTCAACCCGGTGGAGATCGAATTTTGGGCAGACGGTGCGTTTCGGCTGCACGATCGGTTTGTCTGGCGCTGCGAAAGTCCCGGCACAGAGTGGCAAATTGACCGCCTAAACCCGTGATTTCACGTGACGCGAAATGCAACGCTCTGTAATTTATATGTTTTATTCACTTGAATTCTGTGAGAAAAATCGCGCACATGGGCGACAAGAGTTTTCCCTCCAATGCGCGAGATGGAAGTGAAATGAAGTGGAAATGGAAGTGAAGTGGCTGAAGATCTGAGCAGTATGTACCACGTCAAAGGGCAGGTTAAGTGGTTTGACTCGACCAAGGGCTTCGGATTCGTTGTATCCGACGCTGGCGGTCCCGATATTCTCCTGCATGTGAACGTGCTGCGGAACTTCGGACAGAACTCTGTCGCCGACGGGGCGCTGATAGAGATCGTGACACATCGCACCGAACGTGGCGTTCAGGCTGTCGAAGTCATTTCGATTGCCCCGCCCGAGCGGGACAACTCTCCCGTCCTCGACGATTTCGCCGATCTCGATCTCGAAGAGATCTCCACGCGGGCGCTGGAGCCCGCCCGCGTCAAGTGGTTTGACAAGGGCAAGGGCTTTGGCTTTGCCAACGTCTTTGGCCGGTCCGAGGATGTGTTTTTGCATATCGAGGTGCTGCGTCAGTCCGGGCTGGCCGATCTGCAGCCGGGCGAGGCCCTGGCCCTACGGGTGATCGAGGGCAAGCGGGGCCGGATGGCCGCCGAGGTTCTGCCCTGGGAAGCCTCGATGACCGGCGAATACGGCTGATTCGATGCGCATCCTGCTGACCGCCCTCGTTCTGACGGTCAGTTTCGCTGCCTCTGCTTGGGCTGGCGATTGCCGCCGCGATGCGGTGGATCTGCGGGGCGACTGGGGCCAGTTGCGGTTCTCCGTCGAAATCGCCGATACGCCGCAAAGCCGGTCTCGCGGTTTGATGTACCGCGAACAGATGCCCCGCATGGAAGGGATGCTGTTTGTCTACGAAGCCCCTGGTCGGGCCAGCTTCTGGATGAAGAACACGCTGATCCCGCTCGACATCATCTTTGCCGACCGCACCGGCCTGGTGACCCGCGTTCACGCCAATGCGATTCCGGGCGACCTCGCCCCGATCGACGGCGGCACCCAGGTCTACGCGGTGCTGGAAATCAATGCAGGGCTGGCCGAACGCTTTGGGATATCCCCCGGCACCCAGATTCGGCATCAGATTTTTGACGGTGGGCCGGCCCTCTGGCCCTGTTAGGGCTTTTCAATCCCTGCCGGCGCGGCTAGACAGACGCACGGTCCGGGGCGTGGCGCAGTCTGGTAGCGCACCTGTTTTGGGTACAGGGGGTCGTGAGTTCGAATCTCGCCGCCCCGACCACCGTTCCCGAAGACGCCCCCCGCAATCCGGTCCGGTCGTCGCGTCGTGCGGACAGGTGATTCCCTTGCCGCGCCATCCGCCGCCGCGCCGCAGAAAAAAGCCCGTACCGACCATGGTTCACCGGCAGGATCGGCG
>JBFHMM010000074.1:0-16126 GCA_041594355.1 Paracoccaceae bacterium | reverse complement strand
GAAGACAACGAAGGCAACGAAAGCGCCGCTGGCGGCGACGAGGGTGACGAGGGCAACGAGGACAACGAGGGCGACGAAGGCGACGAATACGACGAAGGCGACGAAGGCAACGAAAACAACGAAGGAGATGAAGGTAACGAAAACGACGAAGGCAACGAAGGCAACGAAGGCGACGAATACGACGAAGGCGACGAAGGCGACGAGGGCAACGAGGACAACGAAAACGACGAAGGCGACGAGTACAACGAGAACGACGAAGGCAACGAGGACAACGAAAACGACGAAGGCAATGAAGGCGACGAGGGTGACGAAGCCGACGAGGCCAACGAAAACGACGAAGGCAACGAATACAACGAAAACAACGAAGGCAACGAGGACAACGAAGGCGACGAAAGCGACGAAGGCGACGAGGCGACTCCGGGTCTTTACAACGAAGGAGACGAAGGCAACGAAGGCAATGAGGCCAACGAAGACAACGAAGGCGACGAAGGCGACGAAGGCAACGAAGGCGACGAAACCAACGAGGACAATGAGAACGACGAAGGCGACGAAGGCGACGAAGGCAACGAGTCCAATGAGGACCACGAAGGCGACGAGGGTGATGAAGGCGACGAAGGCGACGAAGGCAACGAGGACGATGAAAGCGACGAAGGTGATGAAGGCAACGAAGGTGACGAGGTTGCCAACGAAGGTGACGAAGGCGACGAAGGCGACGAGGCCGATGAGGGCGACGAAGGCAACGAAGACAACGAGGGCGATGAAGGCGACGAAAGCAACGAAGGCAACGAGGGTAACGAGGGCAACGAAGGCGATGAAGGCAACGAAGGAAATGAAGGCGACGAAAACAACGAAGACGATGAAGGCGACGAAGGTGACGAAGGCGATGAAGGCGACGAAGCCAACGAAGGCAACGAAGGCGACGAGGGCAACGAGGGCAACGAGGGCTCCGGCGTTGCGGCGGCGGCTGCTGAAGATGGCTCCTGTGGCGGCTACGCCTGCGGAGCGGACGGCGGCATGGACGACGACGCCTGCGGCGCAGATGCCTGCGCGGTGGATGCCGGCGGAGCAACCGGAGCAGATGCTGGCGACGATATGTTCGGCGCCGACCTCGGAGCCGGGCTGGACATCGACACCGGTGTCTAACTGAAGGCCATAGCCTGAAACAGAGGCGGGCCGGCGGAGCAAAGCTCCACCGGCCCGTTTCCTTTTTTGCGGCCCCCTAGCGTGTCGTAAGCGGTTCGCCGCCCCCACACTTACGGCATAGCGCCAGATCTGCGATTCAGAGGCTTCTTTGGTTTGTGGGGAGTTTCTCGATGGGAGCTACAAGCGAGTTTCTGGCAAGGGTGCCGCGCCGTGCGGACGGCAAGCGGAATTGTCCTGGCGCCGGGACGAAAGCGTACCAAAACAGGTTACTTCTGGGCACTGGCCCGCGATGACAGGCCCTGGGGCGGCGATGACCCACCAGGCGTTGCCTTCACCTATGTCTGGATGGCGGTATCGCTGTAGGTTGGCTGTCGGCCGCGTTTGCCGGTCGGCGCAGCATCCCAGATCATCTCTGGGTCAAACCAGATCGTCAGCGAGCCGCGGCGCTTGAGCGCTTCACTATAGGCCGGCCAGTTCCTGGTCTTGTAGGTTGGGGGTGTGGGTCTGCTCATTTCGTCCAGCTACCAGGTTGGATTCACGACATGAATCCCTCACCCGATTTGTGCAACAGAGCCTCGCCATGGCGACTCGCACCTGATTTACCGCGTCCGTTTTCACAACCGTTTTCAAAGGAGGCCCGAATGGCAAAACTCAGCGACTGATCATCGCCCATCCAGAGGTCAAAAGCTTTCAGGAGCTTGAACTTCTGGTGCAACATGCCGGAGAATCCGGTCAGATGTTTCTGGAATTCGACCTGAAAGCGGACTAACGGGATACACTACGGAAATGGGAATGGGTGCTGGAGGCGGCATTCACCCGCGGGACAAGTTATGGCTAACGAAACACTAACCAAATTGGCCGAACTCGAACTGCCATTTGGCCGCCGTGCCATTGTCCGCGCAGTCAGCTATGACAGCGGTCTGCGACTGGTTCGGCTGGTGCTGCGCGAAGGCAAGCGGATCATACAGGTCGATCTGGATGCAGACGCGGCGCACGATCTGGCGAATTGGTTACAGACGGCGGCGGACCGCACCGACGCCGCAGAATAGAAAGATACAGACAATGGATTTTTTGCCAATCTTCCTCGACATCCGCGACCGCAAGGTTCTGGTGGACGGTGGCACAACCGTGGCCGCCCGCCGGGTCGAACGGGCGCTGGATGCGGGCGCGCGGGTCCATGTGTTCGATCCCGATCCCGGCGAGGAAGTACTGGTGTTCGAAGCCCGCGACGGCGTCACCCTGACCCGCGCCCTGCCGACCGAAGCGGACGTCGCCGGATGCGCCGTGGTCTGGGGCGCCTCCGAAACGCCTGATCGCGACGACCGCCTCTATGGCTGGGCCAAGGCGGCGGGCGCGCTGTGCAACATCGCCGACATGCCCGAAAACTGCGATTTCATCACGCCATCCGTGGTCGACCGTTCGCCCATCGTCATCGCCATTTCCACCGGCGGCGCAGCCCCGATCATCGCCCGCATCCTGCGCGCCCGGATCGAGGCGACCCTGCCCGCCGCCTATGGTCGACTGGCCAGCTTTGTCAGCAGCTTCCGCGAACGGATCCTGAAGACGGTCACCAATGGCCGCGCCCGCCGCCATTTCTGGGAACGGATGATCGACGGCCCCGCCGGAGATTTCTTTCTGTCGGGCGCCGAGGAGCGCGCCTCCGCGCAGATTGAGGAAGATCTGGCCAACGTCGCCCAAGGCGGCGCGAAGCCGGTGGGCGAAGTCTATCTGGTCGGTGCCGGCCCCGGCGACCCCGACCTGCTGACCTTTCGCGCGCTCCGGCTGATGCAGCGCGCCGACGTGGTGCTCTACGACCGGCTGGTGGGGGACGAGATCATGGGGCTGGTGCGCCGCGATGCCAAGCGCATCTATGTCGGCAAGAAATCCCGCGATCACACGATGGCGCAGGAAGACATCTCGAAACTGCTGGTGCGACTGGCACAAGAGGGCAACCGGGTACTGCGGCTGAAGGGCGGCGATCCCTATATCTTTGGCCGGGGCGGCGAGGAAATCGCCGAACTGGCCGGTGCCGGGATCGGCTTTCAGGTGGTGCCGGGCGTCACAGCGGCCTCGGGCTGTTCGACCTATGCCGGCATCCCGTTGACCCACCGCGACCATGCCCAGTCCTGCACCTTTATCACCGCCCATGGCAAGGAAGGCGTGCTGGATCTCGACTGGGACATCCTGATCCGCAAAGGTCAGACCGTCGCTGTCTACATGGGGCTGGGCAGCCTGCCGGTGCTGATGGATGGCTTCATCGAACGCGGCACCAACCGGCAGACCCCGGTGGCCATCATCGAGAACGGCACCTTGCCGGACCAAAAAGTAGTGACCGGCACCATGGCCGACATCGTGGAGCGGGCGCGGCAAGCCGGGCTCAAGGGCCCCGCGATCATCATCATCGGATCGGTGGTAAAGCTGCGCGAACAGCTGAACTGGCAGGCGCTCGACCGGTCGTCGCACGCGCTCAGCCTCGCCTCGGCGACGACGCTCGATATGGTAAACCGCCCGGCCCCGGAATGACGTAGGGTTCCGGTGCCAGCGGCGCTTCCGCGATTGACTCGATTGAACACTGGTGTTCAATTTTCGCCAGGATTGAGGACCCCCGCATTGAACACCGCCGAGTATCGTATCCTGCCGGCCGCCATGCGCCTGTTCGCCGAACGTGGCGGCACCCAGATCGCCGTCAGCGATCTGGCGCGCGCGGCGGGCGTGTCACGTGGTACGATCTACAACAACACCGCCGATGTCTGCGGCCTGTATGACGCGGTCTGCGACATGATCGCGACCGAGATGGCGCAGTCGATCGACGCCCGACTGATCGGCATCGGCGACCCCGCCGAATGTCTGTCCAGCATTGTCCGCCTGCCGCTGCGCCGGGTGCATGACGACCCGCACTGGGGCCGGTTCATCGCCCGTTACGCGATGGGCGAGCCACGTCTCGGCCAGTTCTGGCGAACCACCCCGGCCGCCGAGTTGCGCCGGGGTCTGGCGGCTGGCCGGTTCGACTTCGCGCCCCAACAGGTCGCCTCGATCACCGCCGCCTCGGGCGGCGCGACCTTTGGCGCGATGACGCTGATCCTCGGCGGCCACCGCACCTGGCGGCAGGTCGGCGCGGATACCGCCGAACTAGTGCTGCGTTCCGTCGGCATTCCACGCCACGAAGCGCGCGCGCTGGCCAGCACCGAGATTGACCCCTTGCCCCGCATCGACGACCGGTTCGATGCGGCCCGACACTGATTTCCATGAGAGGAACCCAAATGACCGAAACCGCCTATATTTACGACGCCATCCGCACGCCGCGCTCCAAGGGCAAACAGGACGGCAGCCTGCACGAGGTCAAGCCGATCAATCTGGTCACCACCCTGCTCAGCGAGATGCAGAGCCGCCATGACCTTGACACCTCTCGCGTCGATGACGTGATGCTGGGCTGCGTGGCCCCGGTGATGGAGCAGGGCTCGGTCCTGCCCAAGATCGCCCTGCAAAAGGCCGGCTGGGACGAAAGCGTGCCGGGCGCGCAGGTCAACCGGTTCTGCGCCTCCGGGCTCGACACCTTCAACACCGCCGCCGCCAAAATCGCGTCCGGCTGGGAAGACATGGTCGCCGCCGGTGGGTTCGAGTCGATGAGCCGCGTGCCCATGGGCGCCGACGGCGGTCCCTTCGCCGAGGACCCCGAAACCGCACTGGATACTGGATTCGTGCCGCAGGGCATCGGCGCCGACCTGATCGCTACCGTCGAAGGCTGGAGCCGCGACGACGTCGATGCCTTTGCGATGGAAAGCCAAAAACGCGCGGCCCATGCCCGCGATTCCGGCTGGTTCGACCGCTCCGTTGTGCCGGTGCGCGATGAGAATGGCGTGGCGATCCTCGAACGCGACGATTTCATCAAACCCGATACCGACATGCAGAAGCTGGCGGCGCTGAAGCCCAGCTTTGCCATACCCGGTTCTATCGGCTTCGACGCCGTGGCGCTGGCAAGATATCCCGACGTGGCGCAGATCGACCATGTCCACACCCCCGGCAACAGTTCTGGCATCGTCGATGGTGCCTCACTGATCCTTCTGGGCAACGAACAGGCGGGCAAGGATCTGGGCCTGACCCCGCGCGGCCGCGTCGTGTCGATCGCGCTGACCGCCACCGAGCCGACCATCATGCTGACCGGCCCCGGCCCGGCCTCTGAAAAGGCGCTCGCCAAGGCCGGGTTGACCATCGACGACATCGACCTGGTCGAAATCAACGAAGCGTTTGCCAGCGTTGCGCTGCGCCTGCAACGCGACCTGAATGTGCCGGACGAGAAGCTGAATGTGGTCGGCGGGGCCATCGCGATGGGCCACCCGCTGGGCGCGACGGGCGGCTGCCTTGTCTCGACCATGCTGGACGAGCTGGAGCGCCGAAATCAGAAACGGGCACTGATTTGCATGTGCGTTGGCGGCGGCATGGGTATCGCCAGCATCATCGAACGCGTCTGAGAAGGAAGAAGACCAATGACCGACTTTATCTATGAGAAAGACGCCGACGGTATCGTGACCGTGACGATAGACATGCAAGGCCAGTCCGCCAACACGATGAACAAACGGTATATTCCCGGCATGAACGACGTGCTGGCCAAACTGCGAGCAGAGGACGACCTGAAAGGTGTCGTCTTTGCCTCGGCAAAGAAGACGTTCTTTGCCGGCGGCGATCTGGGCGACATGCTGAACAATGACCAGACGCCCGAGGCGCTGTTCGCCTATATCGAGGCCAACAAGGCCGCCTACCGCGAGCTTGAGAAACTTCCCGTTCCGGTGGTCGCCGCGATCAACGGCGCGGCTTTGGGCGGCGGTTATGAGCTGTGCCTGTCGTGCAACCACCGTGTTGTGGTGAACTCGCCAAAGGCCATTGTCGGCCTTCCCGAGGTGACGCTGGGCCTGCTGCCAGGCGCCGGCGGCGTGGTACGTCTGACCAAACTGCTGGGGCTGGAAAAGGCGCTGCCTTATCTGCTGGAAGGCAAACCGTCAAAACCGCAGGCGGCGCTGGCCGCAGGCCTGGTTGACGAGATAGTGGAAACCACCGAGGATCTGATCCCCGCCGCCAAGGCCTGGATCAAGGCAAACCCCGACAGCCACACCCAGCCCTGGGACCAGAAGGGGTTTCGTTATCCCGGCGGCGATGCGCTGCACCCGCGAGTCCGCCAGACGGTTCAGGCGTCCTCGGCCATGCTGTTCAAGAAAACGCGCGGCTTGCTTCCTGCCCCGGAGAAGATTCTGGATATCGCCGTGAACTCGATGCGGATGGGCTATGACGCCGCCCTTCGCAACGAAAGCCGGGGCATCTGCGCCTTGCTGGTCACGCCGGAATGCAAGGCCTCCATCACCACGTTCTTTTTTGGCTTGCAGGCAATCAAGGGCGGCAAGGTCCGCCCCGAGGGCGACCGCTGGAAGGCCACGAGCACGGCCATCCTCGGCGCCGGTATGATGGGCAGCGGCATCGCCTGGGCGCATGCCAATGCCGGGCTGAAAACCGCGCTGAAAGACACCGAGATGGAGAAGGCGGAAAAGGGCAAATCCTATACCGCCATGTTGGCCGACAAAGCGATCAAGCGCGGCCGCATGGACGAGGCCGGTAAACAGGCGCTGCTGGACCAGATCACGCCCGTGACCGACGATATCGCCTATAAGGGTGCCGATCTGATCGTCGAGGCGGTGTTCGAGGACATCGCGCTCAAGGAAAAGGTGATCCCCGAGAGCTTTGCCATGCTGTCAGAAGATGGCATCTACGGCTCGAACACCTCGACACTGCCGATCTCGATCCTGGCCGAAAGCTGCCCCGACCCCAGCCGCTTCATCGGACTGCATTTCTTCAGCCCCGTCGACAAGATGAAGGTGGTTGAGATCATCCTGGGCGAAAAGACCAGCGAGGAAACCCTGCGCAAGGCCTACGATTATGTCCAGCAGATCGGCTATATGCCCATCGTGGTAAACGACAGCCGCGGGTTCTTTACCAGCCG
This sequence comes from Paracoccaceae bacterium, assembly GCA_041594355.1. Classification (GTDB taxonomy): domain Bacteria; phylum Pseudomonadota; class Alphaproteobacteria; order Rhodobacterales; family Rhodobacteraceae; genus JAIUZI01. The sequence goes on along the minus strand of JBFHMM010000074.1, from coordinate 8,997 downwards.
GGTGTTCGGAACCTATCTGGACGAAGGCATCGCGCTGATGGTCGACGGCATGAACCCTGTCGCCATCGAACGCGCGGCCTGGCTGGCCGGCATGCCCATCGGGGCCCTGGCGGTGCATGACGAAACCTCGCAGGTTCTGAGCCAGAAAATCAGCAAGACACACGCGGAACTGGACCAACGTCTGGGCGTCGACAGCGGGTTCGGCAAACACAACGTCGCCACAAAGGCGGTCTGCGATGCGATGATCGAGCAGGGGCGCGGCGGGCGTCACTATGGCGGTGGTTTCTACGATTACGCGGCGGACGGAACCAAGACGCTGTGGCCGGGGCTAAGCCAGTTCGCCACCGGCAACGCGCAGATCACAATCGACGACGCCATCGACCGGCTGCTGTATCGTCAGGCGATCGAGACCCTGCGCTGCCTCGACGAGGGCGTGCTGCGCACCGAGGTAGAGGCCAACCTGGGCGGCATCTTCGCCATAGGCTTCCCGGCCCATACCGGCGGCGCGATCCAGTTCATCCGGGGCATCGGCATCGACGCCTTCGCCGCCCGCGCCGCCGAACTGGCCGAGCAATATGGCGAACGGTTCGCGATTTCCGCATCTGCGCTGGACCGATTGCGGGACAACAAGGATATGGCGGCATGAGCGGACCTCTCACCGGCCTGAAAGTCGTGGAAATGGCGGGGATCGGCCCCGCCCCCCTTGCCGGACAATTTCTGGCCGATATGGGCGCCGACGTCGTGATCATCACCCGGAAATCCGGCCCCGCCGACCCAACCGACATCAATAATCGGGGCAAACGATCCGCAGCCCTGAACCTGAAAACACCCGAAGGGATCGAAGCCGCCCGCGCCCTGATCGACCGCGCCGACGTGCTGATCGAAGGCTTCCGTCCCGGCGTGATGGAACGCATGGGGCTCGGCCCCGCTGACTGTCACGCCCGCAACGGCGGGCTGATCTATGGCCGGATGACCGGATGGGGCCAGGACGGGCCGCTGGCGCAGACCGCCGGCCACGACATCAACTACCTCGGCCTGACCGGCTTCCTGCATGCCATTGGCCGCGCCGACGATGTACCCATGCCGCCGATCAACATCGGCGCGGATTACGGCGGCGGCACCATGTTCCTGCTGTTCGGCATCCTCTCCGCGCTTTACGAACGGCAAAGCTCGGGAAAAGGCCAGGTGATCGACGCCGCCATGGTCGATGGCGCCTCCGCAATGATGGGGCTGATCCACGCCATGCTCGCGCGCGGCATGTGGAGCGAACAGCGCGAAAGCAACTGGCTCGACGGCGCCGCCCCCTTTTACCGCACCTACGCCTGCGCCGATGGAAAGTTTCTCTCGGTCGGCGCACTGGAACCGCAGTTTCACGCGCTGCTGCTCGAACACGCCGGTCTGCCCGCCGACCACCAAGCCAGCCAGATGGACACCAGCCAATGGCCCGCGCGCCGCGTCGACTATGCCAGCATATTCGCGCAGAAAACCCGCGATGAATGGACCGCGATCTTTGAAGGCACCGACGCCTGCGTCGCCCCGGTGCTGACTTGGTCCGAAGCCCCCGATCACCCGCATCTGGCAGCGCGCGGCACCTTCACTGCCGTCGGCGGCGTGACCCAGGCCGCGCCCGCGCCACGCTTCGACCGCACGCCCGCCGACGCCCCCGGCGCGCCGCCCGTGCCCGGTGCCGACACCGAAACGCTGCTGGCCGAGGCCGGCTGCGACGCCGCCACCCTCGACCGCCTGCGCGCCGCCGGCGCCTTCACCTGAAAACGCCCCCATGACCCTGACTGACCATCACCTGCAGCGGCGCAGTCGCCACCCTCACCATGCAGCGTGGGCAAGCCTCCAACGCGCTCAACGGCGACTTGCGGGCCGCCCTGCGTGCCATCGTCCGCGAGATCGAGAATAACACCGATATCCGCTTCGCCATCCGGCGCGCCGAGGGTCTCGGCTTCTGAGCCGGCGCCGTTTTCCAGGACGGCGCCGGCACCCACCCCGCCGACGCTCTCGACACACAAACCGCGGTGCTCGCCGACGCCAAACGCCTGATGCGCCAGATGTAGCAGCTCAGCTATACCGACGCCATCGCCACCGAAGGCCTGGAGCAATCCGTCCTGACCCGCAGCGCCGATTTCATAAAAAACGCAAACCCGACTGTTCAGGCGCCTGACGCCCCTTTCGTCTCTTGTCAAATACTTGTCAAATACTCCGGCGAGCGCGAGGAGATGACCCCTCGCGCACCTCGCCCAACGCCCTGTCCTATCATCCCCGCGTCCCACCCCCATGTCCGCGCATACGCCCCGGCGGCATCTTGAACACCCGCTTGAAGGCACGGCTGAACGCCGGTTCCGACTGGTACCCCAGCTCGACCGCGATAGCCGATAGGGGGTGCGACGTCTCCAGCAGCCGTGTCCGCGCCAGCTGCATCCGCCACTCGGTTAGATATTGCATCGGGGCCTGTCCCACCAGGCCGGTAAACCGCGCCGAAAAGGCCGACCGCGACAGGCCCGCCGTCCGGGCCAGATCCTCGACGCGCCAGTCCCGCGCGGGCTGCCGGTGCATCGCGACGATCGCGCGGCCGATCTGGACATCGCGCACCGCCTGCAACCAGCCCCTGTTTGCCTCGGGCGCCGTATTTATCCAGGTCCTGATTGCCTCGATGACAACCACATCCGCCAGCCGCGTCATCACGGTCTCGCCGCCGGGCCGCAGTTCGCGCGCCTCCTGCGAGATGAACTGCAGGGCGCTCTGCAGCCAGGCGCCCGAATGCGCGCTCCAGGTGCCGATCTTCAGGACATCCGGCAACAGCTCCATGATCCGCTGCCCCGCCGCATGATCGAACCGGACGATGCCGTACATCGCGCGGGTTTCCGCGCCGCCGCCGCCATACTCCAGCGTCTCATAGGCCTGCGTGATCTTGCGCACCGGCAGCGCGGACAACTCTTCCGTCGGTGCGTCCGGGGCGCTGCGCAGCCGGTGCTCCGCCCCACCGGTCAACAGGACCAGATCGCCTTTCTCGACCACGAACGGTTCCCTGCCGCTCAGGTCCAGCCACCCCCGACCGTCCGTGACCACCAGAAACGCCAACACGCCCTCGAGCTTCGGAATATCAAAGCCCCAGGGCGCGGTCAGATGTGCCTGGCAATAAAACGTCCCGGTCAGTTTCAGCAGATGCAGGATTTCGCCCAGCGGATCGCCGAGAGGATGGGCAACAGAAGACGGGTCGGGGCTGTGCTGCCCGGATATGGCCATGTCAGGCCAGATACCAGCGCGATCGCCCCAAAGTCCAGATGATCAGGACGATCAGATATAAAATTCGGATGTACTGGCATTGTTCGTGTTCCGGGGGGCGGTATTTCTTAGCTGCAACTCAACAGAAAGGAACTCCCACAATGACCCCCACGATTTTGGACAGGACGGCGCTCACCCTTGCCGGGGCGGTCGCTCTCGGCATTGGCTTTGGCATTCTCTTCTTCCCGCACGGTTTCCATGCCAGCGCCGGGCTGGTCCTCGGGGATGACCTGACCCTGCTGAACGAAATACGATCCCCCGGCGGCATGCTGCTGATCTGCGGCCTGTTTATCCTTGCGGGCGCGGTCAGGGCATCAGCGACGGCCCCGGCGCTGGCCGTATCCGCCGTCCTCTACCTCAGCTTCGGCCTGTCCCGCATCGTTGGTATCCTGGTGGACGGCATGCCGAACGGGACGATGCTTCAGATCATGGCGCTTGAACTGCTCATCGGCACGATCTGCGCCGGTCTCCTCGTCGCTCTCCGGTTCCGCGCTCCCGCCGCGACGGCATGACGGCATGACGGCAGGTGACCGGGCCCGGCGTCCTTCCTGAAACCGACCAGCACACAGGCGTTTCAGGAAGGACCAGCCCCCACAGATTCAGGCGGAAGAAGACCCTTGTGTCCCCCGCCATCCCTCATCCGCGCGGCAAGGTGCCCTCGTATTTGGCAATGATCCCCAGCATAATCTCGTCCGCGCCGCCGCCGATCGACAACAGCCTTGTGTCGCGATAGGCGCGCGAAACGATGTTGTCCGCCGTGAACCCCATACCGCCCCAATATTGCAGACAGGAATCGGCAACCTCGCGCGACAACCGCCCCGCCTTCAGCTTGGCCATCGAAGCCAGCCGCGTCACGTCCTCGCCCTCGGCGTATCTGCCCGCGCAGGCATAGGTCAGCCCCCGCAGCGCCTCCACCTCGGTGCGCAGCTCGGCCAGCCGGAAATGCACCACCTGATTGTCCAGCACCGGCTTGCCGAATGTCTTGCGCTCGCGGGTATAGTCGATCGTCGCATCGATCACCCGGTCCAGAACGCGCAGGCAGGACGCGGCAGCATACATGCGTTCCTCCTGAAACTGCAGCATCTGCAGGGTGAACCCCTTGCCCTCCTGCCCGACCACATTGCGCACGGGCACCCGCACGTCGTCAAAGAACAGCTGCGCGGTGTCCGAGGAATGCATGCCGATCTTGTGGATCTTCTGGCGGCTGATGCCGGGGCTGTCCATCGGCACCATGATCAGCGACTTGTTCTTGTGTGCCGGCCCCTCGCCGGTATTGGCCAGCAGGCAGCACCAATCCGCCTGCATCCCGTTGGTAATCCACATCTTGGCGCCGTTGATCACCAGATCGTCGCCGTCCCGCCGCGCCGTGGTTGTGATCGCCGAAACATCCGATCCTGCCCCCGGTTCGCTGACGCCGATGCAACCGACCGCCTGACCGGCAATCGCCGGGGCCAGGAATTCGCGTTTCAACGCGTCCGATCCGAACCGGGCCAGCGCCGGGGTGCACATGTCGGTCTGCACACCGACCGCCATCGGAACGCCGCCGCAGGCCGCCACGCCAAAGGCCTCGGCCATCACCATGGAATAGGTGAAATCGAGACCAAGCCCGCCGTATTCCTCGGGGTACTTGATCCCCAGCAGGCCCAGTTCGGCCATCTTGGGGAACAACTCATGCGCGGGAAACATGCCCGCCTCCTCCCAGGCGTCCACATACGGATCGACCTCATCGCGCACGAAACGCGTCACCAGATCGTCAAGCTTGCGGTGTTCTTCTGTCCAAATCATCGTGGTCCTCCAAAACCGGGGATCTGATCTGTTCAGAACCCCAGATGTTTCTGGCGCACCTCGTGGTCCGCGTCCAGTTCGACGCTACGGCCATTCCAGACCACGCAACCCCGTTGCAGGATGAAATGCCTGTTGGCGCTCCGCATCAGGTCATGCAGGTTCTTGTCCACCACAAGGATCGACATGCCGTTCTTGGCGATTTCCGACAATACGGCCCAGATCTTTTGCCGGACCAGCGGCGCCAGCTCCTTGGTGGCCTCGTCCAGTATCAGTAGTTTTTGGTCATCAGCGCCCTCCCGATGGCCAGCATCTGCTGCTTTTCCCCGACATCGGGTTGCCCATCGACCCGAGCTTCCAGCTCCGGACACAGCGCAAAGACCCTGTCCACGGCTCGGCCAAGGCCCTGATGATTGGAGGCTGTGGCGATCAGGTTCTCCATCAGGCTGAGGTTTGGAAAGATCTGCCGCCCCTCGGGCACCAGCCCAAGGCTCAGGTTCGCGGTCCGCAAGCTGGTGCGCCCCACCAGTTCCTGTCCCTGCAACCGGATCGCGCCGCTGTCGGGGGTCTACTTGCACGACAGTTGCCTGACCAGCGTCGTCTTGCCAGCGCCATTGGGGCCGATGATCGCATGCAATTCGCCCCGTTCGACCGACAGCGTCAGATCGTCGGTGGCCTCGATGCTGCCAAAGCTCTTGTTCAGGGACCGGATCTCCAGAACCGCACTCATTCCTTGCCCCTCCTGGCGCGCGACAGCAGCCCGGTCAGCACCGCGAACAGTGCCCTCCCCCCACCGCCAGCGGGATCTGCGCCTCGTCCATCCGGTCAACCCCTCCGCACCGATGATCAGAACTCCGTCCAACGCGCTCAGGTCGCCCAAGTGAGGGTCACGCAACTCCGCGCCGAGCGCCTCGGCCCGCGCCTGCAGCGACTGCAACAGCTGCAACCGGCCAACGGCGGCAAAGCCGATACCGTCCAGCACCACCCGGCCATCGGGGTGGTTCAGTTCCATATTGCGCCAGCATTCCATCTGCGACGCGATCAGGTCGTGCGTCTCCAGGTCGTCTGCCCGCAGGATAAAGCCCGCCGGGACCTCCCTCAGAATATCGACGCCCATGAGACCCGGCATTCCTGTGCTCCTCACAAAGATGCAGCGGCTAGATTTGTTTTCCTATGGCCCCTTTCCTTCAATGCAATATATTTCTCATTATGAAAAACCCAAACCGACCACACGCATTTACTCTTCCGGTCCAAATCAGCTTCGGACACTGCGATCCGGCAGGAATTGTGTTTTACCCCAACTACTTCCGCTGGTTCGACAGGTGCTTTCACACCTTCCTTCTTGACCGCGCGGGCGGCCATCGCAAACTTTGCCGCGATCTGGGTGCGCGCGGCATCGGGCTGATGGATGTCGGCGCGAATTTCCCCTCCCCGGCCCTGGACGGAGACCTGATGGAGCTGCAAATGACCCTGCTCGACTGGGGTCGCAAAACCCTGAAACTCGGCTACAGGGGCCTGATCGGGGACCGCATCGTCGTCGAGGGGTTCGAGCTGCGCGGCCTCTTTGTCGAACGCGATGGCCGCATGCGCGCCGGCGACATGGACGCCCTGCGCGCGGTGCTCGAACCGTGACCGGCGATCTCCAGACCGGCGGCATCCAGTCGCTCGATTCCGCGCTGCGTCTGCTGCGGGTACTGGCCGACCAACCCGCCCGGTTGCCCTCTCCGATCTGGCTCGCGCCAGCGACATGCCGCTCGGCAAGGCGCATCGCTACCTCGCCTCCTTTGCCCATGCCGGGCTGGTGCGGCAGGCCGGGCGCTCGGGCAAATGCGATCTGGGGCCGCAAGCGGTGCAGCTCGGTCTGGCCGCGATGCCGCGCAACGACTTCATCAACACCGCCGCCGCCGGGCGACCTGATCGCGCGCATCCGCTCCAACGGTTTCGCCTGTGTCGCGGGTGACCTGATCCCCGGTCTGGTTGCCGCCGCTGCGCCGGTGCTCGACTGGCAAGGCGAGATCCAGGCCGCCGTCACACTGGTCGGCACCAACCCTCCCAGTTCCGCCTCGATGGCGACCCGGTGCCGCGTCTGATCCGGTTCTGCGCCGACATGTCCGTGCCCGCGCGGCCCTGAATCTGGTCCCGTCTATGGCCTTCCTCTGGCCTGACACTCAGCCCAGATCGTGGCGCATCCGCGTCGCGCTCGAGAACCCGAACAACCAGCGAAGCGGCCTGGTCCGTACCTCTGCGGTGGCGACAAACCCCATGCGTTCATACAGCGCCTTCGCACGCGGGTTGGTGTCGATGACATCCAGCTGTACCTCGCGCAGCCCCCTCCGACGCGCCTCTTCCAGCACCGCTTGCAGCAACAACGTCCCAATCCCGCGCCCACACGCGGCCGCCTCAACCAGAATACCGTCCATCTGAAGCACACCCGGCTGCAGCGGGCGTTCCAGCAGCGCCAGCAGGGCCGCGCGCCATGTCGCCCCAATCCGGCCATAGACCCGCGCCAGATCCGAAAACCCGGCGCCCGTCAGTCCGCCCTCGGTCGCCTTGAACCCCGCCAGTCCCAGAATCGTGCCGTCCGCGTCCCGCGCCACCAGCGCGAACCCGGGATCCAGCGCCCGTTTGAAAAACGCCAGCGCCTGTGCCTCGGGGCGCATCAACCGGTCCAGCTTGGCTCCGAAGGCTTGCCAATACAGCGCCGCCACCTGTGCTCGTTCGCGGTCGGCAAAACCGGGAGAAACAGCAACGCTGCCCGTCATGTTACAAACCAAAACTGCCATAGGGCAGAAACCGCACCGAATCGCCGGGGCGGATATGCCGTTCGCCATCGCCGATCTCGACCAGCCCCTCGGCCCAGCTCAGACCGCTGATCCGGCCCGACCCTTCCGAGGCGAACACCTCGGCCCGCCCCTCCCGCATCCGCGCCCGCAGGTATTCCCGCCGTCCCGGTTTCTTGCGCTTTTCAAAGGCCGCCGGCACATCGAAACCGACCGGCTCCTGCCAGCCCATTCCCGCCATCTGGCACAGCGCCGGACGGGCAAAGATCAGGGTGCAGACCATCGCCGCCACCGGGTTTCCCGGCAGCCCGAACACCGGCGCACCGTTCCAAAGGCCCAGCGCCAGCGGCCGTCCCGGCTTGATCGCGACCCGCCACTCCTGCATCGCGCCCGCCTCGCGCAACAGGGCGGAGACATGGTCCTCGTCCCCCGCCGAGGCACCGCCCGAGGTCAGGATCACATCCGCCTGCTCCGCCGCCTGATCCAGCCGCGCCCGCAGCGCCGCGCGGTCATCGCCAACCCGGCCCATGTCCACCGGGGTAAACCCGAACCGGCCGATCATCGCCAGCAACATCACCCGGTTGGCGTCGAAAATCTGCCCTGGCCCCGCGCTCTGGCCCGGCTCCACCAGTTCATCCCCGGTCGAAACCACAGCAACCCGCAGCGGCGCGCGCACCGGCACGGGACCGACCCCCACCGCCGCCAGCAGCGCCAGATCAGCCGGGGTCACCTGCCGCCCCTGCGGCAGCGCGACATCGCCCTCGGCCACGTCCTCGCCCGCGCGCCGGGCGTTTGCGCCCCGCTTCAGCGGCCCGCGAAAGGCGACCTTTGCATCGCCGACGGTCACGTCCTCGTCCAGGATCACGGTTTCCACCCCCTCGGGCAGCGGCGCGCCGGTCAGGATGCGGATCGCCATCCCGGCGGGGACCACGCCGTCAAACGGGACCCCCGCCGCCGCGCGCCCATCGACCAACGGCAGCACATGCGCCCCCTCATCGACGGCCCCGGCAAAGCCATAGCCGTCGACGGCGGAATTGGCCTGTGGCGGGTTCGACCGGCGGGCGATCACATCCACTGCCAGAATCCGGCCCAGCGCCTGTGCCACCGGTACCTCCTGAACCTCCGTCACCGCCCTGAGCCG
>JBFHMM010000073.1:0-16153 GCA_041594355.1 Paracoccaceae bacterium | reverse complement strand
TTGCGGCGCCGGGGGGCCCATTTGTCCGGCTCGCCCAGCATCTCCGGCGAGGTGCTCCGTGCCAGCAGCAATTCGATCGCATCGTCATCGCGCCCTTTGCGGTCGCGCCACACAAACCTGGCATGGGCCAGCCCCGGATCGTCCTTTAGCGACGCGGGTACTTGTTCAATCAGCGTATCGACCCCCGGCGCCAAATCCAGCAGGGCGATCCGGGCCTGCGCGAGGGCGCGTTCACCGTCGCTGACCAGGGGCAGCATACGGCGCGCGCTGACCAGGTGGCCGTCCCAGATCATCCGGTCCAGCCGCGCGCCGTGATGTGGCGCCAGTAGCTTGCGGTAGCGGTCGAGGAAAATATCCTGCAACCCCGATCCCATCGCCATGGTGCGCCAGGCCAGCACCACTTCGGCATGGGCCTCTCCGGTCTCACCCTGCTCCAGCAGCGCGCCCGCATGGGCCAGCACGCCCTCGGGCCCCTGCGGGGGTTGATCCTGGAAAAAAGCCAAGACGCGCGCGGCCGGTTCATTGGTAAAGGACGGCTCGCTTTTCAGACGCAGCCAGTCCATGCCCGGCCAGTCGGCGCGACGCTTGAGGAATACCTCTACATCGCCGGCGCTGCCCAGACCGGCGCGCAGCCAGTGCCAGACGATGATGTCGCGTGCCACCGATCCGCGCGGCCCGGCGACCTGCAGCGCGGTCTCCCAATCGGCCTTGCGCATGGCCGCCATGGCCTGCGCCAGCTGCGCGGCCTCGTCCGCCACCGTGGATCGTGCCGTGCCAAGACAAAGCAGGATTACCGCCATCGCAGCGGCCAGAATGCGTGTCATGCCTTGCAATTCCCGTGCAACCGAGGCTAGAGCCTGTCACGATAATCCGAGTCCAACCCGGATCAACTCACAATTCGGCCAGAAGGCGGGTTTGACCGTCAATTGCCCGCAAGACTAGCAGTGAAAGGGAGCGCCCCATGTTCAAAGGCTCGATGCCTGCCCTCGTCACCCCGTTTCGCAATGGCGAGCTGGATCTTGACGCGCTCAAACACCTTGTCGACTGGCAGATCGCCGAAGGCTCCACCGGGCTGGTTCCCGTCGGCACCACCGGTGAAAGCCCGACGCTGACCCACGAGGAACATGAAACCGTTGTCGAAATCGTGGTTAAGGCCGCGGCTGGGCGTGTGCCGGTGATTGCCGGTGCCGGGTCCAACAACACGGTTGAGGCGATTCGCTTCGTGCAGTTCGCCGAGAAGGTCGGTGCCGCCGGCGCGCTGGTGGTCACCCCCTATTACAACAAGCCCACCCAGCGCGGGCTGATCGCGCATTTCACCGCTCTGCATGCGTGCGCTGATATCCCGATCATCATCTATAACATCCCGCCGCGCTCGGTCATCGACATGACCCCGGCGACCATGGGCCAACTGGCGAAAATGTCGCGCATCGTCGGCGTCAAGGACGCTACCGGCAAGCTGGAGCGCGTCAGCCAGCAGCGCGCCAGCTGCGGGGCCGATTTCATCCAGCTGTCCGGCGAAGACGCCACCGCGCTGGGCTTCAACGCCCACGGCGGGGTGGGCTGCATCTCGGTCACTGCCAATGTCGCGCCCAGGCTCTGCGCCGAATTCCAGCAGGCGACGCTGGCCGGTGACTACGCCAAGGCGCTGGAGTACCAGGACCGGCTGATGCCTCTGCACGAGGCGCTCTTTATCGAACCCGGACTGGTCGGCGCGAAATATGCTCTGTCGAAACTGGGCCTGTGCAGCGAGGAGGTGCGCTCGCCCCTGACCGGACTGGAAGACAGCACCAAATCCGCGATCGACGCCGCCATGGCGCATGCCGGGATCGTGGTCTGACCGTTCCGGCCTTTCGTCTCTTGTGAACTACTTGGGGGGGGTGAATTGCCCGTCGGGCAAGAGGGGGCATCGCCCCCAATTTTCGTCATCCGGTGGCTCGCGGTCGCGCTCAGCGCTTGCCGTAATACAGACCGACCACATGTTCGGCCTCGGCAAAGAACAGCCAGCGCGAGGTCAGCACGCCGGCCACGTGGCTCAGCACGGCGAGCGCGGCAAACATGTGCTGAAACGGCGCCATCAGCAGGGCAACCGGTAGTGCTACGGCCAGCGCCAGGGCGATGATCCGCAGCTTGGCGGCATGTTTGCGTCCCACCACAAAAACCATCTCGCGCAGCAGGTAATTGCTGCCGGTGTGCGGTGGCTCGAAGGCGCGCACGGTGCCGCGCCGACCAAGCCCGGTTGCGGTGGCCAGGGTGCTGCCCGACCCGGCCAGCGCCCGGTCGCCCAGCATCCAGCAGGCGATCTGGACCAGCCCGGCAACAATCAGCAGGCCGATGGCGAATTTCACCTGCCCGGCCAAAAGCGCGCCGCCGGACACCGCATAGGCCAGGTACATCACCGGCGTCAGCGGCATGTTCCAGCGCGGCACGGTTTTCAGCTGGGTGTAGATCATAGAGGTCGCCAGCACTGTGGCGAGACTGAGCAGGCTGGCGGCCCAGCCCAAAAAGGCAAGGCGCAGGTCCAGAAACACGAGGCCCGCGCCGAATGCCGCGCCGACGATCAGTGCCGATACCGCGGCCCAGCCTTCCCGGCTGAGCCAACTGGTGCGCCACTGGCTGAACGCCTTGATCGCGCGTTCCGGGTGGCCGAGGTGAAAGGTCGAGGCCAGAAGCCCGCCGACCGCCAGCAGATAGGCAATGGCGAAAAACACAAACGCCACCCCGCCGGAGACATCCGGTACCCCCAGGCCGAGCCAGAACAACAGGCCGAAACCGAGGCCGGACAGGGTGGAAAACAGGATGACGGAGGGAGCGGGATGCATGTCAGAGCTTCTCCAGTGCCTTGTCAAGCCAGCCGAGAAAACCGCCGGGCTGGTCGGTGACATCCGGCATCGGCGCTGCGGGTTGGGTGCCGATCTGATCCTTGAGGCGCGGCGGCAGGTATTTGTTGACCGGCCGCGTACCCAGTTCGGGCATCAAGTCCATGCCGCCGCGTTCGACGACCAGTCTGCTGACATCGCTGTCCGGGTCGCCGAGGTCGCCGAAATGGCGCGCGCCCGCCGGACAGGTGCGCACGCAGGCCGGCACGCGGTCTTTTTCGGGCAGGTTCTCGTTATAGATCCGGTCGACGCATAGGGTGCATTTCTTCATCACGCCCGCCGCCAGATCCAGTTCCCGCGCCCCATAAGGGCAGGCCCAGGCGCAAAGCCCACAGCCGATGCAGTCGGCTTCGTTGACCAGAACGATCCCGTCCTCGGACCGCTTGTAGCTGGCCCCGGTCGGGCAGACCGTGACACAGGGGGCGTCATGGCAGTGGAGGCAGGATTTCGGGAAATGGACCAGCTGGGCCGCGCCTTCTGGCGGCTGCACCTCGTAGGAGTGCACCCGGTTCAGGAAGGTGCCCGAGGGATCGGCGCCATAGGGGTCCTGGTCCGACAGCGGCGCGCCGTAATTTTCGGTGTTCCAGCCCTTGCAGGAAATGACGCAGGCGTGACAGCCGACGCAGGTGTCCAAGTCGATCACCAGCCCCAGCTGCCGCTGGGTGGTTTCGGGCAGGGCGGTCATGTGCCGGCCTCTTGGCTGCGGGCGGCGAAAGCGGACAGGTCCGCGTTGAACCGTTCCGGCCCTTTCCAGAACGGAGAGTGAACTCTGTCGGCGTAGATCAGCGTTTCCGCTTGCGGCAGGGCGCCGGACAGCTCGTCGGTCAGCGCCATCGGCATGATCTGTTCGCGCGCGCGGGCGGTAATCAGCGATGGGCAGTTGGTGCTGCCCAGATCGGCGTCCAGGTCCGCCTCGTACATATCGAGCGCGGCAACCGCCGGGTCGCTGCTGCGCTGGACGGCCGCTCTGGCGGGCCGATGCCTGCCCGAGGTGGCCGCCGTGCCGAAATAGGCCGCGCTGCTGATCGCGGCTTCGCCGTGCACCCGCAGGTAATTCATCAGAACCCTGCCGCCCATCGACCAGCCGACCAGCAACGGGCGGATCAGGCCAAGCTGGTCGATGATGGCGGCGATATTGCGGACCCAGGGGGGGGAGTTGTCATAAGCCGCTGGTTCAGCGGGCTTGCCAGATTGCCCATGGCCGCGAAGGTCGGGGGCGATCAGGCGGAAGCGTTCGGCCAGTGGGCCGGAGAACTGCTGCAGCCAGCTGAGGTGGCATTGCGACCGGCCGTGGATCAGCAGGATCGAGGGGACGTCGGCGTTGCCGAATTCGGTCCCTGAAAGGCGAGTGCCGCCGTGGCCGGTCACGATATGGGTTACATTGGGTTCCGCGGCGGCGGGCGGGGTCATTTTCCGACTTTCCATGTCAGGGTTTTTGGTCCGGTCCCGACCGGCGAGGCAAGCGATTCGAACATCGGCTGGCTCTCGGTCTGGTCGGGGGCTTTTTCGATCCGCACCTTGAGGTCGAACCAAGCGGCCTGACCGGTGATCGGATCGGAATTGGCCCAGCGCAGACCGTCGCCCCTGGGCGGCAGAAGCTCGTGGATCAGATGGTTGAGCAGGAAGCCGCGGGTTGCCTCGGGCGCGTCTGGCTCCAGCGCCCAGGCTCCCTTGCGTTTGCCGATGGCGTTCCAGCTCCACACGGTATTGTCGTTCAGCGCGGCCATTTCCATGACCGGCACGATAATTTCCCCGTGCGGCGACGTCACCCGAGCCCAGTCACCATCCTGCAGCCCGTGCTGGTGCATGAGTTTCGTAGGCACATACAAGGGGTTACGCCCATGCAGCTGGCGCAGCCAGGCGTTCTGTGTGCCCCAGCTGTGGTACATCGCCATCGGCCGCTGTGTGAGGGCGTGCACCGGATAGGCTTCTTGTTCGGGCGGGGTTGTGTCGTACCAGACTGGCAGCGGATCCATGGTGGTGCGGATGCGGGCGCGCAGGTGGTCGGGGGGCTGGCGGCCGCCGTGGCCTTCGGCCGCCAGTTGGAACCGGCGCAGGGGTTCGACGTAGATCTGGAACAGGTAGGGTTGCGGGCTGTCGAAAAGGCCGAGACCGACCGCCCAGTCCTGGTAGGCGGTGTTCCAGGGTTTGTAGAACTGCGCCTGCTCCGGGATGCGCCGGGACCAGAAGCCGCCGTTTTCGATGTAATGTTTCAGCTGGTCGGGGTTGGGTGACCCGCGTCCTTCGGCATGCGCCTCGGACGACGTCCCACCCACCCCCGAACCTTCTGCGGGCAGACGCCAGCCGGCGAGTGGGCCGATTCCGGGCTTGCGTTCGTGGCGGGTGATATAGTCGGCGTAGTCAGAGTATTTCGCTGTGCCGTCGTCATTGGTGAAACCCTGCAATTTCATGCGGTTGGCGAGATCCACCAGCACGGATTGAAAGCCGCGCACGTCGCGGTCGGGTTTTACCACCGGCCAGCGGATGGCGTCGGCGGCGGCGTCGGCTTCGCAGATCGGACGGTCGAGCAGGGAGATGCAGTCGTGCCGTTCGAGATAGGTGGTGTCGGGCAGGATCAGGTCGGCATAGGCGACGGTTTCGGAGGAATAGGCGTCGGAGTAGATGATATGCGGGATGACGTAATTGCCGTCGTCGTCGGTGTCGGTCAGCATGTCGATCACGCTGCGGGTATTCATCGACGAGTTCCACGCCATGTTCGCCATGTACAAGAATAGCGTGTCGATCCGGTAAGGATCGCCAGCGTGGGCATTGGAGATCACCATATGCATCAGCCCATGCGCGCTGAGCGGGTTTTCCCAGGTGAACGCCTTGTCGATACGCGCCGGGGTGCCGTCGGTTCGGAGCGCCAAGTCATTGGGTGAACTTACAAATCCCAGGTGTGGGCCGTCGAGGGGGCGGTTTGGATTGGCGCCGCAATGGGGGGTCGGGTGGGCCTCGATCGGTTTTGGGTAGGGAGGTTTGAAGCGGAAGCCGCCGGGCACTTCGACGGTGCCCAGGAGGATCTGCAGAATGTGCAAGGCACGGCAGGTTTGGAAGCCGTTGGCATGGGCGGAGATGCCGCGCATGGCATGAAAGCTGACCGGGCGGCCGGTCATAGTGGCATGGGTTTCTCCGCGAAAATCGGTCCATTCGATGTCCAGCTCGAAGGCCTCGTCGAAGGCGACCCGCGCCAGTTCGGCGGCGATGGCGCGGATTCTGTCGGCGGGTATGCCACAGCGGTCGGCCACGGCTTCGGGGGCGTGGGCGGGATCGAGGTAGGTTTGTGCCATTTTGTACATGACTGTGCGGCAGGTTTTGCCGTTTCGTACAAACTCGGCATTGAGATCCGGGCGCACACCGCGGCGGTCAAAGGGCGCCGGTTCGCCGGTTGTCCGATCAATCACCAGCACCCTGTCGTCGGCGTCGCGCAGCAGCAAACCGTGGTCGGCGGCGCCGGGATTTTCGATGATCAGGCAGGGCGCGTTGGTGTAGCGCGCGAGGTAGTTGAGGTCGATCCGGCCGGAGGACATCAACACGTGGATCAGCGACAGGATGAACAGCCCGTCGGTGCCCGGCGTGATGCCGACCCAGTCATCGGCCACCGCGTTATAGCCGGAGCGGACCGGATTGACGCCGATCATGTGGCCGCCGTTGGCCTTGAGCCGCCCGATGCCCATCTTGATCGGGTTGGAGTCGTGATCCTCGGCGACACCGAAAAGCATGAAGAGCTTGGTTCGCTCCCAGTCGGGCTGGCCGAATTCCCAGAAGGCGCCGCCCATGGTGTAGATGCCGGCGGTGGCCATGTTGACGGAACAGAAGCCGCCGTGCGCGGCGTAGTTCGGGGTGCCGAAGTTCTGCGCCCAGAAGCTGGTGAAGGACTGGCTTTGGTCGCGGCCGGTGAAGAAGGCGAGTTTCGACGGGTCCGTTTCGCGGATCGGCTTGAGCCAGCCGACCGCGATGTCGAGCGCCTCGTCCCAGGAGATTTCCTCGAACTCACCGGACCCGCGCGGGCCGACCCGTTTGAGCGGCGCGCGCAGGCGCGAGGGTGCGTTGTGCTGCATGATGCCGGCCGAGCCCTTGGCGCAGAGCACGCCCTTGTTCACCGGGTGGTCGCGGTTGCCCTCGATATAGGCGACCTGCTTTTTCCCGTCGGGGCCGTCCTTGAGATGGACGTTGATGCCACAGCGGCAGGCGCACATGTAGCAGGTGGTCTGACGGACCTCGTCCGAGACCTTGGGCGATGTTTCAACGTCCGGCTGCCTGGCGCGCATCCGTGGTCCTCCCCGGTGGATGAAGGCAGGTTAGGTTAACATTCAAAAGAATGCGAATATTTTCTTGAATGTATTAATTGTCGCTGATTCCGTTGGAAATCCGGTGGGTTCAGAGCGTTTGCACCTGCATGTCGGCGGCGTCGATCCCGGCCACGGCGACCGGTTTTTTCATCGCGTCGCGGCGGAAGGGTTCGCCCAGTTCCTGGTTGATTAGCACCTCGATCAGTGTGGTTTTCCCTACCATCTGGTCTTTGATCGCGCGGCCCAGCGCGGCGGTCAGCTCGTCCATGGTGCGGGCCTGTACGCCCTGCAGCCCGCAGGCCTGGGCGATGCCCGCGTAGCTGACGCCGTCGTCCAGTTCGGTGCCGACGAAATTGTCGTCATACCACAGAGTCGAGTTGCGTTTTTCGGCGCCCCACTGGTAGTTTCGGAACACCACCATGGTGATGGCGGGCCATTCCGAGCGGCCGATCGCGGTTAGCTCGGTGACCGCGATGCCGAAGGCGCCGTCGCCCGAGAAGCCAACGACCGGTGTGTCGGGGCAGCCGATCTTGGCGCCGATGATCGAGGGCAGCCCATAGCCGCAAGGGCCGAAGAGGCCGGGGGCGAGGTATTTGCGGCCCTGTTCGAACGACGGGTAGGCATTGCCGATAGCGCAGTTGTTGCCAATGTCGGAGGAGATGATCGCCTCGCGCGGGAGCGCGGACTGGATCGCGCGCCAGGCCATGCGGGGGCTCATCCAATTGGGCTTGTCGGCGCGGGCGCGGGCGTTCCAGGTGGTGCCGGGATCGTCGTCTTCGTGGTCCATGCCCGACAGCTGTTGGGCCCAGGCTGACTTGGACTGGGCGATGGCGGATCTGCGGGCGTCGCGACCCTTGTCCCCGGCGTCGGGGGCAAGTTTCGTGAGCAGCGACTGGGCGACCTTCCTGGCGTCGCCGACGATGCCGACCGAGACTTTCTTGGTCAGACCGATGCGGTCGGGATTGATGTCGACCTGGATGATCTGGGCGTTTTGCGGCCAGTAGTCGATCCCATAGCCGGGCAGGGTCGAGAAGGGGTTGAGCCGTGTGCCGAGCGCCAGCACCACGTCGGCCTGGGCGATCAGTTCCATACCCGCCTTGGAGCCGTTGTAGCCGAGCGGCCCGGCAAAGAGCGGGTGCGAACCGGGGAAGGCATCGTTGTGCTGATAGCCGACGCAGACCGGCGCGGTGAGCCGTTCGGCCAGTTCGATGGTGGCGGGGATGGCACCGGCCAGCACCACGCCGGCGCCGTTCAGGATCACCGGGTTGCTGGCAGAGTTGAGCAGCGCGGCGGCTTTGGTGATTGCCTCGGACCCGCCCGCGGGACGTTCGAATTCGACCACCTCGGGGATCTCGATGTCGATCACCTGTGTCCAGAAATCGCGTGGCATGTTGATCTGGGCCGGGGCCGAGGCGCGTTTGGCCCGGGCGATCACGCGGTCCAGCACCTCGGCCACGCGGGAGGGATCGCGAATCTCTTCTTGGTAGGCGACCATGTCCTTGAACAGCGCCATCTGTTCGACTTCCTGAAAGCCGCCCTGGCCCAGCGTCCTGTTCGCGGCCTGGGGGGTGACCAGCAGCAGCGGGGTGTGGTTCCAGTAGGCGGTTTTCACGGCGGTGACAAAGTTGGTGATGCCGGGGCCGTTCTGGGCGATCATCATCGACAACTTGCCGCTGGCGCGGGTGTAGCCGTCGGCCATCATGCCGCCGGAGCCTTCGTGCGCGCAGTCCCAGAAGGTGATGCCGGCGCGCGGGAACAGGTCCGAGATCGGCATGAAGGCGGACCCGATGATGCCGAAGGCATGTTCGATGCCGTGCCGTTGCAGGGTTTTGACGAAGGCTTCCTCGGTGGTCATTTTCATGCTGCGGGCTCCCCTGTGGCGTGTCGTGACGGGCCGTTACGGGCCGCGCGCGGGCGGCCATTCTGACCTGTGTAGGCCGTTGCAGGCGGGCCGGTTAGGGCCAGTCGGGTGCTCGGTTTAGGGCCAGTTTCAGGAGGCGGCGATGGCCTGGGCGATCCGCGCGATGCCGGTGTCGATCTGGTCGGCCGGGATTGAGGAATAGCCGAGCCGGTAGAAATTGGCAGCGCGGTGCGGTGCGGCGAAATAGGGAGCGCCGGGTTCGATCAGTACGCTGTGGTCCTGTAGCGTGGCGGCGAGCCGGGTGGTGTCAGCATGGTCTGGCGCGCGCATCCACAGCGACGACCCGCCCGAGGCGCTTTGCCCGGCGATGGTCAGTCCGTGGCGGGCTATGGCCTGTTCCATCGCGGTGCGACGGGCGTGCAGGGCGGTGGACATGCGGCGGATCTGGCTGTCGTAATGGCCCAGCGACAGGAAATAGGCCGCCGTGCGTTGCATGTGGCCGGGCGGGTGGCGCATCATCGAGGTGCGCAGGGCGCGGGCCTCGCGGATGAAAGTTTCGGAGCCGACGAGGTAGCCCAGCCGCAGCCCTGGGAACAGCGATTTGGAGAAGCTGCCGACGTAGATCACTCTTCCGTCGCGGTCGAGCGATTTCAGCGCCGGCGAGGGCGCGGCGAGGAAGGCCATTTCGAATTCATAGTCGTCCTCGACGATCAGCGCGTCGATCTCGCGGGCCCGGTCCAACAGCGCGCGGCGGCGGTCCAGCGGCATGGTGGCGGTGGTTGGGCACTGGTGGCTGGGTGTGGTAAAGATTACGTCTGTCCCCTGTGGCAGCGCCTGCGGCGGCAGCCCGGCGGCATCGACACGCAGCGGGTCGAGTGCGCAGCCGGTTTGCACAAGGATGTCACGCAGGGCGGGATAACAGGGATCTTCGATCACCGCGCGGCGCGACCGGTCGAGCAGAAGCTGCGCGGCCAGCCAGAGCGCGTTTTGCGCGCCAAGCGTGATCAGGATCTCGCCCGGGGCGGCGGTGATGCCGCGCCTGGGCAGCGAATGGCGGGCGATGAATTCGATCAGCAGCGGATCGTCGCGGTCGAACTGGTCGGCGGTAAGGGCGGCGAAATCTTTGTGCCCCAGCGCCCTGAGCGCACATAGCCGCCAGTTGGCGTGATCGAAGAGCCCCGGATCGGTCTGTCCATAGATGAACGGGTAGCGGAAATCGCGCCAGTTGCCCGGTTTGATCACGGTATCGCCGCCGGAGTAGCGATGCGCCAGCGCACGGGACCAGTCGACCCGGTCCCGGGTCGGCGGGCGCGGGGCGAACGCGGGCGGCACCGGGGCGGTGTCTGAGATGTAGTACCCCGAACGGCCGCGCGAGGCGAGGTAATCGTTGGCCACCAGTTCGGTATAGGCGAGGGTCACGGTGATCCGGCTGATGCCCAGATGCGCCGCCAGCCTGCGCGAGGAGGGCAGTTTTTCCCCGGCGTGAAACCGGCCCGACAGGATGCCCTCGGCGATCATCTGCTGGATCTGGGCCTGCAGGGTGCCGCGCGCGTCGGGGTCAAGAAAGAAAGTGTCTGCCGAGATGGCCATGGCGGCAGGGTATGCTGGACTTTTGGCCGGTGCAATCTGGTCTTGGCGGGCGGGCCGATTGAGGGTGGCAAGCGGGCGCTGCCCCTCTTTGCCCCAGGGGGCCAATTTACCCCCGGCGTATGTGCCGAAGGGATGAAAGGGGCGCGGGCGCAGCGCGTGGCTCGCCGCGCGCTGCCCGGCCCAACAGGGCACGGCGCCGGTAGGTGCCGATTTGCCCTGGCGGGAGCATTTCGGATTTGGGTCGCGACCTGGTGGTGGGTGGGCCGGAGTATGTGCGGGCGGCTGCGGCGTGGAGGCAGGGGGCTGGAAGTGCAGGCGAGCGTTGCCCCAGCTGGGCCCGGCTGACCAATTCAGCCCCGGCGTATGTGCCGAAGTGATGAAGAAGGGGCGGGTATTCAGGTGATCTTTTTCCAGATAACGTAACTGCGGTCGACCGGGATCAGCGCCGGGTAACGCCCGAGGTCGTGGGACAGCGGCGCCAGTGGGTAGCCGCCGGGGCGTATGGTGGCGGCGATATGCGCCTCCCGCTGGCCTTGCATCCGGTCGGACGAGAACGGCCGGAAGGAGAACGCGACGTCGTGGGCGGCGCTGTCGATGTCGTAGCCGGAAACATGGGAGAACCGGCACACACCGCAGCTTTGCGCGCTGATTACATTGCGACCGGGGCCGCGCCCGAGCCCGACGAAGGCGACCGGGCGGTCGCGCTGGTCGTCCTCGGCGGCAAAGGCGGGGCCGTTGGACAGTTGCATGTCCGGTTCGCCCAGCACCGGCAGACAACGCGGGATTGCCAGCCGGATGTCGGAACAGGTGCCCCGCGGCATGTCGAAGCCGGTGTCGGGCAGGCTGTCGGCAGTGGCGCCGATTTGGTTTCGAACAGGTGCAGCAGGCTGCGTTCTATGGCGGGCCGGCTCGGTCAGAGCGGCGTCGAGGTCGGTGAGCGCGTCACTGAGGCGCAGCGCGGCGCGCAGGATGATCGGGTTGCCGCGGGGGATGGGGAGGCCGTTGTTCGTCATGCCGGTGCCAGTTCTGTTGCGGACGCGGGCGTAGGGCGCAGAAAGCGGTGGCTTGGGGAAGGAAGAGGGGCATGGGCATGGGGCTCTGCCGCCTCACGGCAGGCCGCGAGCCCCCCGGAGTATTTGGTGAAGAGATGAAGGGCGGGTCAGGTTTCGCAGCGGCGGGGGTGGCGGAGCCGGTAGGCGGGAGCGCCGCTGCGGTCGCGGCGCAGCTCGACGCAGGCGGTGTCGGTGAGGGAGCCGGCGATCAGGCCTTCGGTTTCGGTCAGGCGCAGGGTTTCGCCGTCGGGCAGGCGCAGATCGGCGATGATGCCGTTGCGGCGGTCGCCGTTGATCGGCGTGGTGGTGAGCACGCGGGCCTCGATGTAGGCGACATGGTCGAGGGTGTCGCCGCCGCGCAGGGCGAAGAGGGCGCCGCCTGCGAGCAGGGCAAGCACCACGACGATGGCGAGCGCGCGGGTTTGCAGGAAGGCATAAACGGTGACCGCGCGATGCGGGCCCAGCAGTTTGGCGAGGAGATCGAGCATGGGAACCGCTTACGCTTTTGGTCTGGCGGGCGCAAGCGGGCGGGCGGGGTCAGGGCGCCGGGCACTTGTGAGAGGGGGCGACGCGGAAGCGCGGGGCGCCGGTGTCGACGAAGCGGCGGCGTTCGAGGCAGAGGCTGTCGAGCATTCCGGTGAGCAGGGCGTTGCGGGCGACCAGCCGCAGGGGCGTGCCGTCGGCGAGACGCAGGTCGAGCACGGTTTTCTGCGGCCCGGTGTCGCTGGGCAGGGGGGCGGTGCCGATGAGCCGGGCGGTGACATAGGCGTCGTGGGTGTGGGGGCTGGGCCGGTACCAGGCAAGGAAAGCGCCGAGGGCGGCGACAAGTGCCAGGCCGGACAGGATGGCCAGCCCGTATTCGCGCAGAAACGCATAAATGTTGAGCGCGCGGTCGGGACCGAGTCATCGTTTCAATGCTGTCAGAAGATGGTCCCGCATCGAGTGGATATGGGGGTGGGATGGGCCGCGCGCAAGCGTCAAGGGTTGGCGTGGCCCGGTGGCGGCCCGGTGGCGGCCCAGTGGTGGCCCAGTGGTGGCCCGGTGGTGGCGTCAGCCGAAGGTGGCGGACAGCGCCTGATCCACCGTATCGGTGATACGGTCGATGTCGTCGGGCGTGGCGATCAGAGCCGGAGAGAAACACAGGAAGTTGTTGCGTCCGGGGATCGATCGATTGGCGGCGCCGATGATGACGCCGCGCGCGCCGCATTCGGCCACGGTTTGCTGGATCTGTTTCTCGGCCACTGGTTCCCTGGTGGCGCGGTCTTCGACCAGTTCCAGGCCGAGGAACAGCCCCTTGCCGCGCACGTCGCCGATGACTTTGTGCTTTTCGGCCAGCGCCTGGAGGTTGCCCATCATGCGGTCGCCCATGGCGGTGCAATTGTCGAGCAGGTTCTCATCCTCGATGATGCGCATGTTCTCCAGCGCCGCCGCCGGGCCGGCGGTGCAGCCGCCGAAGGTGGAGATGTCGCGAAAGTAGTTCAGCTTGTCGGCGGGGTCGTCCTTGAACATCTCGAACACGCGTTCGGTGGTGACGCAGCAGGCGATGGCGGCATAGCCGGAGGCGACGCCCTTGGCCATGGTGACGAAGTCGGGCTTGATGCCGTAATGCTGGTAGCCGAACCATGTGCCGGTGCGGCCGATGCCGCAGACGACCTCGTCGATGTGCAGCAGGATGTCGTATTTGGTGCAGATCTCCTGCACGCGCTCCCAATAACCCGGCGGGGGCACGATCACCCCGCCGCCGGCGGTGATCGGTTCGAGGCAAAGACCGCCGACAGTGTCGGGGCCTTCGCGCAGGATGACCTCTTCGATGGCGTCGGCGGCGCGCTGGCCGTAGGCCTCGCCGGAAAGATCGCCCCAGCCTTGGTCGGCGGCGCGGTATTCCAGGCAATGGGGCACGCGGACAAAGCCCGGCGCCAGCGGCCCGTATTGCATGACCCGTTCGTCCTGGCCGCCCGCCGACATCGCCGCCAGCGTACCGCCGTGGTAGTCGCGGTCGCGATAGAGGATCTTGTGTTTTTTACCGTCGTAGCGTTTGTGGGCGATCTGGCGGATCAGTTTGAACGCCTTTTCGTTCGCCTCGGACCCGGAGTTGGTATAGTAAACCCGGCTCATCCCCGGCATTTTGGAGATCAGTTTCTCGGAGAACAGCGCGCCGGGCACAGAGCCCGCGCCCTGGCTGAAATAGCAGAGCTTCATCAACTGGTCATAGACGGCTTTGGCGATGGATTCGCGGCCATAGCCGACGTTGACGGTCCAGACCCCGCCGGAGACGGCGTCGATGTATTCCTTGCCGTTCTGGTCCCAGACGCGCATGCCCTTGCCTTCGAGGATGATGCGCGGGTCTCCGGTCTCAAAGGCCTTGTGCTGTGTCAGGTGGTGCCAGACGTGGGCCTTGTCGGCCTCGACGATATGGCTGATGTCGTTTTCATTGAAACTGCCGTGCATGACAGATCCTTTCGCTGCAGAAACAAGGGGCATGTGTCCGTGCGCCGAGGGCTGCACGGAGTCCAATTGACACCAGTCAAACGCCAAAAAACGGGCGCGCTATAGGTCCAGTCTGTGCGGTGAATGAGACCAAAATCATGGGCGTTTGATCCGGCTGACATCGGTGCATTCTGTAAGTCATTGAAAAGAAATTGCATTGATCCGGGGCCCAATTCACGCGGCTGGAATGGCGGGGCCAGCCGACGATGCCGGATTTGGAAAAACCGTTGATTGGATGTTGGATTTCGGATCGGAATAGAGCCCAAGGTTCCGCCGGGTTCGATCGAATAGACCGTGGGAGCCGGTGAACGAAACAGGACGGACAAACGCCAGAACTGAACACCGCTGGTATCGGTAGAGGATCACACGGGAGACGACAATGACACGGAAATCAAAGTTGATGGGAGCCGTTGCAGGGGTGGCGATGCTGGCCGGAGCGCTGCCCGCGATGGCCGAGGACATCACGGTTGCCTATTTCCTGGAGTGGCCGATGCCGTTCCAGTACGCCAAGGAAATGGGCACCTATGAAGAGGCGCTGGGCGTTGGCATCAACTGGGTCAGCTTTGACACCGGCACCGCGATGAGCGCGGCGATGGCCTCGGGTGATGTGCAGCTGGCGGTCAGCCAGGGTGTGCCGCCCTTTGTGGTGGCCACCAGTGCGGGTCAGGACCTGCAGGTTCTCGACGTGGCGGTCAGCTATTCCGACAATGACAATTGCGTGGTGCACGCAGATCTGGAGATCGACAAGGACAGCGCCGGGGAGTTGGCCGGCAAGAAGGTTGCCGTGCCGCTGGGTACGGCGGCGCATTACGGGTTCCTGAAACAGATGAGCCATTTTGGTGTCGATCTGGCCAGCCTTGAAGTCGTCGACATGGCGCCGCCCGATGGCGCGGCGGCGATCGCCCAGGGCGCGGTCGACATGGCCTGCGGCTGGGGCGGGGCGCTGCGCCGGATGAAGGAGCATGGCAACGTGCTGCTGACCGGCGCCGAGAAGGAACAGCTGGGCATCCTCGTGTTTGACGTGACTTCGGCCCCGGCGGGCTGGCTGGCCGAGAACAGCGATATGGCGGCGGCCTTTCTCAAGGTCACCGCCGAAGCCAATGCGATGTGGGCGGATGCCGGCAACCGGGCCGAGATGCTGCCGGTGATCGCCAGGGACGCGGGTATGGACCCCGATGCCACTATGGAGACACTGGCCGGTTTCGTGTTTCCCAGCGTTGACGAGCAGCTGGAAGCCAAGTGGCTGGGCGGTGGCGCGCAGAATTTCATGAAAGGCGTGGCCAATGTGTTTGTCGAGGCCGGGTCCATCGACAAGGCGCTGGACAGCTATGAGAACGCGGTCAACACCGGCCCGCTGATGGCGACCAAGGGAATGTAGCGACCGCAGCGGGCGGCGTTCCCCCGCCCGCTGCCTTTTGCGGACCGGAATTTTTCAAAAATTCCGGACAAGATTTTTTCAAAAGATCTTGGTCCCTCCCCGAGCCGATGCAGGAGACCCTTGTCACATGTCCGGACTGGCCATCGAAAATATCTCAATGCGATTTGAGCTGCCCAACGGCACCGCGGTGCAGGCGCTCAAGGATGTCTCGCTGCATCTGAAAGAGGGCGAGCTGATGAGCGTGCTTGGCCCGTCGGGGTGCGGCAAGACCACCCTGTTGAACATTGTGGCGGGGTTTCTGGCCCCGACCGCGGGGCAGATCGTGATGAACGGGCATTCGGTCACCGGACCTGATGCGGAGCGCGGCATGGTGTTTCAGCAGGGCGCGCTGTTCGAGTGGATGAGCGTGCGCGACAATGTCGGCTTTGGCCCGCGCATGAAGGGCATGCCGGCGGTTGAGGCGGCTGGTATCGTCGACCATCTGCTGGATGTGGTCGGCCTGCAGGAGTTCAAGGACAAGGCGGTTTACGAACTGTCTGGGGGGATGCAGCAGCGGGTGGCGCTGGCCCGCTGCCTGGCCAATGACCCGGATGTGATCCTGATGGACGAACCGCTGG
>JBFHMM010000072.1:0-16174 GCA_041594355.1 Paracoccaceae bacterium | reverse complement strand
GCCGATGACGCCGAGACCTTCCGCCTGTCGGGCAGCAATTTCTACGTCACCCTGCTGATGCCGCAACTGGCCGAGCGTCTGTCCCGTATCGCCCCCTACATGCGGGTGCAACTGGTGGATCTCGTGCCCGACAACCACGTCCAGTCCATCAAGCCTGATCCGGTCGATTTGGTGCTGCTGCCGGAAACCGGGTTTCCCGGCTGGATCGACACCCGCCGCCTGCTCTGGTCGCGCTTTGTCTCCATCGCGCGCCGCGATCCCCGCACCTGCGCCGCGTTTCGGCCTCGACATCCACGAACCGCCGCTGCATATTCCCCCGGTGGCCGTCACCATGCCGGGCACCGCCGCAGCACCAAACCCCCGGCGCACCGCTGGCTGCGCGACCAGATCTCCGAAACTCCGGCCCCGATCGACCTGTCCTCTTTCGCAGCGGCGGCAATTGGGGCATGAAAGGCACAATATCAACAGGTGCGCGTCTATGACCTCTCCCATTTATGCTGTCGGCGACATCCACGGCCAGTCCGCCATGCTCGACCACGCGCTCGACCTGATCGCCGCCGACGGCGGCGCTGACGCGCCTGTCGTCTTCCTCGGCGACTACACCGACCGTGGGCCCGACAGCGCCGGCGTGCTCGACCGGCTGATCGCAGGCCAGGCCCAGGGCCGTCCCTGGATCACGCTCAAGGGCAACCACGACCGCATGTTCGAATGGTTCCTGGAGGACCCCCCCCGCCACGACCCTCATATGCTGGTTGGTTACCACTGGTTTCACGAGCGCATCGGCGGCACCGAAACGATGGCCTCTTACCGGGTCGACGTGCCCGACCGGATCCGCCTCGAAGACCTGCATGCCGATGCCAAGGCCAAGGTGCCGCAAGCCCATGTCGATTTCCTCCGCGGCCTCAATCTTTACCACCAGACCAACGATCTGCTGTTCGTCCACGCTGGCATCCGCCCCGGCATCGCGTTGTCACAGCAAAGCGAAAAGGACATGGTCTGGATCCGCGACCCCTTCCTGACCAACCCGGACCCGCACCCCTGGCTCGTCGTGCACGGCCACACGGCGCTCGATTTTCCGCAGCATTTCGGCAACCGCATCGACCTCGACGGCGGCGCGGGCTATGGCCGTCCGATCGTGCCAGCTGTGTTTCAGGGGCGTGACTGCTGGCTACTCACCGACCGGGGCCGCGTGCCGCTGCGGCCCTAACCCCACAAATCCGTCGACAGGTACTTCAATCCGCCTCGATGATGCCCAGCGCCGCCCGGTCCTTTTTCGAAAAACCCGGGTTCAGGTAATCCAGCTTGGCCGGGATCCGCCCGTTCAGCCCCCCCGCGCCGCCACCATCCGGTCCAGCCAGACCGCCAGGGTATGTCCGATCACCTGCAGAATCGACTGAGCCGCTACGTCTTTCATCTCTTTTCCAAATACTCCGGCGGGCTCGCGGCCTGCCGCGAGGGGGGCAGCACCCCCTCTAGCCGATCCAGTCCAGGACCACCTTGCCACTGTTGCCCGACCGCATCGCCGCGAACCCCTGTTCAAATTCATCCACCGAGAAACGATGGGTGATGATCCGGCCGATGTCCAACCCATCTTCCAGCATCGCGATCATCTTGTACCAGGTTTCGAATATCTCGCGGCCGTAAACCCCCTTGATGGTGATCGCCTTGAACACGATCCGGCTCCAGTCCACCGCTGACTTGCCCGGCGGGATGCCCAGCATCGCGATCCGCCCGCCCATCACCATCGCCTCGACCATCTGGTCAAAGGCCGCCGGGTTGCCCGACATCTCGAGCCCGACATCAAATCCCTCCTTCATGCCCAGCCCTGCCGTCACCTCGCCCAGGTGCTGGGTTGCCACGTTGACCGGCACCACCTCCGTCACCTGTGCGGCCAGATCCAGCCGCGTCTGGTTGACATCGGTGATCACCACGTGCCGCGCACCGACGTGCTGCGCCACCGCCGCCGCCATGATGCCGATCGGCCCCGCCCCGGTGATCAGCACGTCCTCGCCGATCAGATCGAAACTCAGCGCCGTGTGCACCGCGTTGCCCAGTGGGTCCAGGATCGCGCCGATCTCGTCCGGGATCGCATCGGGCAGCGGCACCACGTTGAAGGCCGGCAAGGCCAGGTATTCGGCAAAGGCGCCCGGCTCGTTCACTCCGATGCCGCGGGTTTCGGGATCCAGGTGGAACTTGCCCGCACGCGCCTGCCGTGAGTGGTGGCCGATCAGATGCCCCTCGCCGGAACAGCGCTGGCCGATCTCCAGATCCTCCACATTCGATCCCAGTTCGCAGATCTCACCGGCAAATTCGTGGCCGGTGATCAGGCCAACCGGCACCGTCCGCTGCGCCCAGTCGTCCCAGTTCCAGATATGCACGTCGGTGCCGCAGATACCGGTCGTGTGCACCTTGATCAACACGTCGTTCTTGCCGATCTCAGGCACCGGCCGTGTCTCCATCCACAGCCCTTCGCGGGCGTGGGACTTGACCAGGCATTTCATCTCGCCCGTCATGACACCACCCCCAGTGCCCTGCCTGCGGTCCTGAACGCGGCCAGCGCCCGGTCCAATTCCTCGCGCGTCAGTGCCGCGTTCATCTGCGTGCGGATGCGCGCCTGCCCCCTTGGCACCACCGGGAAAAAGAACCCCGATACGTAAACCCCCTCGTCGAACAGCCGCGCCGCCATCTCCTGCGCCAGCCGCGCCTCTCCCAGCATCACCGGTACGATTGGATGCTCGCCGGGCAGCAGATCGAACCCCAGCCGCTCCAGCCCGGCCCGCCAATAGGCGGCATTCTCGAACAGCCGCGCCCGTAGCTCCGCGCCCTCTTCCACCAACCGGATCGCCTCGATCCCGGCGGCCACCACGGCGGGCGGCAACGAATTGGAAAAAAGGTAGGGCCGGGCGCGTTGCCGCAGCAGGTCGATCACCGCCTGCGGCCCGGCGACATAACCGCCGATCGCGCCGCCCAGTGCCTTGCCCAGCGTGCCGGTCAGAATATCGACCTCGACCCCCGCGTGGTCGGGCGTGCCGGCACCGCGCGGCCCCATAAAGCCGGTGGCGTGGCAGTCGTCCACCATCACCACCGCGTCATAGCGATCCGCCAGCGCCCGGATCTCTGGCAATTTCGCAAGGTAGCCATCCATCGAAAAGACGCCGTCGGTGGCGATCATGATATGGCGTGCCCCATCGGCGCGGGCCTGCTTCAATCGGGCCTCCAGATCCTCCATATCGGAATTGGCATAGCGATAGCGTTTTGCCTTGCACAACCGGATTCCGTCGATGATCGAGGCATGGTTCAGCGCATCCGAAATGACCGCGTCCTCGGGGCCCAGCAGAGGTTCGAACAACCCGCCGTTGGCGTCGAAACAGGCGGCAAACAGGATCGAGTCGTCGGTGTTCAGAAAGCTGGCCAGTCTCTGCTCCAGCGCGCGATGCAGATCCTGGGTGCCGCAGATGAACCGGACGCTGGCCATGCCATAGCCATGATCGTCCATCGCCGCCCGGGCGGCGCGGATCAGGTCGCGGTGATCGGCCAGCCCAAGGTAGTTATTGGCGCAGAGGTTGATCACGTGCCGCCCGCCGACGTCGATTTCGGCTCCTTGCGCCGAGGTGATCAACCTTTCGCGTTTGGTCAGCCCCTCGGCGTCGATCTGCGCCAGGGTATCGGACAGGTGGGACAGAAAGGACTGTGACATGGGCGGCCTCCGGTGAGTCGTTTATCTATCATAACGGAAGCCGATCCTAAATAGAAGAATTCGCTATACCGGAAATAAATCCATAATGCCGGATGCGATGGTCGCCGGAAAATTTCGACTTTTCCGGTCTAACTTCCTTGAAAGAGATTTGGTCCACTATGCCGAAAGGACAATCAGAAACACGCGCGACGGCGCCTTGTCCGCGATGATGGAATGGGGCAGATCGGCGGCGTAGCGCGCCGTGTCACCGGCCTTCAGCGTCTCGGTTGCGGCGCCGGACTGCACCGTGACCGAGCCGTCGACCACGGTCAGGTGTTCGACCGTGCCCCGGCCATGCGGTTGGCTGCGCAGCGCCCCGCCGGGATCAAGGCGGATATCATAGACTTCGTGCCGCCCGGCATCCTCGGGCGGTGACAGGATGCGGATGTGGCAGCCTTCGCCGTGGTTCTCGATCTTGGGAGCCGTATCGGCACGCAACACCTGCACCCGTTCGGCGCTTTCAGGTTCGTCGAGCAAGCCTGCGAAGTCCACCTGCAAGGCCCGGGTCAGGTTCCACAGGGTGGCGATTGTGGGGCTGCTTTCACCGCGTTCAATCTGGCTGACCATCGAACGCGACACGCCCGACAGGTTCGCCACCGCTTCAAGCGACAGCCCCATGGCGCGCCGCGCTTCTTTCAGGCGGGCAGGCAGGCGTGTCAGGATAGCGTCAGTCTCTTCCGTCATACCGGATTTCTGCGCCGGGTCCGGCCCATTGTCAATCGCGGCGCGTGCATTTGTCGCTGCCGTTACGTCGCGGTGCGACGACGTAGGTGGCAGACACCGCGCCGCGCGATCAGAATAATGAGACCGATTCTGGATAAGGAACAGGAACACAATCATGACCGATATCGTACTTCTGGATGGCGCTCGCACCGCCATCGGCACTTTTGGCGGCGCTCTGGCCAGCACCGCGCCCATTGACCTGGCCACGGTGGCCACCGAGGCCGCGCTGGAGCGCTCCGGCGTCGAGGGGGGCCAGATCGGCAACGTGGTCTTTGGCCACGTGATCAACACCGAGCCGCGCGACATGTACCTGAGCCGCGTTGCGGCGATGCAGGCGGGCATTCCAAACGGCACCCCGGCGATGAACGTGAACCGCCTGTGCGGGTCGGGCGCGCAGGCGATTATCTCGGCGGTACAGTCGCTGATGCTGGGCGATGCCGAATTCGCGGTGGCTGGCGGCGCCGAGGCGATGTCGCGCAGCCCCTATGCGATGACCCAGGCGCGCTGGGGCGCCAAGATGGGCGATATCAAGGCGCTGGACATGATGCTGGGCGCGCTGACCTGCCCTTTCGGCACCGGCCACATGGGCGTGACGGCGGAAAACGTCGCCGACGAGCACCAGATCACCCGCGAACAGATGGATGCATTTGCCGCGACCAGCCAGCAACGCGCAGCGGCGGCCATCGAATCCGGCCTGTTTGAAAGCCAGATCGCCCCGGTGCAAATCAAGGTCCGGCGCGACATGGTCGACTTCAAGGTTGACGAACACCCCAAGGCGACCACGGTGGAAACGCTGGCCGGGCTGCGGCCGGTGTTCCGCAAGGACGGCAGCGTCACCGCCGGCAATGCCAGCGGCATCAACGACGGCGCGGCGGCGGTTGTGCTGGCCACGGCGGATGCAGCCGAGAAAGCCGGCCTGAAGCCCAAGGCCCGCATTCTGGGCTATGCCCATGCCGGTGTCCGCCCCGAGGTGATGGGCATCGGCCCGGTGCCGGCGGTGCATAACCTGCTGAAGCGTACCGGGCTGACGATCGGCGATTTCGACGTGATCGAATCGAACGAGGCCTTTGCGGCGCAGGCGCTGGCGGTGAACAAGGAGCTGGGTCTGGATCCGGCCAAGGTCAACCCGAACGGCGGCGCCATCGCGCTGGGTCATCCGGTTGGCGCGACCGGGGCCATCATCACCGTCAAGACGCTGTATGAACTTGAGCGGACTGGCGGCAAAAAGGGCCTGATCACCATGTGTATCGGTGGCGGCCAGGGGATCGCAATTGCCATTGAGATGCTCTAAGGGCGAAGCCCGGGGGGCTAAGAAAGGCTGGCGGGCAGCCCCCAGCCCACCGGAGTATTTGTGATGAGATGAAAGGGGCGCGGGTTAGTCCGCGCCCCTTTGGCGTTTGCGGGCCAGTTTGGCGGCCAGGTTAAGGCCGACGCCGGGGCGCGACCAGGGGCACTGGGCGATGCAGATGGCGCAGCCGTGGGTCTGGTTGAAGAAGGGCAGGCACTTGTCGAAATCGACGTACCATTTTGTTGCGCCGCGCACGGTTTGCTTGTCGGGGAACAGGGCCTCGGGCGGGCAGGCGTCTTCGCAGATGCGGCAGCTCTGGCAGAAGGCGTCGATGCCATGTGTTTGCGGCGGGGTCGGAGCGAAGGGGGCATCGGTGAGCACCGCCGAGAGCCGGAAAGAGGCGCCCATTTCAGGGTTGATGATGGACCCGTGTTTACCCAGTTCTCCAAAGCCGCAGGCGAGCGCCGGCGGGATCATCGCCAGGTCGCCGGTCATCGGGCCGGTGACGGCGGTGGCGGGCCAGCCGTGGCGCCGCAGCCAGCCGGCAATGGATTTGGCCGCTGCGGCGGCGCGGGCGTACTGGTGCATGACCTCGAGCCCGGCGTGCGGGTCCGGGGCGGTGGCGATGGCGTCGTAGTCATGGGCGACACCGATCATGATGACGGTGGATTCGGCGATTTGCTGGCCTTCGTACACCCAGTCGGGCTGTATCCGGGCGACACCGGTCCTTTCACACTCACCATTGGCGATGAACTCGTCCAGTGCGGCGGTCCAGTCTTTGGGCGGCCGCGTGGTGCGCCTGTCGCCTACCGGGGGCAGAGGGGCGTCCAGAACGGCTTGCTGGGCCGCGCGCCTGTCGGCAAAGGCGGCCACGCGGGCGGATTGACTGTAGAAGTAGCGCTGCAGGTCCCCGTGCGGGATGTCGTCGGGGTCCGGGGCCCAATAGACCATGCGCGGACGGCGGTGCGCGAGTTCGCCCAGCCCGTTGATGGCATTGCCGCTGACGCCGGGAGCCCGCGCAGTTTGTTCGGGGCCCGCAGTAAAGGGACGGTGCGGATTCGCTCGGGCCATGGCGCAGTCTAGCGCGCCGCGCTGGTTGCGCGCAAACTCAGCCCAGCGACAGCACCAGCGCCACCGCCAGCCCGCCCGCCACTGCACCGCCCAGAGCGGGCCAGAGCAGCGCTTGCCAGCCGGGGCCAGAGGGGGCCGGATCGGTGTGGGTCTGCGCGATCAGCGCCGATTCCACCAGCCCCGGCAGACGTGGTCCGAACCGGGCCATTACCCGCGCGGTCTTCAGCAGGTCGCTGCCCAAGGCACGCGGGCCGATGGATTGCTTGATGTAATCCTCGACCACGGGCCGGGCGACCTGCCAGATGTTGATATGCGGGTCCAGGGAACGGGCCACGCCCTCGACCACCACCATGGTACGTTGCAGCAGGATCAGCTCGGTCCGGGTCTCCATGCCAAAGCGTTCGGTCACCTCGAACAGATAGGCCAGCAGCCGCCCCATGGAGATATGCGAGGCATCCATGCCGAAAATCGGCTCGCCCACGGCGCGCAGCGCACGGGCGAATTCATCGACGTTGCGGTCGGCCGGCACATAGCCCGCTTCGAAATGCACCTCGGCCACGCGCTTGTAATCGCGGCGGATAAAGCCGAACAGGATCTCTGCGTAAACCCGGCGGGTGTACTCGTCGATATGGCCCATGATGCCATAGTCAAAGGCGATCAGGTCGCCGTTCGCGGCCACCTTCAGGTTGCCCTGGTGCATGTCGGCGTGAAAGAACCCGTCGCGCAGCGCGTGGGTCAGAAACATCGACAACACCCGTTCTCCCAGCGCCCGCCGGTCATGACCGGCGGCATCCAGCGCCGCGTTGTCGCCCAGGTTGACCCCCTCGGCCCAGCCCAGCGTCATCACCCGGCGGCCCGAAAAATTCCACAGGATCGGCGGAAGGGCAAAACCCGGATCGTCGACCGTATTGGCGGCGTATTCCGAGGCCGCCGCGCTCTCTAGCCGCAGATCCAGTTCACCCCGGACGACACCGTCGAAATGCTCGATCACGTCCAGCGGGCGCAGCCGCTTGGCGCCCGGCGCGAACAGGTCCGCCATCCGGGCGGCTAGGTAGAAAGCGTCGACATCCTTGTGAAAGGCGCGTTCGATGCCGGGGCGCAGCACCTTGACCGCCACCTCCTGCCCGGTTTCGGCGATCCTCGCCCGGTGTACCTGTGCGATCGAGGCCGCCGCGATCGGTTCGCTGAACTCGGAAAACACCGCGTCTACGTCGAGGCCCAGCTCGCGCTCCACCTCGGCCTTGGCCTGCGCGCGCGAAAACGGCGGCAGCTTGTCCTGCAGTACCCGCAGCTGTTCGGCCAGCTCGTCGCCGACCACGTCGGGCCGCGTCGACAGCACCTGTCCGAACTTGATATAGGCCGGTCCCAGCGCGGTCAGCGCGCGGGTCACCGGAGGCATCGCCGCGTCGCCCTTGTACCCCAGCCATTGGAACGGCCAGCCCAGCACGCGCGCCAGCACCCGCAACGGTTTCGGCGCATCCATCGCGTCCAGCACGACGCCCATCGCGCCGGTCCGTTCAAAGGTGGCGCCGGTGCGCACCAGCCGCCAGATGTTATGCGGGCCTCTCATGCTACAGCTTCCACCCCGAATGCAGCGCCGCGATGCCAAGGCTCAGGTTGCGGTACTTGGCGTTGTCGAACCCGGCCTGCCGCACCATCGACAGGAACGTTTCCTGATCGGGAAACTTGCGGATCGATTCCACCAGGTACTGATAGCTGTCGCGGTCGCCCGCGATGGCCTGTCCCATGCGCGGGATCACGTTGAAGCTGTAGAGGTCATAGAGCTTTTGCAGCCCGTCGTTGGGCAGCTGGCTGAACTCCAGCACCATCAGCCGCCCGCCGGGTTTAAGCACGCGAAAGGCTTCGTTCAGCGCCTCTTGCGGGCGGGTCACGTTCCGGATCCCGAAAGAGATGGTGTAGACGTCAAACGTATTGGCCTCGAACGGCAGCGCCATGGCGTCGCCCACCACCCAGTCCAGACTGTCGGCCATGCTGCCCGCCTCGGCCCGTTTGCGCCCCTCGGCCAGCATCGGCTCGGTCAGGTCCAGAACCGTGGCATGGCCGTGGCCCGCCCGCTTCAGGAACCGAAACGAGATGTCGCCGGTCCCCCCCGCCACATCCAGCAGCCGCTGACCGGGACGCGGCGCCAGCCAGTCCATCATCGCGTCTTTCCAAACCCGGTGGATGCCCATGCTCATCACGTCGTTCATGATGTCGTATTTCGACGCGACCGAGTTGAACACCCCCTGCACGCGGCCCGCCTTCTCACCCTCGGGCACGGTGTCAAAGCCGAAATGGGTGGTCTTGTCCGCTGTGGGTTTGTCCGAATCCGACATCGCAGAGCCGCCTTGTTGATCCTCTGTGCTTCCTTATAGTTCGGCGGCGAGGAAGACAAACGGGCGATAGGGACGCAGGGACGTCGATGAAGACCTGGCAGACCGGATTGTTGTTGCTATTCCTCTGTGCGCTGTCGCTTGTCGATAGATATCTCGTGTCCACCGGAAAACTCAGCAACGACGGTTTCATCGACAACCTCATTCTGCAATCGACTGGGGCTGCCTTGCTCTTTTTCCTGTTTCAGGTCGGAGAACGGGCATTGCGGGCGTTGGGGGTTCGGAAAATCGGGTCCGAGAAATTGCAGCCGGACGCCGGAAACGTAAAACGCGGGCGGATGCGGTTTCGTCTCGCCTGGGTCGCAGGGTCCGCACTTTTGGCGGTGTCCTTTTTTTACGTGGCCAGACCACCCCTGATGCATGCCACTTCCAGTTTCACATCGCTGGCATTTGCCATGGGGATTCTCGGCTTCGGGCTCTACATGTTCTATGCATGTGTCTATTTCGCGCTCTACTCCTTTGCCTACACCGACACGCATCTCACCGCCCTGGGCCGGAATCTGCGCGCCCGATCCCATCGGTGGGACGACATTATTGGCACATCCAGCGGCAATGAATGCCGCATCATCGAATTTCGCCACAGCGGCAAGGCGCGCATCCCGAACTACTGTGCGGGGCGTGACGAGTTGATGGCCTTTGCAGAAAGCAAACTGAACGATGCCCGAACTCCCCGAAGTTGAAACCGTCCGCCGGGGTCTTGCCCCCGCGATGGAAGGCGCGGTGATCGCGCGGGCGGAGGTGAACCGCCCCGACCTGCGCTGGCCCTTCCCCGAGCGTATGGCCGAGCGGTTGACCGGCCAGCGGGTGCTGCGGCTGCGCCGCCGGTCGAAATACATCCTCGCCGATCTGGCGTCGGGCGAAACCCTGCTGATCCATCTGGGCATGTCGGGCCGCATGACGGTGTCGGGCGACCCGCTGGGCCTGTTCACCCATACCCACCCGACGCCCGAGAAACACGACCATGTCGTCCTGCACATGGACAACGGCGCGCGCATCACCTTCAACGACCCGCGCCGGTTCGGCGCGATGGACCTGATGCCTACCGCCTCCACCGACACCCACAAGCTGCTCGCCGTGCTCGGCCCCGAACCTCTCGGCAACGATTTCCACGAGGATCATCTGATCGCCGCCTTCCGGGGGCGCAACACGCCGGTCAAATCGGCGCTCTTGGATCAGGGAATCGTTGCCGGATTGGGCAATATCTATGTCTGCGAGGCGCTTTATCGCGCGCGTATCGACCCGCGCCGCAAGGCCGGGCGCATCTCCGCCGCCCGCACCGCCGCCCTTGTTCCGATCATCCGCCAGGTGCTGACGGATGCCATCGCGGCGGGCGGCTCCTCGCTCAGGGATTTCCGCCAAGCCGATGGAGAACTTGGATATTTCCAGCATTCCTTTGACGTCTACGGCCGCGAAAACGACCCCTGCCGCACCCCCGGCTGCACCTCGACCATCCGCCGCATCGTGCAGTCGGGCCGGTCGTCCTTCTACTGCCCGACCTGCCAAAGATAGCTTGAACCGCTGCGCTCGCGTGGTAAGGAATCGGAACCAAACGGAACAACGAAAGTGAACCCATGGCCTTTGAGACGATCAACGTCGATGTGGACGACCACGTAGCCCTCATCAAGCTGAACCGCCCCGACGCGCTGAACGCCCTCAACACCCAGCTGCTCGGCGAACTCTGCGAGGCGCTCGAAGACGCCGACACCAACGACAAGGTGCGCTGTGTCGTCATCACCGGGTCCGAGAAAGCCTTTGCCGCCGGCGCCGATATCAAGGAGATGTCGGGGAAAAGCTTTGCCGAGGTGTTCTCGGAAAACTTCTTTGCCAATGCCTCCGACCGGATCATCAAGATCCGCAAGCCGATCATCGCCGCCGTCTCCGGCTATGCGCTGGGCGGTGGCTGCGAACTGGCGATGGCCTGCGATTTCATCATCGCCGCCGACACCGCTAAATTCGGCCAGCCCGAGATCAACCTGGGCGTCATCGCCGGCATGGGCGGCAGCCAGCGGCTTACCCGATTTGTCGGCAAGTCCAAGGCGATGGACATGAACCTGACAGGCCGCTTCATGGACGCCGAAGAGGCCGAGCGCAGCGGCCTTGTCTCCCGCGTGGTGCCCGCCAAGAAGCTGATCGAAGAGGCGCTGGGCGCCGCCCAGAAGATCGCCGAGAAATCGCAGCCCTCGGTCATGGCGGCCAAGGAGGCGGTCAACCGCTCCTACGAGGTTTCCCTGGGCGAAGGGTTGCTCTTCGAACGCCGCGTCTTCCACTCGCTCTTCGCGACCGAGGACCAGAAAGAAGGCATGGGCGCCTTCCTCGAAAAACGCCAGCCGCAGTTCCGCGACAAGTAATCGCGTCTCTCCGCGCAAACAGGGCCGGCGCGTACGCCGGCCCTTTGTCGTTTCCAATTTTCGGCCGCGGCCGCATTCAAAGGTCACCCCGTGCAATCCGGCCACAGCCAATCTTTCCTTGATCTGGAGCCTCCGGAAAATCCGGAGCGATTCAAACAGGATTGATAACGAGGTTCTGTCCAGTTCGACTGGAATCGCAAGCTGGCGTGAAAAATCCGTTCAGCCGACCGAAAAGCTGAAAAAGCATGACAGTTCGAATAATCAATGCCGGGTGATCGATGACGGCTTCAACGAAGACAAACTTGGCCTCGACACAGTCTATGTTCAGGCGAAAAGATTCGCAGCCGAAAACGAGGTCGGACGTCCGGCGTTGAATGCCTTTGTCGGCTCCCTGACCACGGAAGGCGCAAACAAGGGTGGTTTTGTCACCACCTCGGACTTTTCACGCGAGGCACGGGACTATGTCTCCCGCCTGCAACAAAGGATCGTGCCGATCAATGGCGACCGGCTTACGCGCCTGATGATCCGGCACGACGTGGGCGTTCGAGCGCGCAAGACCTATGTTCTGCGCACAGTGGACGAAGATTATTGTTCTGAAATGTGAGGGGCTCCCGCCCAGCGCCTGCGTCCTGGCGGACTTGGCCCCGGTTGGGCCGGGCACCGCGCGTGCCGCGCGGCGAGCCTCCGGCGGGCGTATTTTCGAAGAGATGAAAGCTCAGGCACAACGCAACCCGTTGACATCTTTGGCTTCGCGCAGCGTTCCGGGCGCCGGGTTTACCGCATTCCGCCTTGAAGGCGGTAGGTCAGGCCCGTGATCCCGGCCAATACTCGGTAGAGCCGCGCGACCGGGCCGCGTCTCAGCCGCGTGACATATGCGGCAACCGCGTCATCGCCCAGCACATGGAGCGGCAATCTGTCGGGCGCAGCGACAGCCAGCAATTGCAGGATGGCGAGTTCCGGGTAGAGAACCGGGCCGAGATGGAGATCGAGTTTTTGCGCGCCTCCGAAATCACGCCACATCTTCGGAGTTTGGCCGGGAAAGCGGGATTCGATCCGGCCGCGCAGTTTCTTGAGGGTGCGGAAATTCCACAGGACAAAAAAGTTATGCCAGATCCCCACCGAAACCGCCCTAGCTGATGCCGCCTGTCCGGGTCTCATCCCCTGGCTCAGAGGCCAGAAGCGCCTGCAGCCCGATGCGGTAGTCGGGGTAGATGAGGCGCACCCCCAGTTCATCCTTGATCCGGTCGTTCCTGACACGTTTGCTTTCGCCGTAGAAGCTGCGCGCCATGGGCGTCATCTCGGCCTCATCATAGGGGATAGCAGGGGGCACCGGCAGGCCGAGCAGGGTGGCGGCGTGTTCGATCACGTCCTGCGGCGGGGCCGGGTCATCGTCGCAGAGGTTGTAGGCGGCGCCGGGATTGGGGCGGGTGATGGAGGCGGCGAGCACCTGCGCGACGTCCTCGACATGGATGCGGGAAAACACCTGCCCCGGCTTGATAATGCGGCGCGAGGTGCCGGCGCGCACTTTGGCGAAGGGACCCCGCCCCGGGCCATAGATCCCGGCGAGGCGGAAGATGTGCAGTGGCAGCCCTGGGATGTCTCTCCAGGCGCGTTCGGCATCGACCCGCCAGCGGCCGCGGCGGCTAGCC
The DNA here is from genome assembly GCA_041594355.1 of Paracoccaceae bacterium. GTDB lineage: Bacteria > Pseudomonadota > Alphaproteobacteria > Rhodobacterales > Rhodobacteraceae > JAIUZI01. The sequence continues at coordinate 2,966 of JBFHMM010000072.1, read as the reverse complement.
GGGGTCATTGGGGTGTCTTCATCAACCCAGCCGCCCTGATGGTCGCCATAGACGGCCGTGGTCGAGAGATAGCCGACCCAGTCGAACTGACCGGCGCGAACGGCGATCCGATCCCGCATCGCGTTGAGCACCGGGTCGCCGTCTTGGCCCGGCCCGGCAGAGATCAGCAGGTGGCTGGCCCGGTCAAGCGGCAGGGCGTCCGGGTCGCCGGGCCAGATGACAGGCTCTATCCCGGTGGATCGCAGCATGTCGGCCTTTTCGGCCGACCGCGTGGTTCCGATGATCCGCCAGCCCTGTGGCAGCAGCAGCCGGGCCAGCGCCTGTGCGGAATACCCGTGTCCGAAAGAAATCAGCAGTTTGTCCATGCGTCATTGATGCGGCCCCGACCGGGGGGATGCAAGCGCCGCTTGATTCGAATCTCAACATGCGCCTTTCATTGTACATGAGCGACAAACCCGATCTGAACGCCGCCTATGCGCTGAAGACGCCCGAGGACTCCCGCAGGCTCTATGCCGAGTGGGCCGGCGACTATGACGCCAGCTTTGCCGCGCGCGAGGATTACCAGTTGCATATCCATACCGCGCGCGCCTTTGTCACGGCGGGCGGACAGGGGCCGGTTCTGGACGTGGGCGCGGGCACCGGGCTGTGTGGTGCGGTGCTGTCTGATCTGGGCGTCGGACCAATCGACGCCACCGACATCAGCGCAGAAATGCTGGGCCAAGCGATGCGCAAGGACATCTATCGCGACGCCATCGAGGCCGACCTGAACGAAGGCATCCCGGTGCCGCCCGACAGCTATGCGGGCATCGTGTCCTCGGGGACCTTCACCACCGGCCATGTCGGACCCGGCGCGCTGGACGCGCTGCTGCGCATCTCCCGGCGGGGGGCGCAGTTCACCCTGTCGATCAACGAACACCACTACGACACCCAGGGCTTTGCCGCGCGGTTCGAGGCGCTGCTGCGTGAAGGGCGGATCATTCACCTGACCCTGCGGCGCGTGCGCATCTACGGGGACATGGCGGTGGGCGAAAACAAGGACGACAGCGCCCTGATTGCCCTCTTCGAGAAGGGCTGACCGCCGCCTGAACGTCTGAAAGGCCCCGTATCAAGGTCGAATATGACGATCTCAGCTGCGGTCCAGATGACCCAGGTCGCGGGCCGGGTCGATGTGGTCGCGCAGCCGCTGTTTCAGCTCTCGGGCGTCGGGAAAGCCGCCATCGCGCTTGCGTTCCCATAGCAGGTGACCGTCGGCGCGGATCTCGAAAATGCCGCCGACCTCGCCCGGGATCAGCGCGACCGAGGCCAGATCGCTGCCGAATGTCTGCAGCAGCTCCTGCGCCATCCAGCCGGCGCGCAGGAGCCAGTTGCAGCCGGTGCAATAGGTGATGGTGACGTTTGGTTTGCTCATAATCGACCCTAACTTGCGTAGTTTGAGCCTTCTTCGTCCAGTATCGCCTTTAACTCGGCCAGATGGCGCACGTCCTGTTCGGGATAGGCTTCCAGTTCCTGCGCAGTCTTCTCGGCAACCGCGTCGGGCAGCACCCGCAGCGGCTGACCGGTCTGAAGCGCACGAATGTAGATTTCCGCCGCGCGCTCGAAATAAAAGAGCCTGTTAAAGGTATCGGCCACGGTATCGCCAATCACCAGCACGCCATGGTTGCCCATGATCATCACCTTTTTCTTGGGATCGTGCAGCAGTCCGGCGCAGCGCGCGCCCTCCTCTTCGAACGCCAGCCCGCCGTAGCCATCGTCGATGACATAGCGGTTGAAGAAGGTGGCGCAGTTCTGGTCGATCGGCGGCAGGCGGCTGTCGGCGAGCGAGGCCAGTACCGTGGCAAAAATTGAATGCACATGCATGACACAGCGGGCGTGGGGGCAATGGCGGTGGATGCCGCCATGCAGGCCCCAGGCCGTGGGATCGGGCGCCTCAGGGCCGCTTAGCGCCTCTGCATCGTTCACATCGACCTCGATCAGGTCGCTGGCCCGGACCCGCGAGAAGTGCATCTGGTTGGGATTCATCAGGAACCGCGTGCCATCGTCGTTGATCGCGAGGCTGAAATGGTTGGCGACCGCCTCGTGCATGTTCAGCCGCACGGTCCAGCGGAACGCTGCGGCGAGATCGACGCGCTGCTGCCAATGGTCGATGTTGGGGCGCAGGGGGGCAACTGTCATAGGGCGTCTCCTTGGGTCAGCGGGCGGCCGGGCACCCAGACATAACCGTTTTCGTAGAGGATATAAGCCTCGCGCAAGCCATGCGGTTTGTCGGTCGGCAGTTGCAGGATAGTGGCGCCGACGGCCTCGGCTCGGGCGGCACAGAGGTCCGGATCGCTGTCATAGAGCCTGATTTCGATGCCCGCGCCACGCGGCGGGGTTTCCGGCAACACCCTCAGCAGCGGGTTGGAATGATAGGTGCCGTCGGCGTGCACCTGAAACACCTGATCGCCATAGCCCAGGATCGCGAAATCGGCGCTGATCTGAAAGGCGGTCATGTCAAAAACTGTCTCTATCAGAGCACATCGCGCCCGAACATCCCGTACCAGCAGGTTCAGCCCGACCCCCTTGAGGGACCGGCCAAAGCTGTTCGCCTTTACCATTTCATAGTCCATGATCCCAGCTTTGCCTGGAACCCCCGGCGGCGCAAGCATGGCTCTGGCAAGACGTCAGTTTCACGATACCTCGACGGCAGGGCTTGCGCCCGCCGCCGAGTTCAGAACAATTGAAACATGCAACAGACACCCTTCCCAAGCTGGCCCGATGTCGCCACCCATCTGATCGCCGTAGCCGCCGGGCGCACGCCCGCCGATCTGGTCATACGCAGCGGCACCTGGGTCAACGTTCACAGCCGCGAATGCCTGCCCGGCCATGACATCGCCATCGCCAAGGGCCGGATCGCCTGCGTGGTGCCCGATGCCACCTATTGCACCGGTCCGGAAACGGAAGTGGTCGAGGCGGGCGGGCGCTATATG
>JBFHMM010000071.1:0-16198 GCA_041594355.1 Paracoccaceae bacterium | reverse complement strand
CCCCCGCCCCACCGCTGCGCGAGCGGCCCGCCCGGGTCAACAGAGCGGCCCCCGTCCGGACAGCCATGTTTTCCTTTTGCGCCGATCCCGACACGCTTGGCACATTCCGCTGGTTCTTGTGTTACCTCACGACCGGCGTGCATATGTCGTTCTACCTGTCGTTCCTCAAAGTGCTGCTGCTGCTGGCGATCACGGCGCCGGTGGCTCTGGGCTTTGGCTTTCTCGGCGCGATGTCCGCGCGCTCCCACATCCCGCCAGTCAGCTGGCTGGGCAAAGTCTATATCGCCATCGTGCGTGGCGTGCCTGACATCGCATTTTTCCTGTTCTTCGTAATCGCGCTGGATCAGGTCTTTGAATGGTCCCGGCACCAGATCCTCTGCCCCGAATGGACCGAACCGGTTCGCCAGGGCTCCGATTTCATCGTCTGCCCGGCCGCCAAGCTGCCGCTGGGCACCTCGCCGGAATGGATCCACGAAACCTATGGTTTCTTTCTGGCAGTGATCACCTTTGCCATCGTTTTTGGCGCCTTTGCCGCCAACGTGCTCTATGGCGGAATGCGGGCCGTGCCGCGCGCCCAGCTCGAAACCGCCGAAGCCTATGGCATGACACGACGCCAGACCTTCTGGCGCATCCTCGTGCCGCAGATGTGGGTCTATGCCCTGCCCGGGCTCAGCAACCTGTGGATGGTGCTGATCAAGGCGACGCCGCTGCTGTTCCTGCTGGGGATCGAAGACATCGTCTACTGGGCGCGCGAACTAGGCGGCACCAAGACATCGCGGTTCACGGATTATCCGCACGGCGACTGGCGCATGTGGTACTTCCTGTTCCTTCTTGTCTTTTACCTGGCCTTTACCCGCGTGTCCGAAGTGGTGCTGGAACGGCTGATGACCCGGCTGACCCACGGCCAGGCCACCTCGGGCGGCGAAGCCCAGAGAAAGGCCGCCGCATGAGTTGTCTTCAGACCATTCAGGATTACGGCCTGCGGTCCATCGGCATCGGCGAACGGCTGCTGCCCAAAGGCGAATTCACGCTCTGCGAACATTTCACCCTGATCGGGTCCGGCATGATCTGGAACATCTACTTCGGTGTTCTGGCGCTGATCACCGGGTTCTTCTTTGCCACCGCGCTGGCCGTGGCCAAGGGGTCGTCCCGGCGGCTGTTCCGCAAACCGGCGGAATGGTTCATCTTCGTGTTCCGTGGCTCGCCGCTGTTCATCCAGTTCTTCTTTGCCTATTTCCTGTTCCTGCAGCTCAAGGGCGTGCACCCGTTTTTTGACCCGTTCACCGCCGCCTGGCTGGGTGCGCTGATCGTCCTGTTCCTGAATACCGCCGCCTATTCGGCGGAGATCTTCTATGGTGCTCTGCGCTCCATTCCCAAGGGCGACATCGAGGCGGCAGACGCCTATGGCATGTCCGGCTGGCCCCGGTTCCGCCGCATCGTCTGGCCGACCATGCTGCGTCTGGCCTGGCCGGCCTTTACAAACGAGGCGATCTTTCTGTTTCACGCCACCACGCTGGTCTATTTCTCGGGCTTTCCCGCCTGGCGGCAAAAAGGCGACGCGCTGTATTATGCCACCTATTTCGCGGACAAGACATTCAACCCGTTTGTCCCTTACCCGATCCTGGCCTTCTACTTCATCGTCCTGACCCTGGTCATCGTCGGGGTCTTTGGATGGATCAACGCCCGGCTGAACCGGCACCTGCCCGCCGAACGTCGCGGCAAAATGCGCTTGCGTCTGAGACTCATCCGGTAGTACCAATTTGATCAAATTATTGATCGCCGGGGCGCAACCGTCATGACAAACCAACTGCAGATGAAGAACTGGCTGCGCAAGAACCCGCAGATCCACTCGATCCGGGTGGCGGCCTCGGACCTGAACGGCCAGCCGCGCGGCAAGCGGGTCCCGGTCCGTTTCGCCGACAAGGTGATCGAGGACGGCACAAGATTTCCGCTGTCCGTTCTCAACCTCGACATCTGGGGCGAGGATATCGACGATAGCCCCCTTGTGCTGGACACCGGCGACCGCGACGGCGTTCTGCTGCCCACCGAACGCGGGTTCATGCCGATGCCCTGGCTCGACACGCCGACCGGTTTCCTGCCGATCTGGATGTTCCACGAAGATGGCCGCCCCTTTATGGGCGACCCCCGCCATGCCCTGGCCGAGGTGTTGAAACGCTACACCGAAAAGGGCCTGACCCCGGTTGTCGCGGTTGAACTGGAATTTTTCCTGATCGACGACAGCGGCCGCAATCTGCAGGTCCCGCCCTCGCCCCGCACCGGCAAACGCCGCAAGGCGGGCGAAATCCTGGCGATGCGCGCACTCGACCAGTTCGACACCTTCTTTACCGAGCTTTACGACGCCTGCGAGGCCATGGACATTCCGGCCGATACCGCGATTTCCGAGGCCGGGCTGGGACAGTTCGAAATCAACCTGATGCATCAGGACGATGCCCTGCGCGCCGCCGATGACGCCTGGTTGTTCAAAATGCTGGTCAAGGGCATGGCGCGGCGGCACGGCTTTGCCGCCAGCTTCATGGCCAAACCCTATCCCGACTACTCCGGGTCGGGGCTGCACATGCATTTCTCGGTGCTCGACAAGAATGGCAACAACATCTTTGACGATGGCACGGACAAGGGCAGCGATCACCTGCTGCACGCGGTTCAGGGCTGTCTCAAGGCGATGCCCGGCAGCACGCTGCTGTTTGCGCCCCACGCCAACAGCTATGACCGGATGGTGCCCGGCGCCCATGCACCCACCAGCATCGCCTGGGCCTATGAAAACCGTACCGCCGCGATCCGCATCCCCTCAGGCAACTGTGTTGCGCGACGCATCGAACACCGGGTGGCAGGCGGCGATGTGAACCCCTATCTGACCGTCGCCGCCGTGCTGGGCGCCGCGATGAACGGCATCGAGGACGGCGAAGCGCCGCAACCGCCGATCACCGGCAACGCCTATACGACAAAGCTGCCGCAGATCCCGTCGAAGTGGGAAGGCGCAATCGACGCCTTCGAGAGCAGCGAAGAGGTTAAGCGCATCTTTTCGCCCGACCTGATCCGCAACTTTGTGCTGACCAAACGGCAGGAATTGCAGTACATGGACGAGCTGTCGCCCGAAGAACGGGTGGAAATCTATCTCGATACGGTGTGACCCCTTGCCGAGCCTCCACGGCTCGGATACCATGAATTTGATCAAATTCTGGTGCTCCATGAAAATCGGTATTCTGCAGACCGGACATGCCCCCGACGCCCTGATCGGCGACACCGGCGATTACGACGCCATGTTCCGCGACCTGCTGGGTGGCCACGGGTTCGACTTTGAAACCTACGCGGTGGTGGACAATCACTTCCCCGACAGCGCCAAGGCCGCTGACGGCTGGCTCATCACCGGGTCGCGGCACGGCGCCTACGAGGATCATGACTGGATCCCTCCGCTCGAGGCGCTGATCCGCGAGATCGCAGCCAAGGGACAGCCGCTGATCGGGGTCTGTTTCGGCCACCAGGTGATCGCGCAGGCGCTTGGCGGCAAGGTAGAGAAATTTCCTGGCGGCTGGGCCGTGGGGCGTACCGACTACGCGCTGCTGGACGACACCGTCACCCTGAACGCCTGGCACCAGGACCAGGTCACCGAACTGCCCGAGGGCGCCCAGGTGCTGGGCGGCAACGATTTTTGCAAATACGCGGTGCTTGGATATGGAGACAGGATCTGGACCGTGCAGCCGCACCCGGAATACTCCACCGGTTTTATCGGTGGCCTGATCGCCACCCGCGGGCGCGGCGTGGTGCCCGACCCGCAACTGGACGCCGCCCGAAGCGGGCTGGACGGCCCCGTCGACAACAGCAGGATCGGCGCCTTCATGGCCGATTTCTTAAAACGCGGAGCCGAAAGATGACCGACTGGACAAGCGCCCTGCCTGAAGCGGCGCAAACCTATCTGGAAAACCGTAGGCTGGACGAGGTCGAATGCATCGTGTCCGACCTGCCCGGTATCGCGCGGGGCAAGGCGGTGCCGGCCTCGAAGTTCGCCAGGCAGGAATATTTCCACCTGCCCGACAGCATCTTTTTCCAGACCATCACCGGCGACTGGGGTGAAGCCGCGAGCGACGAGGGTTTCATCGAGCGCGACATGATCCTGAAACCGGACATGTCCACCGCCACAGCCGCCCCCTGGACCGGCGACTGGACGCTGCAGGTGATCCACGATGCCTATGACCGCAAGAACAGCCCGGTGCCCTATGCGCCGCGCAATGTTCTCAAACGCGTCGTGCAGCTCTATCGCGACAAGGGCTGGGAACCGGTGGTCGCACCCGAGATGGAATTCTACCTGGTGGCGCGCAACATAGATCCCGCCAAGGAAATCCAGCCGATGATGGGCCGCTCGGGCCGCCCGGCGGCCGCCCGCCAGGCCTATTCGATGACCGCCGTCGACGAATTCGGACCGGTGATCGACGACATCTATGATTTCGCCGAGGCGCAGGGCTTCGAGATCGACGGCATCACCCAGGAAGGCGGCGCCGGACAGCTGGAGATCAACCTGCGGCACGGCGACCCGGTCAAGCTGGCGGACGAGGTGTTCTATTTCAAACGGCTGATCCGCGAAGCGGCTCTGCGCCACGATTGCTTTGCCACCTTTATGGCCAAGCCGATCGCGGACGAGCCCGGATCAGCCATGCATATCCACCATTCGATCATCGATGTGGAGACGGGCGAGAACCTGTTCTCGGGTCCGCAGGGCGGCGAGACCGATGCCTTCTACCATTTCATCGCCGGGCTGCAGACCCACCTGCCCGCCGGCATCGCCGTGATGGCGCCCTACGTGAATTCCTACCGCCGCTACGTCAAGGATCACGCCGCGCCGATCAACCTGGAATGGGGTCGCGACAACCGGACCACGGGCATCAGGGTGCCGCTGTCCGGGCCGCTGTCACGGCGGGTCGAGAACCGGCTGGCGGGAATGGATTGCAACCCCTACCTGGGTATCGCCGTCTCGCTGGCCTGCGGCTACCTCGGGCTGATCGAGGAGGAACGCCCGCGCAAGCAGTTCCGGGGTGACGCCTATGAGGGCGACGGCGATATCCCGCAGGTGATGGGCCAGGCGCTGGATCTCTTTGACGAAGCCGGCAAGCTGCATCACATCCTCGGGCCGGAATTCGCGCGGGTCTATGGCATCGTCAAGCGCACGGAATACGAAGAGTTCCTGCAGGTCATCTCGCCCTGGGAACGGGAACACCTGCTGCTGAACGTGTGACGGGACCGGGGCGCAGAGGGGGCGCAGAGGGGCACCGTCCCCGTCGCGGCAGGCTGCGACTCCCCCGGAGTATTTACAAAGAGATGAAAGGCACGGGCGCATGGGGCTGAACCTGTTGTATTCCAATGACCGGCGCGGGCAGTACCCGGACAGCTGGTATGCGGCGACAGCACAGCCGCTGGAACCCTTTGCCCCCTTGCGCGGGGAGGTTCGTGCCGATGTCTGCGTTGTGGGCGGCGGTTACACCGGCCTGTCGGCGGCGCTGCACCTGGCGGAGGCCGGGCTGGATGTCGTGTTGCTGGAGGCACACCGGGTAGGTTTTGGCGCCTCGGGGCGCAACGGCGGCCAGCTTGGCAGCGGTCAGCGGGTCGCGCAGGACGATCTGGAACGGCTGACCGGGGCATCCGAGGCTGCGAAGCTGTGGCAATTGGGCGAGGACGCCAAGGCGCTGGTGAAATCGCTGATCGCCAAGCACGGGATCGACTGCGATCTGAAACCGGGCGTGGCCTGGACCGGGTCGACCCCCGGCGACGTGGCGCATCTGCACGACTATGCGGCGCTGCTGGAGCGCCGCTATGGCTATGGGCACATGGAGGTTCTGGATACCGAGGGCTGCCGGGCGCTGTGCCCCTCGCCCGATTACCAAGGCGGGATCGTCGACTGGGGCGCGGCGCACCTGCATCCGCTGAACTTCGCGCTGGGACTGGCGCGGGCGGCGCGGGACGCGGGCGTGCAGATCTTTGAGGGCACGCAGGTCCACCGTGTGGAGGAACGACAGCCCGCAGTGCTGCGAACCGATCGCGGCCGGGTGGTGGCCGATCAGGTGGTGCTGGCCTGCAACGGCTATCTGGGCGGGCTGAACCGCAAGGTGGCGGCACGGGTGATGCCGATCAACAATTTCATTGCCGCCACCGCACCGCTGGGCGATGCGGTGGCCCGGGTTCTGACGCGGGACATCGCGGTGGCTGACAGCAGGTTCGTGGTAAACTACTTTCGCCTGAGTTCGGATGGGCGGCTGCTGTTCGGCGGCGGCGAGAGCTATGGCTACCGCTTTCCCAAGAACATCGCCGCCGTGGTGCGCAAACCGATGACGCAAGTGTTTCCGCACCTTGCCGATGTGCCGATCGACTATGCCTGGGGCGGCACGCTGGCGATCACAATGAAACGCCTGCCCTTCCTGGCGCGGGTGGCGCCCAATATTCTCTCAGCGTCGGGCTACTCCGGTCACGGCATCGGGACCGCCACCCATGCCGGGCGGCTGATGGCATTGGCGATCCGGGGCGAGGCCGACGGGTTCGACACGATGTCCCGCTTGCCGACACCCGCTTTTCCCGGCGGACCGGCGTTTCGCTCGCCCTTGCTGGTGCTGGCGATGAGCTGGTTTGCCATGCGCGACCGGCTGGGGATCTGACCGGCGCGCGCGCCGGCGAAAATGTTCCCCAAAGGCCACATTACAGACAAGTCGAGCGATGTTCCGGGCCAGATGACCCCGGGGACATCTTGGCAGGTGCATCCAAACATATTAAATTTCCCAAAGATTAACTTCAGGAAATCGAAAAATGCGCAAGGTCCCGAACGTTCACGACGCCGAACCCATCCCCGAGGCGGCCCGCGCGGCCATCGAAGAGCTGCTGCAGTCGGGAGACCTGTTCCGCTACACCGCACCGCAGGATGCGCCGGTGTCGCTGCTGGAAGAGGAATTCGCGGCCCTGCTGGGCGCCAAATACGCGCTGGCGGTTTCCTCTTGTTCGGCGGCGCTGTTCCTGTCGCTCAAAGCGCTGGGACTGTCGCGCGATGCGCGTGTTCTGATCCCCGGCTTTACCTTTGCCGCCGTCCCTTCGGCTGTGGCACATGCCGACTGCAAACCAGTGCTGTGCGAGGTGGGCGAGAACTACCGTATCGACATGGGCGATTTCGCGGCCAAGCTGGAGGACGTTCAGGCCGTCATCATCAGCCACATGCGCGGTCACACCAGCGACATGGACGCGATCATGGAGCTGTGTGACGCCCGTGGCATCCCGGTGGTCGAGGATGCCGCGCATTCGCTCGGCACCACCTGGGGCGGACGCAACATAGGCACCATTGGCAAGGTCGGCTGTTTCTCTTTCCAGTCCTACAAGATGGTCAACTCCGGCGAAGGCGGCATTCTGATCACCGACGATGCCGACCTGATCGCACGGGCGGTGATCATGTCGGGCGCCTACGAGCACAACTGGAAGAAACACAAAAGTCCCAAGGGACAGAATTCGCCGGAACTGGAGCATGCATTTGCCCGTTGGCAGAACCAGGTACCGCTTTATAACCTGCGCCTGTCCAACCTCGCCGCCGCCGTCATCCGGCCGCAGCTGCCGAAACTGGCGCAACGGGTGCTGGATGGGCGACGGAATCACGATTACGTGGCCGCGCGGCTGAACGCCTCGCCCTTCATCGACGTGCCGCCCCCTCTCGCCCCCGAAGTCCGCGCGCCGGATTCGATCCAGTTCAACCTGATCGGGCTGAGCGACGACGAAACCCGCACCTTTGCCACCGCCGCCGAGGCGCGAGGCGTCAAGGTTCAGGTCTTTGGCATGAGCACCGATAACGCGCGGGCGTTCTGGAACTGGCAGTTCATTGAGGATCTGCCGGAACTGCCGCAGACTCGCGCCATGCTGATGCGCGCCTGCGACGTCCGCTTGCCCGTTCGGCTGACGCGCGAGGAACTGGATGTGATCACCGAGATCCTGCTGGAGGCGATGGAGGAGACCACGGCGCGCGCGGCGGCCTGACACGTTCCGAAACGACAAGTCCCGGCAGGCGTCAGCTCATCCGCGCTGGCGCCTGTCGCGTTTCTCTGTCAGCGAAACCCACCACAGCAGCCCCACGCCCAGGAAAAACAGGCCCAGCCCGCCAAACAGCCCAAAGAAATAGATGCCGTGATTGGCAAGTTGGCCGACATTTGCCCCTCCGGAGGTTGTTGCATTGACGTCCCGCGCATTCGGTCAGGGTGATCGCCGATCGGGATCGCCACCATGATCAGCGTCAATTGCCCTTGCCCGCGCGGGGTTTTCGCGGCACCCGTTCGGCATGAGGGACCAGTCCAACGGGGTGGACTGGATGGGCAGCCGAATCATCCTCGTATCAGAGGCGTCGCTGCGGTCAGCGCGTGCTGACAGGCCGATGAGGTGTTCCTGAGCTCGTCGGACGGCGGGGTGATCCCGGTTACCCGCGTCGATGACAGGCACTTTTCCAACGGGGCCCCCGGCCCCATCGCGCAGATGCTGCGACGTGACCACTTTGATTGGTTGGAGGAAACCGGTTGGAGCGGCCGGAATACCGCATCCCGGTCCCCTCTCCCCTTTGACAGGGGGCTCTAGCTCAGTTTCGACAGTTTGCTTTGCAGATCGGCCAGCTGGCGTTTGATCTCGTCCAGATCCTCGCCGCCGGTGTCGTCGGAACTCTGCTCGGGCTTGGCCGTGTCTTCCATCGTCGGCGCCGACCAGCCACCCGCCATGCCGCCGGACATCGCCTTGAGAAACGCCTCGTGCTGCGCTTTCATCGCGTCGAACCCGGGCAGTTTCACCATCGGGTTCATGGCCGACATGTTTTCCATCATCTTGGATTGGCTGTCGCGCAGCATCTGGAACGATGTCTGCAGGAATTGTGGCATCATACCGCCTCCGGGGACCATGTAACTGCGCACCAGATCGTTGAGAACCGTCACCGGCAGCACGTTTTCACCCCGGCTTTCGTGTTCCGCAATGATCTGCAACAGGTATTGCCGTGTCAGGTCATCCCCCGATTTAAGATCTACGATCTGAACTTCGCGTCCTTCCCGGATAAAACTCGCGATGTCCTCAAGCGTGACATAGTCGCTGGTTTCCGTGTTATACAGTCGGCGGCTGGCGTACCGCTAGATCAGAAGGGGCTTTTCTTGTTCAGCCACACTTTATCCTCCCCGGAGATGATGCGCTGCGGCAAAGCCTATGCGAGTGCAGAAGAAAAAGAAAGGGCGCTGCAACTGACGCGCCGTAAGGGCATTATGCATCGTGTTGCAGCGCCCAAAACAAATCGGGGCGGGCACCAAGGCCCGCCCCTGCGATTGCACCGGTTGGGAGGAGATGGTGCAGATCGATAGGTCCGATTACTTCGCGGCCGCTTTCTTGGCAGCGGCGGTCACATCGTTGGTGGCCTTCTTGACGGCGGCGGTTGCATCTTCGGTGATGTCTTTGCCCGCAGCCATCAGCAGCTCGACAGTGTCCATCTGGACTTTCTTGGCAATCTCAGCGTAAGCGGCCAGATTCTCGGCAGCGACTTCAGCGGAGGCCGAAGCGTAGTCGGTCAGGGCCTTGGCGTAGTCGGCCGGCTCTGCCTTGGCTTTCGAGATGTCGGCCAGCTTGGCGATAGTGTCCTTGGCCCACTTGTTGGAAATCTCGGCCGACTTCTCGGCGGCTTCCAGAGCAACACCCGACAGCTTTTCATTCAGGGATGCGGTGGTTTTGAAGGCATCTTCCATTGCGGAAGTGTCAACGGGAAACGCGCCCATGATATCTTTCAGGACGACGGTGAAATCTTGGGTCTTTGCCATTGTTACAATCCTCTTTCGCTGTACGGGCCAGCCCCGTGTTGTCTTCAGCTAAGGAGAATATGAATGCTGCGCCGCAGCATTTCAAGGAAATTATGCTGCGACGCAGAAAAAATTGTAGTTGTCGTTAAAAGTCAGCCATTTGACTTGGCCACCACATAGGTTCCTGGCGCCGGACACAGCCGGGGATGTTCCGAATCGCCGGTGTCGCGGGCCGGAACCTGCTTGCCCGACCGCTTCTTCAGCCAGCTGTCCCAGCGTGGCCACCACGACCCTTCGGTATAATCCGCATCCGCCATCCACGCATCGGCGTCACCGGACAGGTCGGGGTTGGTGTAGTGCCCGTACTTCTTCTTGCTGGGCGGGTTGACGATTCCGGCGATGTGGCCGGATTCGGACACGACAAAGGTCTTGGACCGAGACCCCATCTTCTGGACCCCGCGGTAACAGTCCTTCCATGCCGCGATGTGATCGGTCTCGCAGGTCACCGCCATTACCGGCACATCCACGTCGCGCACGTTCAGGGTATGACCCATCAGCTCGAACCCGTCCTCGGCGAATTCGTTGCGCTGGCACAGACCGCGCAGATACTGCACCGCCATCTTGGCCGGCAGGTTGGAGCCGTCGCCGTTCCAGAACAGCAGGTCGAATGCCGGCGGCGTTTCACCCATCATGTAGCTGCGGATCGCGGGGGTATAGACCAGATCGTTGGACCGCAGATAGCTGAACGTGCGCGCCATGATATAGGATCGCAACACGCCGTACTCGTTTACCTCCGCCTCGATCCCGTCGATGAAATCGTCCTGCAGGAATGGCGTGAACTCGCCCTGATCGGAGAAATCAGTCAACGCGGTAAAGAAGGTCGCGGATTTGATTGACTTGTCGCCCCGCTGCTTCATCAGCGACAGCGTCAGGCTCAACGTGGTGCCGGCGATGCAATAGCCCACCGCGTTGACCTGTTTGACGTTGCAGATCGACTTGACCTCGCGGATCGCGGTCAGGAATCCGTCCTCTATATAGTCCTCCATGCCGACATCGGCATAGCTGGGGTCCGGGTTGATCCAACTGACGACAAACAGGGTATAGCCCTGCTCCGTAACCCATTTGATCAGGCTGTTCTGCGCCTTCAGGTCGAGAATGTAGAACTTGTTGATCCACGGCGGGAACAGCACGATCGGAATTTCGTGAACCGTCTCGGTCGCCGGTTTGTACTGGATCAGCTCCATCATCCGGTTGCGATAAACCACGTCGCCCGGGGAAGTGGCAATATTGCCGCCTATCTCGAACGCCTTTTCGTCGGCCAGACGCACCACCAGTTCACCATCATTGGCCTCAAGGTCGGAAATCAGGTTCTCCAGCCCCTGCACCAACGACCGGCCATCGGTCTCCATCGCCTTTTCCAGCGCATCCGGATTGGTCGCCAGATAGTTGGTCGGGGCCATCATGTCGACGATCTGCTGGGTAAAGAAGGTCAGCCTTTTCTTTTCCTTTTCGTCCAGGTCTTCGATGCTGGCGACAGCCGTTTCAATTGCCTCGGCGTTGATCAGGTACTGCTGCTTGATGAACTTGAAGTAAGGATGACTTTCCCACAGCGGATTGGTGAACCGCTTGTCCTTGGGGCCGGCGCCGGATTCGGTCCCCAGTTCGCCCAGGACAAGTGCCTGCTGCGTTTCCGCAAACTGCAGAACCGATTTGCTCCAGAATTCGATTTGCTGTTCCAGCAGCTTGGCCGGATTGTGCATGGCCTCGGTCCAGTAGGCCGTCGCTGCACGTGCAAATATCTCTTGATCCGGCCCGTTCAGAGCCGGATGATGACTCGACTTGTTGGTCATCACTTCTATAAGACGCTTCGTCAAAGCCTCTACCTGGCCCATGTTTTCCTTGAGCCGTTCCAGATGCTCCGCAGGCGTGGCAATTACGCCATCTTCGCTAGTTGTCATTGTAATGAATTCCCCCTACTCTCGCTGCCGTGCAGAATAACGTCGCCGGGTTCGGGGGGCAAAGCGACGAATGGTCCGACTTGGACCGGTAATCAATTTTGGAGACCCGAATGCGTTATATGATGACCTATGACCTGATGGAGACGGTCCGAAATACCAACCAGTGGTTGGGGGCGACCGCGTTGTCGATGGCATCTTACCCTGCCTTCAGCATGATTCCGAATCCCGCTTTCGAATGGATGTCTGCCTGGGGCGAGGTCACAGAACGCACGTTTCAGCGCATGGTGGCCAAGCCGGACTGGGGCATCCGGACCTTCACCTGCGAAGATGGCAAGGATCACCTGGTCGATATCCAGACCGTGATGGAACGCCCCTTTGGCGATCTGATCCACTTCAAGGTCAACGGGCGTGAGGAACAGCCGCGTCGCGTTCTGCTTGTGGCGCCGATGTCGGGGCACTATGCAACCCTGCTGCGCTCTACTGTCAAAAGCCTGCTGGTCAACTGCGAGGTCTATGTCACCGACTGGCACAACGCCCGCGATATTCCGGTCTCCGCCGGCAAGTTCGACATCGAGGACTACACGCTCTATCTCGTTGATTTCATGCGTGAACTCGGCAACGACATCCATGTCATCGCGGTCTGCCAGCCGGCGCCGCTGACGCTGGCCGCCACCGCCTATCTGGCAGAACAGGACCCCAAGGCGCAGCCGCGCTCGCTGACCCTGATCGGCGGCCCGATCGACCCCGACGCAACGCCCACCGAGGTGACCGATTTCGGCCGCCGCGTGACCATGGGCCAGCTGGAAGAAACCATGATCCAGCGGGTCGGGTTCAAATATCCTGGCGTCGGGCGCATGGTCTATCCCGGCCTGCTACAGCTCAGCTCGTTCATGTCGATGAATTTTGAGCGTCACGCCAAAGCCTTTACCGACCAGATCACGCGCGTGATGCGCGGTGAGGCCTCCGATCACGATGCCCATAACAGGTTCTACGACGAATACCTCGCGGTGATGGACATGACAGCGGAATTCTACCTGTCGACCGTCGAGCGCATCTTCAAGAACGGTGAGATCGCAAAGAATGAATTCACCGTCGAAGGCCACAAGGTGGACATGGGAAAGATCACCGATGTAGCAGTCAAAACCGTCGAAGGCGCCAAGGACGACATCTCGGCCCCCGGTCAATGCGTTGCCGCGCTGGACCTGTGCACCGGCCTGCCGGACAGCAAGAAAGCCAGCCATCTGGAGCCCGGCGCGGGCCATTACGGCATCTTCGCGGGTAGCTCGTGGCGCGACAACATCCGCCCGCTCGTGATCGAATTCATGGATGCCAATGCGGCCCCGGCCCAGACAAAAGCGGCCCGCGCCAAACCGGCCAACAAGAACGTCGCGGCCGAATAAACCATGGCGCGGGGATCAGATACCGGGTCCCCGCTCGCCTTTTCCTGCGATTGCGGCACGATCACCGGCCATCTTCAGCCGGTTCAAGGCAATCACGTCGTCTGTTTCTGCGTCGATTGCCGCGCGGCTGAACAGTACCTTGGCCGCACCGATCCAGCCCCGGAGCCGGTCGACCTGTTCCAGACGCTACCCAACACCGTGTCCTTTGACACCGGCCGCGACAGGCTCGCGGCCTTCCGGCTGGGCCCCAAGGGCCCGCTGCGCTGGTATGCGAATTGCTGCCGCGCGCCGATGTTCAACACCCTGGGGTCGGCAAAGCTGCCCTTCGCCGCGATCCACGCCGCGCGGCTCACCGAGCCGGGCCGCATCGGCCCCGTCGTGATCCGCAGTTTCGCCCCCCAGCCCGGCGGCAAGAGCAAAACCGAGGGCGCTGTCCGCATGGTAACCAGCGTCCTGGCGGGCATGCTGGTGGCGCGGCTGAATGGCGATTGGCGACAAACGCCCTTTTTCGATGAAACTGGTGCGCCCCTGGCCAAACCGCAGGTTCTCGCGCGCGAGGAACGCGCCCGGTTCTACCCCTTGTCCGGAGGCTGATCCAGCCAATCGCGCAGCGCCTGGTTGGTCCGCTCGGGCTGTTCCAGAACCGGGATATGTCCGGCGTCCTCAATGACTTGCAGGGTCGCGCCCGGGATCAGTTCGGCCATGAATTCATGCCGTTTCACCGGCGTTAGCGTATCGAATTCACCACACAGAACCAGTGTCGGCACCTTCAGCTTGCGCAGCGTCCCCTGCTGATCACGCCGCCGCTGCAGCGCGCGGGACTGGTTGACAAAGACCTCAACCCCCAATTCGCGCCCCATCTCGAACATGTGGTTCAGCACCCCGATGCGGCCGGGGCCGGGTGCCAGATAGTCGGGCCGCATCGCATCCTGCAGCACTTCGTCCAGCCGCCCGGCCCGCGCCCTGACGATCATCGGCTCCCGCATTGCCGCCACCGCCGGTGGTTCGGCCAGCGGATTGGTATCCATCAGGCACAGGCGGCTGACCCGGTCCGGCACCCGGCGCAGCACCTCCATCGCCACGATGCCGCCAAAGCTGAGCCCCGCCAGCGCGAACCGCAATGGCAGCTGGTCGATGATGTTCGAGGCGATTTCCTCGACCCGTTCACCATGAGTGACCGGGGCCACCATCACCGCGCGCTCCCGCGACAAGGCGGTAATCTGGGGATCGAACAGCCGCGCGTCGCACATCATGCCGGGCAGCAGAACCAGAGGTTCAGTCATGCGGATCTCCTGTACTCGTCCCGCGCGGTGTTGAAAGAACTTTTGCCGCAGAATGCGGATTTCGCTGCTCTGCGGCAAGCGGGAAAAGCTGGCACTCAGGGATAGGCGATGCCCCGGAACGGCGGAAAATCGGCATAGCGCCTCCGTCTGTCGTCCAAACTCTCGCCGGGCTCTGCCCCAACTGCCAGCAAGGTGCCGCGCGGCGCGATATAGCTGTCGATCCGACGCACCGGCGTCGGGCGCCAGGCCAGGTTGAAGGCACAGAGTTTCGGAAAGAACCAGATCTCGGAATAGGGCAGATGATCGTGGATCCACCAGGCCAGATCGCGCCAGTCCCGCCCGTCCGCATAGCGGTCGGCAAACCATGGGATCACCACCGAAGCCCCCGCGATCCGCCGGTCGCCGTCGTCCCGGTCCCAGATATGGCACTCAAGCGGGTTGCTATTGCGCGCGCAGTTCAGCCGGTTCTCGTTGCCAAAGCGGTTCAGCAACGGCGACCGGTACCCCGAGCGCACGGCAACCCGGCCAAAGGTCTCCTCCAGCGGGTCCATCAGCGCCTCGCAAAACGCCCGCCCGCAGGCGATCGCCAGATCGGGATCTTGGGGGATGTTCTGATGCCGGTGGAAATTGCCGATCTCGGAATAGAGGAAATCGCGCATGTAGAAATGTTTTGACAGCCGCACCCGCCCGAGGTTTTCGAGGCCGCGCATGCTGGCGGGCCGGCGCATCAGCCGAACCCGCTCCAGCGGAACGCGCCGTTTGCCGCCAGCGGCGCATACGGGTTAAAGGTGACCTCCCAGATCGGGCCGCCGGGGCTGCGGAAATATCCCACATAGCCGCCCCAGAACACCTCGCCGGCCGCGCGCAGGATCGTCGCCCCGGCGGCTTGCGCGGCGGCCATCGTATCGTCGACCCCCGCCCTGTCGCGGCAGTTATAGGCCAGCGTCACCGCCCCGTGGCCCAGATCGGCAGCAGGTACGCCGATGTCCTCGGCCAGCTTTTCCAGCGGATACAAACTCAGGTTCTGGCCGATCAGGTCAAAGGCGACGATCCCCTCCGGCGCATCGACCCTTTGCCAGCCCAGTGCCTCGTAAAACCCGGCCTCTGCCTCGATGTCATCCACGCCCAGCGTGATCAGGCTGACACGCTGCTCCATCATTCGATCCCGTGGCCCGCCAGCCATGCGAGCATCCGCTCCACCGCCACATCGGTCTGACCTGGCGACATGATGTCGCCGGTCACCACATGCGACGACGGGTCGTCGCCCTCGCCCATCGTCACCACTTCCATCACCGACGGCCCGCCCCAGCGCGCCGCGATCTTGCGGGTGATGTCAGGTCGCACAACCGCGTCGTCATCCGAAAACCAGAACAGCGCCGGCACCTCCGCCGCGCCGAAATCCAGCGCCGCCACCGCCTTGACCAGCGCCGCCATCGGCATCAGCGCCCGCAGCGGATAGGTGGTCGTCCAATAGATCGCCTGCGTTTCGCTAGCCGGGTTGTCGGTCGACCGCGTCTGCCCCACCACCAGCGGCACCCATTGGCGCGCCGCCGGCCAGGTCAGCAGCCCGGCCGAGGGGTCGTTGATGCCGAAATTGGGCGAAACGAAGATCATGGCGGCCACCTTGTCGGACATCGCCGGGTCCAGCGCCGCGGCTGCGGCCAGCGTGCCGCCGGTCGAGGTCGCGATCACCACGACCCGGTTGCCCACCGTCCGCGCCGCCGCCAGACCCTCGGCGGTGTCATACATCCACGCCGACGCGCTGGCCT
>JBFHMM010000070.1:0-16354 GCA_041594355.1 Paracoccaceae bacterium | reverse complement strand
AGTGGCACCGGCCAGCAGGAAGAGACCGGGGAGACCCAGCATCACCGGCATGATATAGGCGGCGACGCGGTCGAGCGCGACGTTAAGCAGGGCGGTCATGCGGGTCTGGCTTGTGGCTGGGTCCTTGTCGAGGCTGGTTGGCGGGCGATCACAGGCTCGGGCCTAACAGGGCGCGATGCACGGGTTTGGCGGGGCGGCTTTCGCGGTGTGGGTTGCGTGCGGACCGGGGCAACGGGCGGTGTGCTGGGCCGGTGTTAACCTTTCGGGGTGAAAGTCTGTCGTGGCTAGAAGGTGTGGGTGGTGGTCCTTGGCGTGGGTCCGGGGCCGTTTTCTCATGTCTCTCGTGCGGGGATCACTCACGCATGAGGTCAGGACCATATGACTTTGATTACCCCGGAAGAACGGGTTTCGCAGACGGCGGATCTCCTGAAGTCGCTGCAGAATTCGATTCAGGAGCTGCGGCAAAAGGCGGAAGACCTGAAGGCGCGGATCGAGGCCGGGGAGGATGCAGAACTATCGGGACCGAAACGGCAGGTCGACGACATCAGCAAGCTGATCCGGTCCTGCCAGAACGTGGAGGAAAGGTTTGTCGAACATTATCACAAACAGGCAGGAATCGTCCGGGGCGGTTACGCCCTCGACCTTGACGCGGCCCGATCTGAGATCGGGTGCCGCCTGGCTCGCCTCCGCACCTGTTGCGGTTCAGGACGCGTTTCTGAGTGAGCTTGGGGAGGGGGGGCTCTGCGCCCTCCCTTTCCTTTTTGAATTCTGGGCGATGGAGCATCAGCTGCCGCCCGAGGGAGACTGGCGGACTTGGGTGATCATGGGCGGGCGCGGCGCGGGCAAGACGCGGGCGGGCGCGGAATGGGTGCGCGCCCAGGTCGAGGGATCGAAGCCGCTGGATCCGGGGCGCTGCCGGCGGGTGGCGCTGGTGGGGGAGACCTATGACCAGGTGCGCGAGGTGATGATCCGGGGCGACAGCGGAATCCTGGTGTGTTCGCCGCCCGACCGCCGGCCGGAGTGGAAGGCGGGCGAGCGGCGGCTGGTCTGGCCCAACGGGGCGGAGGCGCAGGCCTATAGCGCGCAGGATCCCGAAGCGCTGCGCGGGCCGCAGTTCGACGCGGCCTGGGTCGATGAACTGGCCAAGTGGAAGAAGGCGGCGGAAACCTGGGACATGTTGCAGTTCGCGCTGCGGCTGGGCGATGCGCCGCGGGTCTGCGCAACGACGACGCCGCGCAACGTGGAGGTTTTGAAGGATCTGCTGGCGGCGCGCTCGACGGTGGTAACCCATGCGCCGACCGAGGCGAACCGGGCCAATCTGGCGGCTTCGTTTCTGGAGGAGGTGCGCTCGCGCTATGCGGGGACGCGGCTGGGCCGGCAGGAGCTGGACGGGGTGCTGATGGCCGATGTCGAGGGGGCGCTGTGGACCCAAGACGTGCTGGAGGCGGCGCGGTCGGAGGCGATGCCGGAGCTGGACCGGATCGTGGTGGCGCTGGACCCGTCGGTGACGGCGGGCGCGTCGGCGGACGCCTGTGGCATCGTGGTGGCGGGGGCGCGGCTGCAGGGGCCGCCGCAGGACTGGCGCGGCTATGTTCTGGCCGACCGGACGGTGCAGGGCGTCGGTCCGGCGGGCTGGGCCCGCGCGGCGGTGCAGGCAATGGAGGACTTTGGCGCCGAGCGGCTGGTGGCCGAGGTCAACCAGGGCGGACAGCTGGTGGAAGAGGTGATCCGGCAGGTGGCGCCGCTGGTGCCCTACAAGGCGGTGCATGCGGCGCGCGGAAAGGTGGCGCGCGCCGAACCGGTGGCGGCGCTCTACGAGCAGGGCAAGGTGGGTCACGCGGGGGGGCTGGAGCGGCTGGAAGCGCAGATGGTGCAGATGACGGCGCAGGGGTTCGAGGGGGCGGGGTCGCCCGACCGGGTCGATGCGCTGGTCTGGGCGCTGCATGAGCTGATCGTCGGGCCGGCCGCGCGCTGGAAGCGCCCGCGGGTGCGGATTCTGTGAGCGGGGCATGCACCGGACCGGCATGGGGGCCGAGGCGCGGGGGTGTTGCGCGAGGGCCGGGCGGTCTGTTTCCGGGTTGTTGGCACAGATCGGCGATAACGCTTTCAACGAGGCCGGGGCCTGCTGCATCAGCGGCGCGCCGGGGACGCGGAACAGATAGGAGCATCGGACATGGTTTTTGATTTCTTGCGTCGCGGAGGGGAACGGGCGGTGCCGGAGACCAAGGCGAGCGCGGCCGGTCCGGTGGTGGCCTGGCACGGGGCGGGCCGGGTGGCCTGGAGCCCGCGGGATACCGCGACGCTGACGCGCACGGGGTTTGCCGGCAACCCGGTGGGGTTCCGGTCGGTGAAGCTGATCGCGGAGGCCGCGGCGGCGCTGCCGCTGGTGCTGCAGGACAGCCGCCAGCGGTTTGACATGCATCCGCTGCTGAGCCTGATCAAGCGGCCGAACGCGGCGCAGGGGCGGGCCGAGATGATGGAGGCGCTGTTCGGGCAGCTGCTGTTGTCGGGCAATGCCTATGTCGAGGCGGTCTGTGGCGAGGGCGCGCTGCCGCTGGAGCTGCATGTGCTGCGGTCGGACCGGATGCGGGTGGTGCCGGGGGCCGATGGCTGGCCGGTGGCCTATGAATACAGCGTCGGGGCCAAGGCGCACCGGTTCGACGCCGGCGGGCCGCTGTCGCCGGTTTGCCATATCAAGAGCTTTCACCCGCAGGACGACCACTACGGGTTGTCGCCGATGCAGGCGGCGGCGATGGCGCTGGACGTGCATAATTCGGCGTCGCGCTGGTCGAAGGCGCTCTTGGACAATGCGGCGCGGCCAAGCGGCGCGCTGGTGTTCTCGGGCGGCGATGGGCAGGGCGCGATGGCCGATGACCAGTACCGCCGGCTGTCTGAGGAGATTGAAGCCAATTACCAGGGCGCGCGCAATGCCGGGCGGCCGATGGTTCTGGAAGGCGGGCTGGATTGGAAGCCGATGGGGTTTTCGCCCAGCGACATGGAATTCCAGAAGACCAAGGAGGCGGCTGGGCGCGAGATCGCGCTGGCTTTTGGGGTGCCGCCGATGCTGTTGGGGATTCAGGGCGATGCAACCTATGCCAATTACCAGGAGGCCAATCGGGCGTTTTACCGGCTGACCGTGCTGCCGCTGGCGACGCGGGTGGCGGCGGCGCTGTCGGACTGGCTGTCGGGGTACACCGGCGAGATGGTCGAGCTGAAGCCGGATCTGGACCAGGTGCCGGCGCTGGCCGCCGAGCGCGATGCGCAATGGGCCCGCGTCAGCGCGGCGGATTTCCTGAGCGAGGCGGAAAAACGCGCGATCCTGGGCCTGCCGGTGCTGGGTGAAGGCGGCGCGGATGACTGACAAGCGGTTGCCGGTGGATGCGTTCGACTGTGCGCCGGGGCTGCGGCTGGCGGCGCATGAGCGGGTCAGCGCAGTGCATCAGGAGAACCTGAACCGGCGGCTGGATCGCCTGGAAGAGTTGATCGAGCGGCTGGAGCGCCGGTTGTGGCTGGCCGTTTACGGCGTGGTTGCGGTGGTTCTGGCACAGGCGATCCAGCCGCTGCTGGTGGCGGCGCAGTGAGAGACGCGAAAATCTATCGAGGAGAGTGCCCGATGACGTGGGATTCGGATCTGGAACACAAGTTTGCCCGCTTTGGCGACGGGGTGACGGTTGGCGACGACTTGACCATCGAAGGTTATGCCAGCCTGTTCGGCGAGGCCGATCAGAGCGGCGACCTGGTGCAGGCGGGGGCCTATAAGGCATCGCTGACGGCGCTGGGGGCATCAGGGCGCAAGGTCAAGATGCTGTGGCAGCATGACCCTGCGCAGCCGATCGGGATTTGGGACGAGGTGCGCGAGGATGCCCGCGGACTGTGGGTCAAGGGGCGGCTGCTGGACAGCACCCAGCGGGGCCGCGAGGCGGCGGCGCTGATTGCCGCCGGGGCGCTGGACGGGCTGTCGATAGGGTACCGCACCAGGCGGGCGAGCAAGAACGAGAAGGGCCAGAGGGTCCTGATGGAACTGGAGCTTTGGGAGGTGTCCGTGGTGACCTTTCCGATGCTGCCCAGTGCGCGGGTGGCGGCCAAGGGCGACAGCCCGGTGGCGGAAAACGCCCTGCGCGAATTGGCGGCGGCGTTGCGGCGCGCGCGGCTGGAACTGGCGCGCCGGTAGCGCGCTCAAACCTCACCCAGACAGGATGTGCTGATGAGCAAGACCGAGATCCCGGCCTTGGCCGGAGAGGGTGTGCCCCTGGTTCAGGAGGTGAAGCAGGCGATGACCGGCTTCGTGAGTGAATTCAAGGGCTTCCAGGACGACATTGAAACCAAACTGAAACAGACGGAAGAGCGACTGACCATGCTGGATCGTAAATCTCAAATCGCGGCACGTCCGCACCTGGCGGCCAACACCAACGAGGGCGCGCCGCACCTCAAGGCCTTCGACGCTTATCTGCGTTCGGGCGAGGACGATGGCCTGCGCGGGCTGGAGATGGAGAGCAAATCGCTGTCCACCGCTGTCAACAGCGACGGCGGGTACCTGATCGACCCGCAGACCGCCGAAACGGTGAAATCGGTGCTGCGCTCGACCGCCTCGATCCGCTCGGTGGCGGCGGTTGTCAACGTCGAGGCCAACTCCTTTGATGTGCTGGTCGACCATACCGACATCGGTGCCGGCTGGGCCGACGAGAGTTCGGCCACCGGCGAGACCGGCACGCCGTCGATCGACCGCATCTCGATCCCGCTGCACGAGCTGTCGGCGCTGCCGAAGGCGTCGCAGCGTCTGCTGGACGACAGCGCCTTTGACGTCGAGGGCTGGCTGGCCGGCCGCATCGCCGACAAGTTCGCCCGTGCCGAGGCGGATGCCTTTGTCAACGGTGACGGTGTCGACAAGCCGCGCGGGTTCCTTAATCACGCGGCGGTGGACAACGATGTCTGGACCTGGGGCAACCTGGGCTATGTGCCGACCGGTGTGAACGGCGATATCGACGCCGACAACATCGTCGACCTGATCTATGCGCTGGGCGCGCAGTACCGCGCCAATGGCAATTTCGTGATGAACTCGAAGACGGCCGGTCTGGTGCGCAAGCTGAAGGATGCCGATGGCCGGTTCCTGTGGTCCGACGGTCTGGCGGCGGCGGAGCCCGCGCGTCTGATGGGCTATCCGGTGGTGATCGCCGAGGACATGCCCGATGTGGCCACGGACAGCCTGTCGATCGCCTTTGGCGATTTCAGCGCCGGCTACACCATTGCCGAACGCCCGGACCTGCGCGTGATGCGCGACCCGTTCAGCGCCAAGCCGCATGTGTTGTTCTATGCGACCAAGCGCGTCGGCGGCGACGTCAGCGATTTCGCGGCGATCAAGCTGCTCAAGTTCGGCACCGCCTAAACGGTGTCGGATGGGGCGGGGCCGGGCAACCGGTCCTGTCCCGGGCGCGCGCCGGGTGAGACCCTCATGTTGTCTAGCTGCTCCCCTCCGTCCGAGCAATGTGGGGCGGCGCGCGTCCGTTCTTGGGCGAAAATACAGGCCGGGCGGGGCCGGATTTGCGGAGTGAAGTGATGATGTTGATCGAAGAAACCACGGTACCCGACGCGGCGCTGCCGGTGGAACAATTCAAAGCGCATCTGCGGTTGGGAACGGGATTTGGCGAAGACACGCTGCAGGACGAGGTGCTGAAGAGTTTTTTGCGGGCGGCGCTGTCGGCGATTGAGGCGCGTACCGGCAAGATCCTGATTTCGCGCGATTTCAGCTGGGTTCTGAGTGACTGGAGCGATCCGGCGGGCGAACCGCTGCCGGCGGTTCCGGTGAGCGCGGTGACGGCGCTGGTGCTGGTGGATGCGACCGCGGCGGAAACCCCGGTCGCGGCGACGCAGTACCGGCTGGTGCCCGACAGCCAGCAGCCCAGGCTGTGCCCGGCGGGGGCGCTGTTGCCCTGCGTGCCGGGCGGCGGATCGGTGCGGGTAACGTTCACCGCCGGCATGGCCGCCGACTGGGGCGGGCTGCCCGGCGATCTGGCGCAGGCGATGCTGTTGCTGGCGGCGCATTACTACGAGTACCGGCACGAGACCGCGCTGGGCGACGGGTGCATGCCGTTCGGGGTGACCAGTCTGATCCAGCGCTACCGGGTGGTGCGGCTGCGGTTGGGGCAGGGTTCGGGGGTGGGCCAATGAGCGGGCCGCGTCTGAACCGGAAACTGGCGCTGGAGGCACCGGCGCGGGTGAGCGACGGCGCGGGCGGGTTCACCGAGACCTGGTCCGCGCTGGGCACGCTGTGGGCCGATGTGCAGAGCCGCAGCGGGCGCGAGCGCGCGGAGGCGGGGATGGCGCTGGCGTCGACCTCGTTCTGGGTGGTGGTGCGCGCGGCGCCGGTGGGATCGGCCATGCGCCCGGCACCGGAGCAGCGGTTTCGCGACGGTGCGCGGATCTATGTGATTCGTGCGGTGTCGGAGCGTGACGCCGACGGCCGCTATCTGACCTGTTTCGCGGACGAGGAGGTGGCGGCATGAGCTATGCGATGGCGGCCCCCCTGCAGGAGGCGGTGTACCAGCACCTGACGGGCGATGCGGGGCTGAATGCGCTGATCGGCGGGGCCATTTACGACGCTCTGCCGGCCGGCCCGGTGCCCGAGACCTATGTCAGCATCGGCCCCGAGGAGGTGCGCGACCGGTCGGACGCCAGCGGCGCAGGCGCGCTGCACCGGTTCACGGTGTCGGTGGTCAGCGAGGCGGAGGGCTTTGCCGGGGCCAAGACGATCGCGGCGGCGATCGGCGATGCGCTGCTGAACGGCACGCTCGTGCTGAGCCGGGGCCGGGTGGTCGGGCTGTGGTTCGAGCGGGCCAGCGCCCGGCGGACCGGCCGGGCCGGCCAGGTACGGCGGATCGATCTGAGGTTCCGCGCCCGCGTGGAAGACAATTAAGCCATTCAATCTGGAGAGAACTCATGGGTGCTCAAAACGGCAAGGACCTGTTGGTCAAAGTGGACATGACCGGCGACGGTCAGTTTCAAACCATCGCGGGGCTGCGCGCCACGCGGGTCAGTTTCAACGCCGAAAGCGTCGATGTGACCAGCCTGGAAAGCCAGGGTGGCTGGCGCGAGCTGCTGTCGGGCGCGGGGGTGAAATCGGCGGCGATTTCCGGCTCGGGCGTGTTCAAGGACGAAGGCACGGATGAGCGGGCGCGGCAGCTGTTCTTTGACGGCGAGACACCGGATTTTCAGGTGATCATCCCCGATTTCGGCATCGTCGAGGGCGCGTTCCAGGTGGCCTCGATCGAATACGCCGGCAGCCACAACGGCGAGGCGACGTACGAGATGTCGCTGGCAAGCGCCGGGGCGCTGATCTTTACGGCGCTGTGATCGACATGGCCAATCCGTGGACGGGAGAGGTGGCGCTGGTCATCGACGGGGAGCGCCGGGTGCTGAAGCTGACGCTGGGCGCATTGGCCGAGCTTGAGCAGCGGCTGGAGGCGGGATCGCTGGTGGATCTGGTGGCCCGGTTCGAGGGCGCGGGGTTTTCCAGCGGTGACGTTCTGGCGCTGGTGGTGGCCGGATTGCGCGGCGGCGGGGCGGATGTTTCGGCGTCCGACCTGCTGCGGGCCGAGATCGAGGGCGGCCCGATGGCGGCGGCGCGGGCGGCGGCAGAGCTGCTGGCGCGGGCCTTTATGGTGCCGGGCGAGACATGAGCCAATTCGATTGGCCCGCGCTGATGCGGGCCGGGATGCAGGGGCTGCGGCTGACGCCGGAGCAGTTCTGGCGGCTGACCCCGGCCGAGCTGCGGCTGATGCTGGGGCAGGGCGGGGCGCAGTCACCGCTGAACCGGAGCGGGCTGGATGCGCTTATGGCGGCCTGGCCGGATGGGGCCAGGGCCGGTGAAAGAGGAGAGTGCGATGACTGATCGGGACGGTATTTCGGATCTGCGCGACGGCGCCGAGGGGCTGGAAGATGCCCTGTCGGGCGCGGCCAACATGGCCGCCGGTTTCGACGCCGAGCTGCGCCGGATGCGCGAGGGTCTGGCGGCCACGGGCAAGGATGTGGCGACGTTGGAACGCGGGTTTTCCAAGGGATTGCGCAAGGCCTTTGACGGCGTGGTCTTTGACGGCATGAAACTGTCGGACGCGCTGGAGACGGTGGCGCGGTCGATGATCCAGACCACTTATTCGGCGGCGATCAAGCCGGTGACCAACCACTTTGGCGGGCTGCTGGCGGAGGGGGTCGGCAGTATCGTGCAGGGGCTGCTGCCCTTTGCCGACGGGGCCGGGTTTTCGCAAGGCCGGGTGATGCCCTTTGCCAATGGGGGCGTGGTCAGCGGGCCGGTCACCTTTCCAATGCGCGGCGGCATGGGGTTGATGGGCGAGGCCGGGCCGGAGGCGATCATGCCGCTGAGCCGGGGCGCCGACGGTAAGCTGGGTGTGCGCGCCTCGGGCGGCGGATCGGTCAGCGTGGTGATGAACATCTCGACCCCGGATGTGCAGGGGTTCCAGCGTAGCCAGAGCCAAATTGCGGCACAGATGAGCCGGGCGCTGGGTCGCGGCGCGCGCAATCGGTAAGGGGGACGAGCGATGACTTTTCACGAGGTGAGATTCCCGGCCAGCCTGAGTTTCGGGTCCGTGGGCGGGCCCGAACGGCGCACGGATGTGGTGACGCTGGCCAACGGGTTCGAGGAACGCAACACGCCCTGGGCGCATTCGCGTCGGCGCTATGACGCCGGGTTGGGGATGCGGTCGCTGGACGATATCGAGACGCTGATTTCGTTCTTCGAGGCGCGGCGGGGGCAGATGCACGGGTTCCGCTGGAAGGACTGGTCGGATTACAAGTCCGGCCGGGCCACGGCGGAAGTGACCTACCGCGACCAGGTGATTGCCCAGGGAGACGGAGTCAAGGTGGCGTTCCAGCTGGTCAAGACCTACCGGTCCGGCGCGTTTTCCTATGCCCGTCCGATCACCAAACCGGTTCAGGGCTCGGTGCGGA
Organism: Paracoccaceae bacterium; assembly: GCA_041594355.1. Classification (GTDB taxonomy): domain Bacteria; phylum Pseudomonadota; class Alphaproteobacteria; order Rhodobacterales; family Rhodobacteraceae; genus JAIUZI01. The sequence goes on along the minus strand of JBFHMM010000070.1, from coordinate 7,396 downwards.
TTGGCCTGGCGCAGGACGAGATGCGTGATGCGGTGGATTACGAGGTGGATGTGACCACCGGGCTGATCACATTTGTGCATCCGCCCTCGGAAGAGGAGCAGATCACCGCCGGGTTCGAATTCGACGTGCCGGTGCGCTTTGACACCGACCGGATCCAGACCAGTGTCGCCAGCTTTCAGGCCGGTGACGTGCCGAATGTGCCGGTGGTGGAGGTGCGGGTCTGATGGCGGGTATGGACGCAGGTTTTCGCGCGCATCTGGAGACCGGTCTGACGACGCTGTGCCACGCTTGGGCGGTGACGCGGAGCGACGGGGTGGCTTTTGGGTTCACCGATCATGACCGGACGCTTGAATTCGAGGGTATCGCCTTCAAGGCCGACACCGGGCTGTCGGCGCTGGCGCTGGCGCAGGGCACGGGGCTGTCGGTGGACAACACCGAGGCGATTGGCGCGCTCAGCGACGGAGCGGTGCGCGAAGAGGATATCGAGGCGGGCCGGTTCGACGGCGCCGAGATCCGCGCCTGGCTGGTGAACTGGGCCGACCCGGACATGCGGTGGCTGCAGTTTCGCGGCTCTATCGGAGAGTTGCGCCGGGCGGGCGGCGCGTTCCACGCGGAGTTGCGTGGGCTGACCGGGGCGCTGAACCGGCCGCTGGGGCGGCTGTTCCAGAAGCCCTGCACCGCCGTTCTGGGCGACGGCGACTGCCGTTTCGCGTTGGATACGCCGGGATATGCCGAGACGCGGGCGGTGGCCGGGGTCGATGCGGCGCGGCTGTTTCGCTGGGACACGCTGGAGGGGTTCGCGCCGGGCTGGTTTGCGCGCGGCCGGCTGGTGGTGACCTCGGGCGCGGCGCAGGGGCTGTGGGGGGCGATCAAGCAGGACCGTCTGGAGGACAGCGCACGGGTGATCGAGCTGTGGCAGCCGCTGCGCGCGCAGATTGCCGCCGGCGATACGGTGCGTTTGGAGGCGGGCTGTGACAAGCGGTTCGAGACCTGCCGATTGAAGTTCAACAATCTGGTCAATTTCCAGGGCTTCCCGGACCTGCCGGGCGAGGACTGGGTGATGGCGGTGCCAAAGTCGAGCGCGGCCAACACGGGCGGGAGCCTGCGCTGATGCCACGCAGCGAGGATATTCTGGCTTCCGCGCGCGGCTGGCTGGGCACACCGTACCGGCATCAGGCGTCGTGCCGGGGGGGCGGGGCCGATTGCCTGGGGCTGATCCGGGGAATCTGGCGCGAGTGTTACGGCCACGAGCCCGAGGCGGTGCCGGGCTATTCGATGGACTGGTCCGAGCCGCAGCGCGAGGAACGGTTGTGGGCAGCGGCGGCGCGGCACCTGCGGGAATTGCCTGCGGGCACGCCGCTGCCCGGCGATGTCGTGCTGTTCCGGATGCGGACGGCGGCGGTGGCCAAACATCTGGGGATCGTGTCGCGGGGCGGGGACGCACCCGCGTTCATCCACGCCTATAGCGGCCACGGGGTGGTCGAGAGCCCGCTGAGCCGGGCGTGGGCCCGCCGGATCGTGGCCCGGTTTGAATTTCCGACGGAGGATCACTGATGGCGACGATATTACTTTCGGCTGCGGGCGCGGCCATTGGCGGATCTGTCGGCGGCACCGTTGCCGGGCTGTCGTCGGTGGCGATCGGCCGCGCGGTGGGCGCGACACTGGGCCGGGTCATCGACCAGCGGCTGCTGGGCAGCGGGTCAGAGCCGGTGGAAACCGGCAAGATCGACCGCTTCCGCATCATGAATGCGGGCGAGGGCGCGCCGATTTCGCGGGTCTATGGCCGGATGCGGGTCGGCGGGCAGGTGATCTGGGCCTCGGATTTTCAGGAAACCGTGTCGGTCAGCGGCGGCGGCGGCGGCAAGGGGGCGCCGAGCCAGCCGCAGACCACCAGCTACAGCTACTCGGTATCGCTGGCGATTGCGCTCTGCGAGGGAGAGATCGCATCCGTGGGCCGCGTCTGGGCCGACGGCGAGGAGGTTGCATCGGGTGATCTGAACCTGCGGGTCTATACCGGTTCGGCCGGGCAGACGCCAGACCCGACGATGGAGGCTATCGAGGGCGAGGGGCTGGTGCCGGCCTATCGTGGCACCGCCTATGTGGTGATGGAGGATCTGGCGCTGGAACCCTTTGGCAACCGGGTGCCGCAATTCTCGTTTGAGGTGATCCGCGCAGAACAGCCCGGCACGCCGGACCACGACACCGATCTGGCGCAGATCGTGGGCGGCGTCGCGTTGATGCCGGGGACCGGTGAATACGCGCTGGCGACGACGCCGGTCTATTACTCCGGCGGGCCCGGGTCGCGCTGGACGGCGAATGTGAATTCCCCCTCGGGGCTGAGCGATTTCCAGACCTCGATGGAGGCGCTGGGCGAGGAACTGCCCGCCTGCGACAGGGTTTCGCTGGTGGTGTCGTGGTTCGGCAACGACCTGCGCTGCGGGTCGTGCCATCTGGTGCCGAAGGTGGAACAGAAGACCTATGAGGGCAGCAACATGCCCTGGTCCGTGGCGGGCGAGACCCGCGCCAGCGCCGGGCTGATGGCCGAGGACGAAGGTCGCCCGATCTATGGCGGCACGCCGGCCGATGCCTCGGTGGTTGAAGCGATCCGGCATATGAACGCCTCGGGGCAACGGGTGATGTTCTATCCCTTCGTGCTGATGGACCAGCAGGCGGGCAACGGGCTGACCGACCCCTGGACCGGGGCGGACGACCAGCCGCACCTGCCATGGCGCGGACGGATCACCCTGTCGGTGGCGCCGGGGCAGACGGGCTCGCCCGATGGGACGGCGGCGGCGGATGCCGAGGTGGCGGCGTTTTTCGGCACCGCCACGGCGGCGGATTTCATCGTCGGCGATGGCGTGGTCAGCTATACCGGCCCGGCTGAATGGGGGCTGCGGCGGTTCATCCTGCACTACGCGGCGCTCTGCGCGGCGGCAGGGGGCGTCGATTCGTTCTGCATCGGGTCGGAGTTTCGCGGGCTGACCCAGATCATGGGCGCGGGCGGCTTCCCCGCCGTGCAGGCGATGCGCGATCTGGCGGCAGAGGCGCGCGCGCTGTTGGGGCCGGAGGTCAGGATCGGCTATGCTGCCGACTGGTCGGAGTATTTCGGCTATCAGCCCGCGGCGGCGCCGGGCGACCGGTATTTCCACCTGGACCCGCTGTGGGCGGACGACACCATCGATTTCATCGGCATAGACAACTATATGCCGGTGTCCGACTGGCGCGATGGCGAGGACCACCTGGATGCGCAGGCCGGCTGGCCCGCGATCCATGACCCGGCCTACCTGGAGGGCAACGTCGCGGGGGGCGAGGGCTTTGACTGGTACTACCACTCAGAGGAGGCGCGGGCATCGCAGCGGCGCACGCCGATTACCGATACCGAACACGGCGAGCCCTGGGTCTGGCGTTACAAGGACATTCGCGGCTGGTGGGAAAACGCCCACCACGAGCGGATCGGGGGCGTGCGGCAGGCCGCGGCGACGGACTGGGTGCCGGGGTCGAAGCCGGTGTGGTTCACCGAGCTGGGCTGTGCGGCGATCGACAAGGGCACCAATCAGCCCAACAAGTTCCTGGACCCGAAATCGTCGGAATCGGCGCTGCCGCTGTTCTCGAACGGGCGGCGCGACGACCTGATCCAACGGGCCTATCTGCAAGCGGTTCTGGGCCATTGGGCGAAGCCCGAGAACAACCCGCTGTCCGAGGTCTATGGCGGGCCGATGCTGGATCTCGACAACGCCTATGTCTGGGCCTGGGACGCGCGGCCGTTCCCGGCCTTTCCCAATACCCGCAGGCAATGGAGCGACGGGGCCAATTATGCGCGCGGTCACTGGCTGAACGGGCGGGTGGGCGCGCGGACGCTGGCTTCGGTCGTGACCGAGATCTGCCGCCGCTCAGGCGTGGATGCGCTGGATACCTCCCAGCTTTTTGGCATCGTGCGCGGCTATGTCACCGAACAGGTCGGCGATGCGCGGCAAGCGCTGCAGCCGCTGATGCTGCGCTATGGGTTCGACGTGATCGAACGCGACGGGTTGTTACGCTTTGTGATGCGCGATGGCGCCCCGGCAGTGGATATCGACCGCGACCTGATGGCGGTGTCCGAAGATCTGGACGGGTTGCTGGAGCAGACCCGAGAAGCACAATCGGAGGTGACCGGCCGCGTGCGGGTAAAATTCGTCGAGACCGGCGGCGATCACGGGGTCATTGCCGAAGAGGCGGTGCTGCCCGATGACGCGACCCACGCCGTGGCCGAGAGTGATCTGGCGCTGTCGATGACGCGGGCCGAGGGCCGCCAGGTGGCCGAACGCTGGCTGACCGAGGCGCGCGTGGCCCGCGACAGCGCCCGCTTTGCGCTGCCGCCGTCGCTGATGCATCTGGGGGCCGGCGATGTGGTGCGGCTGCCGGGGGACGGCAGCGAGGGCGCGGCGCTCTACCGGGTCGACCGGGTGGAGCATTCGGGCTTGCAGCTGATCGAGGCAGTGCGGATCGAGCCGGGGGTCTATTTGCCCTCTGAACTGCCCGAGGACCTGCCCGCGCAAAAGGGTTTTGCGCCGCCGGTGCCGGTGCAGCCGCTGTTCATGGATCTGCCGCTGATCACTGGCGACGAGGTGCCGCATGCGCCGCATTTGGCGGTTACGGCGCAGCCCTGGCCCGGTTCGGTCGCGGTCTACGATTCGGGCAGCGACGCGGGCTATGTGCTGAACGACATCATCGCGGCGCGCGCGGTGGCCGGTGTAACCGAGACGCCGCTGAACGCCGCGCCTGCGGGCCGCTGGGACCGGGGCGAGGCGCTGCAGGTCAAGCTGATCACCGGGGCACTTGAATCGCGGGACACTGCGGCGGTGCTGAACGGTGCCAACCTGGCCGCGATCGGGGATGGGAGCAGCGGCAACTGGGAGCTGTTCCAGTTCACCGGGGCCGAGCTGATCGGGCCGGATACCTATATGCTGTCGGGGCGTCTGCGCGGACAGGCAGGCAGTGACGGGCTGATGCCGCCGGTCTGGCCGGTCGGGTCCTGGGTGGTGCTGATGAACGGCGCCCCAGGCCAGATCGAGCTGACCAGCACGCAACGCCGGATCGCACGGCACTACCGGATCGGCCCGGCGAGGCGCGGCTACGATGACCCGTCCTATGTGCACCGGGTCGAGGCCTTTGACGGCAATGGGTTGCGCCCCTATCCGCCCTGTCACTTGCGCCTGAGCGAGGGCGGCAGCGGCGATCTGAGCCTCAGCTGGATCCGCCGGACCAGGGTCGAGGGCGACAGCTGGGATCTGCCCGAGGTGCCGTTGGGCGAAGAGACCGAGCAATACCTGCTACGGGTCTTTCAAGGCGGGGTCCTGCTGCGCGAGGCCACGGTGGCCGGCCCGGACTGGACCTATACGGCGGACCAGCAGGCGACCGACGGCTTTACCGCGCCGGGCCGGATCGAGGTGGCGCAGCTGTCGGCGCGTTATGGGCCGGGGTTGTTTGCCGGGCTGGCCATCGGGGCGTAGCGGCGATGCGGCCGGTTCTGCATGGCGATGTCTCCTGCGCCGCCCGGGCGCTCTATGCGGTGCCCGAGACGCTGCGCGGGCTGCTGTGCCGGCGCATGATCCGCGAGGCCGACTGCGCCGAGGCGCATGTGCGCCGCACCGGCCGCGCGCATCCGCTCTGGGGCAACGGCAGCCTGATGTCGGCGGCGCGCAAGCGGCCGCTGGCTGATGAGCCGGGGTTTGACGACCCCGGTTATTGCCAGTGTTTCGAGTTGGTGCTGCGGGTGCTGGTGGACCGAACGGTCAGCCGGCCGCGCAGCTGACGCAGCGGGTGCTGGCCGGATTCAGGTGCAGCCGCTCTGGCGCGATCGCCTCGCCGCAGTCCACGCACCAGCCGAATTCGCCTTCGTCGACGCGGGCCAGAGCGGCCAGCAATCCCCTGCGCTCGGTAGCGCGTCGCACCTGCTGGGCTTTGGCCATCGCCTGCGCTTGCAGCGCGTCCATCCGGCTGAGCCGCCCGACCGATTGCTGGTCCAGCTGCACCACCGATTGCCCGTCCAGACCAAGCTGATCCTGCGCCGACAACTCGGCCAGCCGCTGCCGGATCAGCGCCACGATCTCACGGGTCTCCGCATCATTCATGATAAGAATGCGATCCATCAAGGGTTTGCGTTTGGCGTTTTAGGCCCTACATGGCTATCTTAGGCGGACAGAAGGGAGCTTTGCCATGGTTGAAACGCGCAGAAAGGTCTCGGCGGTCGATCCCGTCTGGGACCGGATTACGAACGAAGCTCTGGAAACTGTCCGTAACGAGCCGCTAATGGGAGGCCTCGTTCACGCCTGTATCCTGCACCACAAGACCTTGGAAAAGGCGCTGTCGTATCGTTTTGCGGCCAAGCTGGCGTCGAACGAGATGTCGATGGTGATCCTGCGGGAAATTGCTGACCAGGCTTACCAGGAATCACCCGCGCTGATCGAAGCCGCCCGCGCTGATCTGGTGGCGATCTTCGAACGCGACCCGGCGTGCCACCGGCTGGTGCAGCCGATTCTCTACTTCAAGGGGTATCAGGCGGTGCAGGCTTACCGCATCGGCCACTGGTTGTGGCTGCGCGGCCAGCACGACCTGGCCTATTTCGTGCAGATGCGGGTGTCGGAGATCTTCGGTGTCGATATCCACCCCAACGCCCGCATCGGCAAGGGCATCATGATCGACCATGCCCACTCCATCGTGATCGGGGAAACGGCGGTGGTTGGCGACAACGTGTCGATGCTGCATTCGGTGACGCTGGGCGGGACCGGCAAGGAAGAGGAAGACCGGCATCCGAAGATCGAGGATGGGGTTCTGATCGGGGCCGGGGCCAAGATTCTGGGCAATATCCGTATCGGCCATTGCTCGCGCATCGCCGCAGGTTCTGTGGTGCTGAGCGAGGTGCCGCCATGCAAGACCGTCGCGGGTGTACCGGCCAGGATCGTCGGCGAGGCGGGCTGTGATCAGCCAGCGGTTAGCATGGACCAGCGGTTTACCGACTGCGGCTGCGATGACTGACGGAATGGTGGAATCCGCGCTGACTCAGATCGTGGCCACCGCTCGGAAACGACCTCCGGCCCTTCGGCCCGGTTGCCTCAACACGAATAGGCTCCCGCCAAGGCAGTCCGGCATCTGATGATGCCGCGCCCTGTTGGGCCTGGCAGCCCGCGATAAATCGCGCGCTGCGGTCGCGCACCTTTTCATCTCTTCGCCAATACTCCGGAGGAGGCCGACGGCCGGAGGCAGCACCCCCGAAGCCGTCCGGAGCCATCCAGGGCCAAGCGCTGTCCTTGCCTACAGCGTCCGGCCTTTTTGCCTGGGTCATATCGTGCCACGAATATCCCGAGAACGCCGAAGGCACGGCAGGGTGATCGTGTCTCAAGTTCAAGGCCGGGCGCTT
>JBFHMM010000069.1:0-16628 GCA_041594355.1 Paracoccaceae bacterium | reverse complement strand
CCGCGAGGCGCTGGATGATGAATGGGGCGCGGTGATCTCTGGGATCGGCCTGGGCGCAAACAGGTCAGTCGAGGATCTGGACCGACCGGAGAACTTCGGTGGCGCCGATCAGGTGCTGTCGACCGTCGAACTGCTCGACATCGGGGTCGAGCCGCTGACCGATGCGGAATTCCCGCGCTTCGAGATCGAGGGCTTTGACGCCGATGGCGACCCGGTGCTGATCACAACCCAGCTGGGCTGGTCGATCGACTGCCTCGAGCTGGACCCGATCTTTAGCCCGACGCAGGACCTGACCGTGATCTTCAACGGCATCTTTGCCGAGGATCCGGGCAATCCGGGCAGTGGTGAACAGGTCGTCACCACCGAGCACACGATTTCGCTGGTGATCTGTTTCGTGACCGGCACCCGGATCCTGACACCGGGCGGTCTGGTCGCCGTAGAAGATCTGGTTGCGGGCGACCGGGTGGTGACCCGAGATCACGGGGCGCAGCCGATCCGCTGGATCGGCAGTTCAACGGTTTAGCCGGGGCGCATGGCGATCCGGCCAGACCTGCGGCCCGTCCTGATCCGCAAGGGCGCGCTGGGCGAGAACCAGCCGAATCGCGACATGCGGCTGTCGCGGCAGCACCTGGTTTTGATCCGAGACTGGCGGGCCGGAATATGTTCGGATCGGGCGAAGGATTGTGGTGCCGGCAGTGGCGTTTTGCAACGACGGCACGATCACGAAACAGCGGCCCGACGCGCCGGTGACCTATCTTCACATGCTGTTCGACGACCACGAGATCGTCTATGCCGACGGCATCGAGACCGAGAGCTTTCATCCCGCGAACCGTACCGTTTCGGCGATGGACGAAGATCAGCGGCGCGAGTTGCTGGCGTTGTTCCCCGAGCAGGAGGACAAGGCGGAATTTGGATTTGACACCGCCCGCCACCATGCGCGCGGACGCGAAGGCCGGGTGCTGGGCGTGGTCAACGAATAGCCTTGGCCTCGGATGCAATAGTCAAGGGCGCATGGCTGTTGCAAGCGCCGTTTCAGTATCAACGCGCCCGTTTGGCCATCACGTCACGGGCCAGTGACTGGGTGTATTCCGACAGTTCCTTTAGGGTGTCGTCGACAGCGGCCGCTTCGCGCCGCTCCAGCGCATCGGCGATCGCGGTGTGCAGCGAGACGATCTGGTTCCGCGACCGGGCGGTGAACGTGATCATGTTCATCAGCGGTTGCATGCCTTCGACCGCGCCCGCCAGCTGATAGGACAGCACCGGGTTTTGCGCGCCGTCCACCAGCGCCCGATGAAAGGCCACATCGGAATCGCAGAACGCCTCGTCGGTCAGGCCGGGCTGCTGCTGGCGGTGGATCTCGGCGCGCATGGTCGCAAGGTGGTCGGCGGTGCGGCGCTGGGACGACAACGGTGCGCAGGCCCGTTCCAGCGCATACCGCGCCTCGCAGGCGGTGTCGAAACTGACGGCGTTCATGCTCAACAGCAGAGTGGATGTGGTGATCTGCTGCGCATAGGCATCCGGAAAGCTCAGCCGGTTCACAAAAGCGCCGCCGGTTGCGCCGCGCTGGGTCCGGATCAGCGATTGCGCGGCCAGCCGTTTAAGCGCCTCGCGCACGGTTGGGCGTGAAACGTTGAACTGGTCGGCCATCTCGGCCTCGGACGGCAGCCGTTCGTCCACGATCAGTTTGCCATCGACGATGGCGTCGCGAATGGCTTGAGCAATCTGCGCGGACAGGTCGGCGGAACTGTTGGGATCAATTTTCATCTGTGCACTTTTCTATTTGTCAGACATTTAAAAGTCTGACATTTAATTTGCAAGGGCTGAGTCGCAGAACACCGGGGGAGGAGCACATGTTCGCTGAGCGTATCAGGGCCATGGCGGCCCCGCATTGGTTGGGTTTGTTCGGGCTGATCATCGTGACCTGGGCTGTGCTCTACGTCATGTCAGTACCAGCCGAGGTACGTCAGTTGAACGGCGTTTATGGCGCGGCGTTCTGGGACAGCCTGTGCACCCTGACCCCTGACGCGACGGGCTGGATGCGCATGGTGGCGATGTGGGCGCTGATGTCGGCCGCGATGATGTCGCCCACGGTTCTGCCCGCACTGGCGACCTATGACGACCTTGGCCGCAACACGCAGATCCGCATGGGGCGTCTGGTGGCGGGCTATCTGACGGTCTGGCTGGGCTTTTCGGTGCTGGCCGCCAGCGCCCAGCTGATCGGCCTGCGCCTGGGCCTGCTGGACCCTCTGGGCCAGAGCGCCACGCGGCTTCTGTCGGCGACCCTGCTGGCCGGGGCTGGCCTGTACCAGTTTGCGCCGATCAAGGACGCCTGTCTGAGCAAGTGCCGCTCGCCGATGAATTTCTTTATGGCCCATTGGGACGAAGGGGCATGGCGCAACGGGCTGCGGCTGGGGTTGGTCTGCCTGGGATGCTGTTGGGCGCTGATGGCGCTGGCCTTTGTCGGGGGGGTGATGAACCTCGGCTTCATGGCGGTGGCCACCGTGATCATGATTTTTGAGAAGCTGCCCTACATCGGGCGGTATGTGACCCGGCCCCTGGGCGTGCTGCTGATCGCAGGCGCCGGTCTGGTCGCGTTTGGAGTGGGATGAGGAGACCCTGACATGGCAAGTGACAAACTGGAAGTCGCCAGCAAGATCGACAGCCGCCACCCTGCGGCAGAGCACAAGGACCCGGGCCTGACCCCCTGGGCGATCAAGGGCGAACTGGTGCTGAACTGCAATTGCACCGTGTTCTGCCCCTGTGTCGTCAGCCTTGGCAAACACGAGCCGACCGAGGGGCATTGCCAGACCTGGGGCGGCGTGCGTATCGACGAGGGCCATTACGGCGATGAGGATCTCTCGGGCCTCAACATCGGCCTGCTGATCGAGATCCCCGGCATGATGTCGCGCGGCAACTGGAAGGCGGCCGTCTTCATCGACGACCGTGCCTCCTATGCCGCCTACGAGGGGCTGGTGAAGATCTTTAGCGGGCAAGCCAAGGGCACGACGGGGCTATTCGGCGTGCTGGTCGGGGAATTCCTGGGCGCCGAACGGCAGCCGGTGACCTACGTCAACGACGGCAAGCTGCGCCACATCACCGTGGGCCGCAAAATCCAGGGCACCGTGTACCCGGTCGAGGGCAAGAACAAGGACGAAGATATCGTCATCAAGAACACCGAGTACTGGATGGGCCCCGATATCACCGTCGCGACCGCCAGCAAGGGCCGCGTGCGGGCCTTTGGCCGAGTCTGGGATTTCGAGGGCCGCTCGGCCGAGATCTGCCAGATCGACTGGCACGGACCACGCTGAGGCATCACCGGGCCGCGTCCTGCCAGCCGGGACGCGGTCACCTGCCATTCCATTGTTGTGGAGAGAGACGCAATGGCACTGATCTCACCTTCGCGCCGCCTGCGGCGTACTCCGTTTTCCGATGGTGTCGAAGCCGCCGGGGTCAAGGCCTACACGGTCTATAATCACATGCTTCTGCCCACCGTCTTTGATAGTGTCCAAGCGGATTACCATCACCTCAAGTCCCACGTGCAGATCTGGGACGTTGCCTGCGAGCGTCAGGTCGAGCTGCGTGGACCCGACGCGGGACGTCTGATGCAGATGCTGACCCCGCGCGACCTGCGCGGCATGACGCCGGGCCAGTGTTTCTATGTTCCCATCGTCGATGAAACCGGCGGCATGCTGAACGATCCTGTGGCGGTGAAACTGGCCGAGGATCGGTGGTGGGTATCGATTGCCGACAGCGACCTGCTGTATTGGGTCAAGGGGATCGCCAATGGCTGGCGGATGGATGTGCTGGTGGATGAGCCGGATGTGTCACCCTTGGCGATACAGGGACCAAAGGCCGAAGAGCTCATGGTGCGGGTGTTTGGTGAAACCATCCGCAATATCCGCTTTTTCCGCTTTGGCGTGTACCAGTTTCAGGGCCGCGACCTGGTGATTGCGCGGTCGGGGTATTCCAAGCAGGGCGGGTTCGAGATCTACCTCGAAGGATCGGAGCTGGGGATGCCTCTGTGGCACAAGCTGTTCGAGGCCGGCGAGGATCTGAATGCGCGCGCCGGCTGCCCGAACCTGATCGAGCGGATCGAAGGCGGGCTGCTGAGCTATGGCAACGACATGACCGACGACAATACACCGCATGAATGCGGGCTGGGCCGGTTCTGCAACACCCATACCGCCATCGGCTGCATCGGTCGCGACGCGCTGCTGCGGGTGGCCAAGGAAGGTCCGGTGCGTCAGATCCGGCCGCTGGCCATCGACGGTGACCCGGTGCCGCCCTGCGACCGGTTCTGGCCGGTCTTTGCCTCGGGCAAGCCGGTCGGGCGGGTGTCATCGGCGGCCTGGTCGCCGGATTTCCGCACCAATGTTTCCATCGGTATGATCCGTATGACACATTGGGACGCCGGCACGCGGCTGGAAGTGGAAACGCCGGACGGGATGCGCCCGGCCATCGTGCGCGAGGCGTTCTGGCTGTGATGGTGAGTGACCAGTGAAAGGACCCAAAGGATGATCGACCCCGGCTACTGCAGGACGATGGCACGCTACAACGCGTGGCAGAACAACCAGTGGACCGAGTTTCTTCTTGCTCTGCCGGAAGAAGAGGCGCGCCGGGACCGGGGGGCTTTCTTTGGCTCGATCCTGGCGACGCTGAGCCATTTGTTGTGGGGGGATAGCCTGTGGATGAGCCGGTTCGATGGCGGCGCGGGGCCGTCGGTTCCGGGCGAGCGCAGCGATGAGGCCACGCAGAGCGTTGCGGATTGGGCCGAGGCGCGCGGCCAGATGGACCGTCGGATCAGCACCTGGGCCGATAGCCTGGACCGCGATAGGCTGGCGCAGGAGCTGACCTGGTGGTCGGGGATGAGCGGGCGGGAGATGTCAAAGCCGCTGGCTCTCTGTGTCACGTCTTTTTTCAACCACCAGACCCATCACCGTGGACAGGCGCATGCGATGCTGACGGCAACGGGCAGCAGGGCGCCGGTGACCGACCTGGCGTTCATGCCGGACGATGGCGCGTGAAGCTGGCGGCCAGGGTGGCAGCGGGCCGCCGGAACCAGCCGGGACCAGCCGCGACCAGCCGCCGGGTCAGGGCGCCTCGGGCGGGAGTATTTGACAAGAGATGAAGCCGGGACGGGCCCCGGACAAACAAGGAGAGAATGATGTTCAAGGCACTTGTGGTGAACAAGGACGCAGACAGCGGCAAGACCAGTGCGGCGGTTCAGGAGCTGTCGCCGGACGACCTGCCGGACGGCGATGTAACGGTCGCGGTCGAATATTCGACCGTCAACTACAAGGACGGGCTGTGCATCGGGCCGGGCGGCGGGCTGGTGCGCAAGTATCCGCATGTGCCGGGCATCGATTTCGCCGGTACGGTCGAGGCTTCCTCGGATGACCGATACAAGCCGGGCGACCAGGTGGTGCTGACCGGCTGGCGCGTGGGCGAGGCGCATTGGGGCGGCTACAGCCAAAAGGCCAACGTCAAGGCGGACTGGCTGGTGCCGCTGCCGGAGGGGCTGAATGCCCGCGCAGCGATGGCCGTGGGAACCGCTGGGTTCACCGCGATGCTGGCGGTAATGGCGCTGGAGGACCACGGGATGGCGAAGGACCACGGGCCGGTTCTGGTGACCGGTGCGGCGGGCGGCGTCGGTTCGGTCGCAACCGCGATCCTGGCCAACCTGGGCTATGAAGTCGCCGCGGTGACCGGGCGGCCGGAGACCGCGGACTATCTGACGGCGCTCGGCGCCACCCGGATCGTGCCGCGCGAAGAGTTGAATGAGACGGTCAAACGACCGCTGGAAAGCGAGAACTGGGCCGGCTGCGTCGACGCCGTGGGCGGGGCCATGCTGGCGCGGGTGCTGGGCCAGATGAAATACGGGGCATCGGTTGCGGCGGTCGGGCTGGCGGGCGGCGCCGCTCTGCCGGCCACGGTGATCCCTTTCCTGTTACGGGGGGTGAACCTCCTGGGTATCGATTCCGTCATGCAGCCCTATGACAGCCGGGTCCGGGCCTGGAAACGGATCGCCTCGGACCTGCCAATGGACAAGCTGGAGGCGATGGTGCATCCGGCGACGCTGGCCGATCTGCCGCAACTGGGTGCGGACATCCTGAACGGCCAGGTCAAGGGCCGCGTGGTTGTCGACGTGAACGCCTGAACCTGACCGCTGTCCGCGCACCGGGAGGGCCGGTGGCGCGGACAGCGCGGCTTTTTGCCGGCGGGCTTGACCTGACCGGCGCGGCCCGTCATCCATTCGGCAGCAAGTGTCGGAGGGATCATGTCACCAATGGATATTGATTTTGTTCGCAGTCAGTTTCCGGCGTTTTCGGAACCATCGCTGCGGGGACAGGCGTTTTTCGAAAATGCGGGCGGGTCCTATACCTGCGCGCAGGTGATCGACCGTCTGACGCGCTTTTATACCCAGCGCAAGGTGCAACCCTATGGGCCCTACGAGGCCAGCAAGCTGGCGGGCGCGGAAATGAACGAGGCGCGGCGCCGGATGGCGGCGCTCTTGGGGGTGGCGACGGAAGAGCTCAGCTTTGGTCCGTCGACGACGCAGAATACCTATGTGCTTGCGCGCGCTTTCGGGCAGTGGATGCAGCCGGGTGAGGCGATCGTGGTGACCAACCAGGACCACGAGGCCAATTCGGGTCCGTGGAGGCGGCTGGCGGATGAAGGGATTGAGCTCCGCGAGTGGAAGATCGACCCGGCGACGGGACATCTGCACCCAGAGGACCTGGAACCGCTGCTGGACGAAAGCGTGCGGTTGGTCTGTTTTCCGCATTGTTCGAATGTCGTGGGGGAGATCAACCCGGTGACCGAGATCACCGCGATGGCGCATGCCGCCGGGGCTTTTGTCTGCGTCGACGGTGTGTCCTTTGCGCCGCACGGGTTTCCAGATGTCGGCGAGTTGGGGCCGGATATCTATCTGTTTTCCGCCTACAAGACCTTTGGCCCGCACCAGGGGCTGATGGTGATCCGCAAGGCGTTGGGCGAACTGCTGCCGAACCAGGGGCATTATTTCAACGCGGGCGAACCGGGCAAGCGCTTTACCCCGGCGGGGCCGGATCACGCGCAGGTCGCGGCCTGTGCGGGGATGGCGGATTATTTCGACGCGCTGTGCGATCATCACGGCGGCCCGGCCGAGGGCACCGCCGGGGCAACCGCGCGCGGGGCCTTTGTGAATGGGCTGCTGCGACAGCATGAAACGGAGCTGCTGCAGCCGCTGCTGGACGCGGTTGCCGCACGCAACGATCTGCGTCTGATCGGGCCGGCCCGGGCCGAGCAGCGCGCGCCTACGGTGGCGCTGGCGCTGGGCCGGCCGGCGGAACCGGTGGCGGCGGCGCTGGCCGAACATGGCATCATGGCGGGGGGCGGCGATTTTTATGCCGTGCGGGTGCTGGAGGCGATGGGGGCCGATCCCGCGCGGGGGGTGCTGCGGCTGAGCTTTACCCATTACACCACGCAGGCCGAGATTGAACAGCTTCTGGACGCGCTCGACCTGGTATTGTGATCCGACCACGCCGGGCCTGCGTATTCCTGCCGAGATGACAAAGAATAGCCAAATTGAAAACGCGCCTGTCCTGGTCTGGTTCCGGCGGGATCTGCGCCTGTCCGACCACGCGGCGCTAACTGCGGCCTGTGCGGCGGGGCGGCCGGTAATCCCGGTGTTTATTCACGACGACGCTGTGGCGGCGCTGGGCGCAGCGCCGAGATTTCGGCTGGACTTGGGGGTGCGGGCGCTGGATATGGCGTTGCGTGAAAGGGGCAGCCGGTTGATCCTGCGCCGAGGGGCGGCGCGGGAGGTGCTAGCGCAGCTGATAGCGGAAACCGGGGTGCGATCCGTCTACTGGACCCGGCTCTACGACCCGGTGTCGCAGGCGCGGGACAGCGCCGTAAAATCGGATCTCAAGCAACAGGGGATCGACGCCCGGTCGTTCGCCGGCCATCTTCTATTCGAACCCTGGACGGTTCAGACCGGGTCCGGCGGGGCTTACAGGGTGTTTTCGCCGATGTGGCGGGCCGTGGCGGGGCGCGAGGTCGACGCTCTGTTGCCGCCACCCGACCGGATCGCCGCGCCGGCGAACTGGCCCGGCAGCGATGCGCTGGACGACTGGCAGCTGCAGCGCGACATGCGGCGGGGCGCGCGCGTGGTCGCGGCGCATGTGCGGGCCGGAGAGGCCGCAGCGTTGCAGCGGCTGGACGACTTCTGTGACGAAGCCATGGCGCGGTACAAGGCCAACCGCGATCTGCTCGCGGTCGATGGGACGTCCCGGCTGTCGGATTACCTGTCGCTGGGGGAAATCAGCCCGCACCGGTGCTGGGCCGCAGCGCTGCGCGCGGGCGAGGTTTGGGCCACGGGGGCTGAGACATTTCGCAAGGAGCTGGTCTGGCGTGAGTTCGCTTATCACCTGATGTATCACACCCCTCATATCCTGACCGAAAACTGGCGGCCGGAGTGGCAGGGGTTCGGCTGGAACACAGATGGCGGTACCAAGCCGGTGACGGCTTGGAAGCAGGGGCGCACCGGAGTGCCCTTTGTCGATGCCGCCATGCGCGAGATGTACGTGACTGGTCGCATGCACAACCGCGCCCGGATGATTGCGGCCAGTTATCTGACCAAGCACCTGCTAACAGACTGGCGGATCGGCCGCGACTGGTTCGAGCAGCACCTGACGGACTGGGATCCGGCCAGCAACGCGATGGGCTGGCAATGGGTGGCGGGCTGCGGCCCCGATGCCTCGCCCTACTTTCGCATCTTCAATCCCGAGACCCAGCAGCAGAAATTCGACCCCGATAGCACCTATCTTCGGCGATGGATCGCCGAAGGGCATCGCGAACCCGCGCCAACGGCGCTCAGCTATTTCGACGCGGTGCCCGAACACTGGGCGCTTTCGCCGGAAATGCCCTATCCGCAGCCGGTTATCGGGCTGCGAGAAGGCCGCGAACGGGCCCTGGACGCTTATCACGACTGGCGCGGATAAGGGGGGGCGGCAACAGGAGCTTGCCAGAAATGTCAACTCGTTTTAGCCTGTGACAGATAAGCGCAATGGGGAGTGCGGATGATCCTGACGACGACACAGGGGCAGCAGGGCCTGCCCAGATACTTTGCGCAGGTAATGGATATGCTGGCCCGGATGGAACGTGGCCGGCTGGATATCACTTTGCCAGATGGCCGTGTGTTTCGCGTCGAGGGGGCCGCGCCCGGGGCGGTGGCTGAGATAACGGTGCACAATCCGGACCTGTTCGCGCGGCTGATCCGCGAGGGTGATCTGGGATTTTCCGATGCCTACCTGGACGAATGGTGGACCACGCCGGACCTGATGGCCTTTATGGATCTGGTCCATCAGGGCAGCGAGACGGTCTATGACGGTTTTCCTGGCGCGGGGCTGATCCGCGCCTACGAAAAGATGCGGTTCTGGCTGCAACGCAACCACAAGGCGCAGGCGCGCAAGAACATCGCGCATCACTACGATCTGGGCAATGATTTCTACCAGCTGTGGCTGGACGACACGATGACCTATTCCAGCGCCATTTTCGGCACCGGGCAGGAAAGCCTGGAAAAGGCGCAGACCGCCAAATACGCCAGCATGATCGACCAGATGGGCGCGAAACCCGGCGATCATATCCTCGAAATCGGCAGCGGCTGGGGCGGCTTTGCCGAATATGCCGCCCAGCAACGCGGTATGCGCGTCACCGGGTTGACGATCAGCCGTGAACAGTTGAGCTTTGCCAGGGAACGAATTGAAAAGGCAGGGCTAAGCGAGCGCGTGGATTTCAAGCTGCAGGACTATCGCGACGAAAAGGGCACCTATGACGGGGTCGCCAGCATCGAGATGTTCGAGGCGGTGGGCCAGAAGTACTGGCCGGTCTATTTCGACACCGTTCGCGAACGACTCAATCCCGGCGCCAGGGCGACGCTGCAGATCATCACCGTCGCCGACCGGCGCTGGGAGGTCTACAAGCGCGGCGTCGACTTCATCCAGAAGCACATCTTTCCAGGCGGCATGCTGCCCTGTCCGCGCTTGCTGCGCGAACAGGTCGACCGGGCCGGGCTGACCTTTGTGCGGTCGATCGAGTTCGGGCCCAGTTATGACCTGACCCTGCGGCGGTGGTATGACACGTTCAACGGCAAATGGGATCAGGTTGCCGCGCTGGGGTTTGACGACCGGTTCCGCCGGATGTGGAATTTCTACCTGACCTCCTGCGCCGCGGCCTTTGACAATGCGACCTGCGATGTTACCCAGATGACAGTGGCGCGTCCGTCCTGATCGTCACCCGTAACACGCTGACCCGCTGGCTTGCGGCGCAAAATCGAAAGGTCCCGAATGCCCGAAGCCTCCCGTCTGATTGCCGCCGTCGGACTTGTCGTGATTGCCTTCATCGTGTCGGGGCAGGTCATGCCGCTGATGCCCGAGGGCACCGACTTTGGGTATTTCACCTATGTCAACATGGCGATTGGCGCGATCGTCGGCTGGACGGTCATGGGCCGCCGGGCAGGGCGCGGAATCACCTCGGCCATCAACAACGGTGTGACCGGGGTCGCGGCAATGGTGTTCTGGGCGCTTTTTGTGCAGGGCTGCTATGAAATGTTCCGGCTGGCGATGCGCAACCGATATGACGGCCCCTTCGAGGCGGTTTTTGCGATATTCGAGATCGGATTGGAGTATGGCTTGATCCTGCTGGCCCCAAACATCATCTGGACCATGCTGATCGGTGCGGTTCTGGTCGGTCTGGGGACTGAATACGCCTGGCGGCGCTGGGGCTAAGGATCTGATAAAAAGGTAATTCCTAAGGTGGTAGATTTATTTTTCTACGGCACATTGCGACATGTGCCATTGCTTGAACTCGTGCTCGGCCGGTCTTCGGACAAGCTCGATCGCCAGAGCGGCAGCTTGCCCGGACACGGCGCCTTTGCGGTGCGCGGCGAAAGTTTCCCGATGATCTCTGCCGACCCCGACGGTTCGGCGCCGGGGATACTGGTGCGCGGGCTGGAGCAAGCAGATATTGACCGGCTGGTCTTTTATGAGGGCGGGTTCGGCTATGACCTGCGGGATGTTCCCATACGTCTGGATGACGGGACCGCCGCCGCCGCCCAAGTGTTTTTTCCGCAAGTAGGGGTGTGGCAGCTGGGAGATCCATGGTCCCTGCGGGACTGGGAGGCGGAATGGGGCGACCTGACCCTGCGCGCCGCCGAAGAGGTTATGTCCTATTACGGCCGGATGAGCGCGGCGGAGATCGCCCAGCGGTTTCCCTCGATCCGCTTGCGCGCCGCAGCCTGGCTGGCGGCGCAACAGCGTCCGGCGGACCCCGACCGGGACATCGTCCGCGACGTGGTGGTCCACGATCACCGCCGCGCGTACCTGAACTTCTTTGCGATGGAAGAGGTCGACCTGCAATTCCGCCGACACGACGGCACGATGAGCGCGGTGATAAACCGTTCAGCTTTTTTCGTCGGTCAGGCGGCAGTCGTGCTGCCCTATGACCCGGTGCGCGACTGCGTGCTGTTGACCGAACAGTTCCGCACCCCGGTTTTCCTGTCGGGCGACCGCGCGCCATGGGTTTGGGAACCGGTGGCGGGGCTGGTGGACCCCGGCGAAACCCCGGAACAGGCAGCCCATCGCGAAGCGATGGAGGAAGCCGGGCTGACGCTGGAGGCCCTTGAGAAGGCCGGAGAGGTCTATTCCAGTACCGGCAGTTCCAGCGAGTACCTGCACCTTTACGTGGGGATGACCGCACTAACGGGAGACGGGGCCATCGGCGGGCTTGCCTCCGAAGGCGAAGACATCCGCAGCCGGATCCTTAGCTACGAGGAGCTGATGGAGGGCATCGACGGCAATCGCTATCGCGACATGCCGCTGGTGACGACGGCGCTGTGGCTGGCGCGGCACCGCGACCGGCTGCGGGCCGGCGTCTGAGCGCTGCGACTCCGCTTGAGGTCCATTCCCGGCTTCGATACACCTGAGATACAGGAAATACTGGGGGCACCATGCGCATTGCACGCGACCTGGCCGACGCGATTGGCCACACACCACTGATCCGGCTGAAGAAAATCAGCGAGGAAACCGGCTGTGAGATTCTCGGCAAGGCCGAATTCATGAACCCCGGCCAATCGGTCAAAGACCGGGCCGCGCTCTATATCATTCGCGATGCGCTGGCCCGTGGCGATCTGCGTCCCGGCGGTACGATTGTCGAGGGCACCGCCGGCAACACCGGCATCGGCCTGGCGCTGGTGGGGGCCTCGATGGGGTTCAAGACGGTGATCGTCATCCCCGAGACCCAGAGCGAAGAGAAAAAGGACATGATCCGTCTGGCCGGGGCCGAACTGGTGCAGGTCCCGGCGGCACCGTATCGCAACCCCAATAACTACGTGCGCTACTCGGGCCGTCTGGCCGAGAAACTGGCGGCCTCTAACCCCAACGGGGCGATCTGGGCCAACCAGTTCGACAATATTGCCAATCGGCAGGCCCACGTCGAGACCACCGGCCCCGAGATCTGGGAGCAGACCGGCGGCAAGGTCGATGGCTTTGTTTGTGCGGTGGGCTCCGGCGGCACGCTGGCGGGCGTTGCCGAAGCCCTGCAACCCAAGGGGGTCAAGATCGGTCTGGCGGACCCTGAGGGGGCGACGCTCTACAATTTCTACACCAAGGGCGAACACAAGGCTGAGGGCAGCTCGATCACCGAAGGCATCGGGCAGGGACGGATCACCGCCAACCTTGAAGGCTTCAAGCCCGACATGGCCTGGCAGATCCCGGATGCCGAGGCGTTACCTTATGTGTTTGACTTGCTGCACAACGAGGGCCTGTGCTTGGGCGGGTCGTCGGCCATCAATATCGCCGGAGCCGTCCACATGGCGCGCGAACTGGGGCCGGGCCATACAATCGTGACCGTTTTGTGTGATTATGGGACGCGGTATCAGTCGAAACTCTTCAACCCTGATTTCCTGCGCGGCAAGGAGTTGCCGGTGCCGGACTGGATGACGCGTGCGCCGTCCAGCATTCCGGGCGTGTTCGAGGACGTCTGACGTGACGGCGCTGCGTCGCCTTACCGGTTTGCTTTTGTTGGCCGTGCTGTTGGCGCTGCCAGCAATAGCGGTAGCGGAGCTGAATCCCGAGAATCGGGATTATTACGAAGTATGGCTGGATACCGCCGAACGCGCCGAGCAGGTCGTGGATGCCGGTCGCGCGTCGAATGCGGCGCTGGAAAAGCTGCGCTCGGAGATCGTCGAGTTCCGCGAGATGTTTGCCAAGGCCCGCGACAAGAACGGTGCTCGGATTAAGACCCTGGAATCGCAGATCAGCGCTCTGGGTCCGCCGCCGGAAAACGATGGCGAGGACCCCCCGGACATCGCCGCAATGCGGAGCCATCTGCAATCGCAGCTGGATGAGCTGCGGGTCCCGCGCGTGGTCTCCGAGGAGGCTCACAACCGAGCCAACGGCCTAATCGGCGAAATCGACAGAATCATTCGAGAACGCCAGACCGGAAAGCTGCTGTCGCGCGGGCCGTCGCCGCTGAACCCTGAGTATTGGCCCGTTGCCATTGATGATCTGACCAGCGCATGGCGGTCCCTGGTCAATGAAACCAAGGTATCGGTCAGATCCGTTACCCTGCACGAACGGGTGCGCGAACATCTGGTGGCGATCTGTTTGCTTGTCGCAATCGGTCTGGTTCTGATCATTCGCGGTGGCCGGTGGTCGGAAAAGATCGGGGACTACATGCGCAACTTCGGCGAGCGGGGCACCGGTGTCTGGAGTTTCGTGGTCTCTTTGGCGCGGATTTTCCTGCCGCTGGCAGGGACGCTCGCGCTGGTTGAGGCGGTCTCGCTGACCGGCATGCTGGGCTTGCGCGGCCTGCTGTTGCTCGAGGCGCTTCCAAAATGGGCGGCCATCCTGCTGGTGTTCAACTGGATTGCCGGTCAGTTGTTTTCCGAACGCACCGACGAACAGCTGGTGCCACTATTCGAGGCGCGCCGGGTCGAGCTGCATGTCCACGTTGAACTGCTGGCTGTGATGCTGGTCGCCTATGACTGGATCGGGCTTTTCGAACGGATCGAGAATATTTCCGAAGGGTCCCGCGCGGTCATCAGCTTTCCCTTCATTCTGAGCACGGCGCTGATCCTGCTTAGGCTGCAACGTATCCGGTTGCGTCCAAAGCAGGTGGAACCGCATGCCGAAGATCAACCGGCGACGGCGGCCGGGTTCAGCCGCCTGGTCGAAATCATCTGGCGGGGCGCATTTCTTCTGGGGATCGTTTCGCCGATTCTGGCGGCGGTTGGCTATATCTATATGGCCGAGGCGCTTGTCTATCCGGCCGTGATGACCCTTGCGATCGTGTCCGGCATCCTGATCCTGCAGCGGTTCCTGGGCGATCTCTATGCCTGGATCACGGGCCGCAAGGAGGCCGCACGGGATTCGCTGTTCACCGTTCTGGCCGGCTTTGTCCTGGGCCTGTTTTCGTTGCCGTTGCTGGCCCTGGTATGGGGCGCGCGCGTCGCCGATCTGACCGAAGTCTGGTCGAAGTTCCTGGCCGGGTATACGGTCGGTGACACAACGGTCTCTCCCACAAATTTCATCGCGCTGGTGGCGATTTTTGTGGTCGGGTACATGGCGACGCGGTTGCTGCAAAGCGGGTTGCGCAATTCCGTGCTGCCGAAAACCGGGATTGATCCCGGCGGTCAGAACGCCATCGTGTCGGGCACCGGCTATGTCGGGATCTTTCTGGCCGGTCTGCTGGCCGTGACCGGTGCGGGGCTCAATCT
Source organism: Paracoccaceae bacterium (assembly GCA_041594355.1). Classification (GTDB taxonomy): domain Bacteria; phylum Pseudomonadota; class Alphaproteobacteria; order Rhodobacterales; family Rhodobacteraceae; genus JAIUZI01. The sequence goes on along the minus strand of JBFHMM010000069.1, from coordinate 1,870 downwards.
GTCGTCGCTAGCCATCGTTGCCGGTGCACTGTCGGTTGGGATCGGTTTTGGCCTGCAGACGATCGTATCCAACTTTGTCTCCGGTATCATCCTGCTGGTGGAACGCCCGATTTCCAAGGGCGACTGGATCTCGGTTGGCGGCATGATGGGCTATGTCCGCGATATTTCGGTCCGCTCGACGCGGATCGAAACATTTGACCGGACGGATGTGATTGTCCCCAACTCGGACCTGATCAGCGGTACCGTGACCAACTATACCCGCGGCAACACGGTCGGGCGGGTAATTGTGCCGGTCGGGGTGGCCTATGGCACCGACACCCGCAAAGTCGAACAGATCCTGCGCGAAATCGCCGAAGATCACCCGATGGTTCTGGCCAATCCGGCCCCCGGCATCGTGTTCCAGGGGTTTGGCGCGGATTCGCTGGACTTCGAAATCCGCGCAATCCTGCGCGATGTCAACTGGATGCTCTCGGTGAAATCCGATATGAATCACGCGATCGCGGAGCGATTCACCGAGGCCGGGATCGAGATACCCTTTGCCCAGCGGGATATATGGCTGCGCAATCCCGAAGCGCTAACCGCCCGGCGCGGAGAAGACAGCGCCGAGGGCGACGACGGGGAGGCACCTCACGAAGAAACGCCCCCGGAGGGGAGTGCCGGAACCGGCGACCCCTAACCATTAGGAAAGGGGACCGGAACAAAGTGATAGCTTTGCACGGCGCGCTTCACGTATCCGATGTCCGGAAAAAGCCGATGTGCATCCCAGCCACACGCAGCCGGTCGGCCGCGGCCTTGTCCAAGATCGACGGCCGGATCACCCTGCCCACGTGGGCATCGAAATCGAACTCGATGGTGATCTCGGGCCGGACGAACTGCATCGGCAGAACATGCACGATGTCCCCCAGATCAGCAGCGCTTCGCCGCCGTTTTCCAGCATCACGCCCATATGGCCGCCAGTATGGCCATGCAGGGGTAGGGTGGTCAACCCGGCCGCCAGCGATGTTTCGCCGGACACCGGATCGCCGAACCGCGCCAGTGCCGCCTACGCGAGGTCAAAGAACGTCTGAGTCCTCTCGGGCGCCCGCGCCTTGATATCCGCATTGCTCCAGAAATCGATGTCATTTCGGTCAACCGCCAGCCGCGCCGAACGGGTTTGACGCCACCGCCGCGATCCAGCCGATGTGATCGGGATGCAGATCGGTTGCGACAACAGTGCCGATACTCTGAGGGTCGATCCCAAGGGCGGTCATGTTGCGTGCCAGATGGCCCAGCCCCGGACCCATCGCGGTTCCGGTTCCGGCATCGACCAGTACCCGGCGTCCATCGGTCTCCATGAGAAGGGCGTTCACGCCAGTGCGATGCGTGGTGCTGTCGATGTAGGCGGCGCGCAGCAGCGTCCCGAAGTCCGCCTCTGACATGCTGTTCATCAATTCGGGACCGATGGGCAGGAACCCGTCGGACAAGGCCGTGACCATGACGTCGCCCAAATTGAAATACCGCGCCCTGGCCAACCCGATGCTGCCATCCAGCGCCAGAACCGGCGCGGCGCTCAGTCTGGCGGCGGCGGCGGCCATGGCGGATGTCCCCAGAAATTCGCGTCTGTTCATGAATTCTAACTCTCATTGAAACGCCAAAAAGACGCGGTTGAACACGGGTTTAACTGGGAACCGGTCGCGGCGGTCATGCGTTTAGGACGCGCGTTTCTGCAAGTTCCACATGCATTGCCGCACCCCCTTGCGCTCGGGTGCAAAGTCTTGATATGGGAGCCTGACGGAGAGGTGGCCGAGTGGTCGAAGGCGCACGCCTGGAAAGTGTGTAGGCGGGAAACCGTCTCCAGGGTTCGAATCCCTGTCTCTCCGCCACTTACCCT
>JBFHMM010000068.1:0-16689 GCA_041594355.1 Paracoccaceae bacterium | reverse complement strand
GGTGTTCCAGTTCCCGGTGGTCTACGACACGATGACGGTTTACGACAACCTGGCCTTTCCCCTGCGTAACCGGGGCCGGGACGAGGCATTGGTGAAAGAGCGGGTGACCGCGATTTCCGAGATGCTGGATGTGACCTCGATGCTGAACGTTCGCGCGGCGAACCTGAGCCCGGACAACAAGCAAAAGATTTCGATGGGGCGGGGGTTGGTCCGGCAGGACGTGAACGTGGTTATGTTCGACGAACCGCTGACCGTGATCGACCCGCATCTGAAATGGAAGCTGCGGTCGAAGCTGAAGGAGCTGCACCAGCGTATCAAAGCAACGATGATCTACGTCACCCACGACCAGACCGAGGCGTTGACCTTTGCCGATCAGGTGGTGGTGATGGATCTGGGCATGGTGGTACAGATCGGTACCCCGCAGGAACTCTTTGAACGGCCTGCGCACACCTTTGTCGGCCATTTCATCGGCTCGCCGGGCATGAATATCCTGCCCTGCGATGTGCGCGACGGCGCGGCGTTCTTCCAGGGTGCGAACGTACCGCTGGAGGGGGACATCGTGAAGCCCGCGACCGGCAGGACCGAGATCGGTATCCGGCCGGAATTCGTGACATTGGGAGCATCGGGCATGCAGGGGGTGGTTCGCAAATCGGCTGACATCGGCCGGTACGGGGTGGTCGAGGCCATTGTGGGCGACACCCGTGTGGCGGCCATCGTCGAAGGCGGCGTGCCTGAACAGGGCGAAACCGTGCACCTGAATTTCAAGCCAGAGCAGACCCGGCTTTATGCCGATGGCTGGCTCGCGACCGAGGCGAGGGGGTAGGCCGATGAAAACCGTCAATCAAAAGGCGTGGTTTTTTGTGTTGCCGGTGCTGTTGCTGGTCGCCTTCAACGCGCTGTTTCCGATGATGACCGTCGTGAATTACTCGGTACAGGAGACATTCGGCGATAACCTGTTTTTCTGGGAGGGGCTGGGCTGGTTCGAGCAGATCCTGCGGTCGGAGCGGTTTCACGCCGCGTTGGGCCGGCAGTTCCTGTTCACCGGGTTGATCCTGCTGATCGAGGTGCCGCTGGGCATCGTTATCGCTCTGTCGATGCCGAGAAAAGGGTTCTGGGTGCCGGTCTGTCTGGTGCTGATGGCGCTGCCGATGCTGATTCCGTGGAACGTGGTGGGGGCGATGTGGAACATCTTTACCCTGCCGGACATCGGGCTGCTGGGCTATTTCATGAACCATACGCTGGGTATCGATTATGACATGACCCAGAATCCGCTGGCGGCATGGATCACCATTGTCACGATGGATGTCTGGCACTGGACGTCGCTGGTGGTGCTATTGTGCTATGCCGGACTGGTGTCGATCCCCGATGCCTATTATCAGGCCGCGCGCATTGACGGCGCGTCGAACTGGGCGGTGTTCCGCTATATCCAGTTGCCGAAAATGAAGCAGGTGCTGACTATCGCGATCCTGCTGCGGTTCATGGACAGCTTCAACATCTATACCGAACCCTTTGTCCTGACGGGGGGCGGACCGGGCAACTCGACCACGCTGTTGTCCATCGACCTGGTCAAGATCGCGCTGGGGCAATTCGATCTTGGTCCGGCGGCGGCGATGTCGCTGATCTATTTCGCCATCACACTTCTGGTCAGCTGGGTGTTCTACACCCTGATGACCAAAGACGACACATAAAGGGGCCGCGCCGATGCAACGCCGTTATCTTGTCCCGCTGTTCTATATCCTGTTCCTGCTGCTGCCGATCTATTGGCTGGTCGCGATGAGCTTTAAGACCACCAACGAGATTCTGTCAGGCTTTTCGCTGTTCCCGCAGACCTTTACCCTGGCCAACTACAGGGAGATCTTTACCGATCCGACATGGTACTGGGGCTATATCAACTCGATCATCTATGTATCACTGAACACGGTGATCTCGGTCTGCGTGGCGCTTCCGGCGGCCTATGCCTTTAGCCGTTACCGGTTCCTGGGCGACAAGCATTTGTTCTTCTGGCTTCTGACCAACCGGATGGCACCTGCCGCCGTCTTTGCCTTGCCGTTCTTTCAGCTGTATTCGGCGGTGGGACTGTTCGACACATATCTTGCCGTGGCGCTGGCGCATTGCCTGTTCAACATCCCGCTGGCTGTCTGGATTCTCGAAGGATTCATGTCGGGCGTGCCCAAGGAGTTGGACGAGACCGCTTATGTGGATGGCTATTCCTTCCCGGCCTTCTTTACGCGGATCTTTCTTCCCTCGATCAAGGCGGGCGTCGGGGTTACGGCTTTTTTCTGCTTTATGTTTTCGTGGGTGGAATTGTTGCTGGCCAAGACACTGACGGCGGTCGAGGCCAAGCCGATCGCAGCCGTGATGACCCGCACCGCCTCTTCGGCAGGGTACGAACTGGGCCTCTTGGCCGCCGCCGGGACGCTGACCATTATCCCTGGCGCCATCGTGATCTATTTTGTCCGTAACTATATCGCCAAGGGCTTTGCCCTAGGGAGGGTGTGATGATGCGTTCGCTTTTGACCGCGCTTCTGCTGTTGCCCGCGACGGTTCAGGCCCAGACCCAAGGCTGGGGCAGTGTTGCCAAGGAACCCGAGCCCAAGGGATTTTCCTGGACCGATCCGCTGTTTGGCGGCACCTGGATGGCCTGGACGGGGGCCACGGCGGCCGTGTTCATCGGTATCTTTGGTGCCATGGCGGTGCTGACGGTGATCGAGATCCGGTATCCGGGCGGGGCTGAGCGCAAGGGGGTGCTGGGTCTGACCACGACACGCGGTGACCGGCTGTTTATGACGCTGTTGGGCACGGTCTATATCTTTCTGGCTTGGCTGGGCTTTTTTGGCGAGCCGCTGTGGGCGCCGCTTGGGGTGTCGCTGGCCTGGGGCGTGTTCTGTTTCTGGAAGGTCTGAGCCATGGGCGCGGGGCATATTCTGGCCATTGATCAGGGCACAACATCCAGCCGGGCGATCCTGTTTGACGCTGCCATGCAGGTCGCAGGTATCAACCAGCAGGAGTTCGCACAGCATTTCCCGGCCTCGGGATGGGTCGAGCACGACCCAGAGGACCTGTGGCGCACCACGGTGGACACCTGCCGGGGCGTGATGTCCAAGGCCGGCATCGGCACCGAGGGAATCGCCGCCATCGGCATCACCAACCAGCGCGAAACCACGGTCGTGTGGGATCGGGACACCGGCCAGCCGCTTTACAACGCCATTGTCTGGCAGGACCGGCGCACGGCCGATTTCTGCAAGACGCTGCGCGAGGCCGGTCATACCGATCGCATCACGGCGATCACTGGGTTGCTGCCAGACCCCTATTTCTCGGGTACCAAGCTGAAATGGGTTTTGGACCATGTTGACGGTGCGCGTGAGCGGGCCGCACGGGGGGATCTGTTGTTCGGCACGGTCGACAGTTTTCTGATTTGGCGGCTAACGGGTGGCACCCGCCATGTCACCGATGCCACCAATGCCTCGCGCACTATGTTGTATGATATCCGCACCGGCGACTGGTCCGACGAGATATGTGCATTGCTGGGTGTGCCCCGTGCGATGCTGCCGCGGGTTCTGGACTGCGCCGGAGATTTTGGCACCAGTGACCCGGCGATCCTCGGGGCGGCGCTGCCGATCCGGGGCGTGGCGGGGGACCAGCAGGCGGCAATGGTCGGGCAGGCCTGTTTCGAGCCGGGCATGATGAAGTCCACATATGGAACCGGCTGTTTCGCGCTGCTCAACACGGGAGATACGCCGGTCGCCTCGACCAACCGGCTGTTGACGACAATTGGCTACCAGTTGAACGGTCAGCGGACCTATGCACTGGAGGGGTCGATTTTCATCGCAGGTGCTGTGGTGCAATGGCTGCGCGACGGGCTGGGCGTGATCGAGACGGCTGGGCAGACGCAGGATATGGCGCGGCAGGCAGATCCCTCTGAAAACGTCATTCTTGTGCCGGCCTTCACCGGGCTGGGGGCACCATACTGGGACGCAGAGTGCCGCGGTGCCATCTATGGATTGACCCGCAACACCGGTCCGAACGATTTGGCGCGAGCGGCGCTCGAAAGCGTCGGGTTCCAGACACGGGATCTGCTGGAAGCGATGCAGGCAGACATTGGGCAGGCCGGACAGGCCGTGCTGCGGGTCGATGGCGGCATGTGCGCCAGCGGCTGGACCATGCAGTTTCTTGCCGACATTCTTGGGGCGCCGGTCGACCGGCCGCAGGTGCTGGAGACAACCGCGCTGGGCGCGGCGTGGCTGGCGGGGATGGCCGTTGGACTGTATCCCAAACAGCAGACGTTTGCACGGGAATGGGCGCTCGACCACCGGTTCGAACCCAGGATGGATGCGGCAACCCGATCGGCCCGCTACACCGCCTGGACCGACGCTGTGCGGCGGACACTGTCCTAGGGCCATCGGCTGGAACCCGCTAGGATTAACCCGTCGCCCCGGCTTTGGCCCAAGCCTGCCTTTTTCTGATCACATTTGGCTTTCAATCTGAAGCAGACCGAAGAGAGTGCCCTCTCGTCCGACACGCTGCCAGGAAAGATTTGCACTGCCATGCAACAGACTCTGATTCTAGAGGACGATATCCAGAACGACGAACTGCAGCCCGGAACGTCGCTGCTGCACGGTCAGTATCTGATCGAAGAGAAGCTGGTCAGCGGTGGTTTCGGCATCACATACCGCGCGCTCGACAGTCTGGAACGGCATGTGGTGATCAAGGAATGTTTTCCGGGTGCGGTCTGTTGCCGCGCGGGAGGCAAGGTGCAAGCGCGGTCAGCGGACCAGGCAAGCCAGTTCTCTTCGATCAAGCGGCATTTTTTGCGCGAGGCACGGCGGCTGGCAAAGCTGGACCATCCCAATATCGTTGGCGTGCATCAGGTGTTCGAGGAAAACAACTCAGCCTACATGGCGTTGGATTATGTCGAGGGCGACGATCTGCTGACTGTGCTCGAAGATCACCCCGAGCGGCTGACGCCGCGGGTGATCCGCAAATTGCTGCGCACAGCACTGGAATCGGTCAGCTATCTTCACGGGTTGGGCATTCTGCACCGCGACATCTCGCCGGACAATTTCCTGCTGGACCGGCAGGGCAACCTGACCCTGATCGACTTTGGCGCGGCCCGGGAACATGCGGGCAGGGAGAACCGCGCACTGTCGGCGCTGCTGGCCGTCAAGGACGGGTACTCGCCGCACGAGTTTTACCTGGCCGATTTGACCCAGTATGCATCCAGCGATCTCTACTCGCTCGGGGCGACATTCTATCACCTGGTGACCGGTGATGCACCGCCGCAGAGCCAGGAACGGCTGGCCGCGATTGCCGCCCACAACCCCGACCCTTATCACCCGTTGGCGCTTGGCGATTGGGGTTATGACAAGGGGTTCCTCGAAGCCATCGACAAGGCGCTTGCCGTTCTGCAGGAAGACCGTATCCAATGCGCGGAAGCCTGGCTGGAGATACTGGACGCCGTGCCGGTTGCCGCGCCCGAACCCGAGCTTGAACTGGGGACCGATCTGAACCGAGTGATTTCACGCCTGGTTCAGGACACCAACTTCGACCTGCAGCCCGGTAAGCCGACCGTCGCCGAAACTCGCCCACGACACGTGCTTTCGCGGCAATTTCCCAAGTCTGCGGAGGCGGAGCATCCGTCGCAACCTGTAGATATCTTTGGCAATCCGATTTCAGACGTCGATGCCTGGCAAAAAGAACAGGACCGGGCGTTGAAAGCAGCCCGAAAGGCCGCGCAAGCAGCGCAGGCCGCTCGGGAAAAGAAAGACACTGCACAAGCTGCGCCACGCAGCGTCATTGCCAGGTTCATGGGGCGGTTCGCCCCGCGCCGTGGGTCTACGGCGACAGCCCATTGAAGGACGGAGAAACCGCATGAGATTCATCCGCGACATCATTAACGAGAAGAAGCGCAATGCTCCGGAAGGCGCGACCGCTGAACAAGCAGGTGATTCCGATACGCATGTGTCAGCGCCCGAAGTGGCGCCCCTTGCAACTCCTTCAGCGCAAGTCCCGCCCGAGCCAGCAGCCGAGCAATCGATGGCATTTGGATCGGGCGACTTGGGCCCGACCGACCGGAACTTTTTCACCGAATCCGAAGATGATGCGCCCGATGCGCGTGGGGCGTTTTCCCCCGCGTCGCGTAACGCGTTTCTGGATGACCTAGAAGAAGAGCCTGCCTTGGAAACGGAGGATGCCGTTTCGGAATCGGAAGTGCCGATGGACCTCGGAGGTGAAGCCAATTCGGGAACCGCCGACCTGGCTGCAGCCGTCGAAGACGACGTATGGTTAGAATCGGACATGCCGGATGAACCGCAACCCGATCATTTCGAGAGCTTTGTACCGGAACGGGAACGCGGCGCAGTTCGGCAATCCGCCGTCGACCCGCGTCCGAGCACGCCGCCATCCGCACGTTCGGCTGATCCGCTGATACTGGAGCCGTCCAATGCGGCAGAGCGACAAAGGCAGCCTCTCGCCACACCGCAAGCTCCGGAAGCCTTCGACACTGGTACGGCACCAGCGTCTGCCGGGGCGGTATCTGGGGTGGCGCGTCGCCAAAGCGACATGCCTGTAGAAGTTCCTGCGCCGGCAGCGGGACGTGGGTCGCGCCGTGCTGGTCGGGTCAAAACCCGATTGCTGGGGTTCAATTCGGTGCAGGATGGCCCCGGTGACCCTTTTGTGCCCGCCGCAACTCGCCACGCTTTGAACGAGCCGGAAAATGCCTTTGCTCCCGAGGCTGAAGGCGCCCTGCCGCAGCCCAGCTTTCCGGTTGGTTGGTTGGTCGTTGTGGCCGGACCTGGCCGGGGTAGCGCGTTTTCGCTGCACGCCGGTGTTGCGCAGATCGGGCGCGGCCAGGGGCAGGCTGTGCGGCTGGACTTTGGCGACAACAGCATCTCGCGGGAAAACCATGCGGCAATTGCCTATGACCCGGAGCAGCGCCGGTTTTTCCTGGGCCATGGCGGCAAGGCGAACCTGGTGCGTCTGAATGACCGCCCGGTCCTAAGCACCGAAGAATTGCAGTCGGGAAACCTGATCCGGCTAGGCGAAACCACCCTGCGTTTCATTGGTCTGTGTGGAGCCGATTTCGACTGGGACCAGGCACGGGACGGCGAACAAAGACATGCATCCGCCGGTTGAGTTCCATTACGATGCCGCCTCGGCGCTCAGCCAGGGCCAGCGCGAGACACAGGAAGACGCGATCGCTGCGGACTTTCCAGTGGGCGTGGGTGTCGGCTTTGCTGTGCTGGCGGACGGCATGGGGGGCCATGCGGCTGGCGATATTGCCAGCGGCATCGTCGTCACCGAAGTGTTCAGGGAACTCAAGCTTCGGGTGGCAGACCCCGATTTTCTGGAACGCAACATCGCTCAGGTGCTGCACGACGCGGCATTCGACGCCAACGATTGCGTGGGGCATCACGTCGCTTCGCACCCACGATCCCATGGCATGGGCGCAACGCTGGTTGCACCGGTTTTCCTGGGCAACCGACTGTATTGGATCTCGGTCGGGGATTCGCCGCTGTTCCTGTTCCGAGACGGGCGATTGCAGCGTTTGAATGCCGATCATTCCCTGACACCCCAGATAGACTATTTGGCCAGTCGCGGTTTGATAGCGACTGAAGAGGCGTTGAACCACCCCGACCGGAATTGCCTGACATCGGTTTTGTTCGGGCATGAAATCGCCCTGATCGACTGCCCGGCGGAGCCGGTGTCGTTGCAGGCGAATGATATTGTTGTCGCCGCCAGCGACGGGCTGCTGTTTCTTGAGGAAGAAGAAATCGAGGGCATCATCCAATCCTACGCTGACCTCACCAGCAGCGAAATCAGCGGCCGTCTGCTGGCTGCTCTGGCGAATTTGGACGACCCCGACCAGGACAACGTGTCGTTGTGCGTGATTAAGGTGAACCACCACGGTATCCAAGCTGCCCGGGAGAGGCAGATGTCGCCGGTGCCGTTGGCAAGGCCGGTACCAATGCCCAGGGCCCGCGAGTCCCTGACGGTCATGGTGAGCGGCAACAAGAGACGACAGATGCTGATGTACCGCGCCAAAGCAGGGAGGTCCGCATGAGCCTGGCCAAGATCGCTCTTCCGATCGCCGACCGGCTGGAATATGCGCTGGGCGCGGGCAAGCTGCCGCCGCATATGCTGGATTGGGGGCGGCAATTGCTGTCCCATCTGCGCAAACCGGTTCAGGTGGTGATCATGGGGCTGCCTGGCAGTGGCAAGTCCACCTTGGTCAACATGTTGGCGGGCGAAGAGGTCATTCCGCGCAAGAAGTCGATCCCGGTCATCGAGATAGCCGGCGGCCCGGAGACGCGCGTGGTATTCGAGATCGAAGACGGGTCCATGGAGCGTCGTCCCGGTACCCTGGGCGAAGGGCCGATCCCGGAAGGCACCGTTCGGGCCCGCCAGGAATTGCCGGATCCTGATCTGAAGCGCCAGAATTTCGTCGAGGTCGATCTGACCGGCAACTTTGGCTATCAGAAATCTATCGTGAACTGGGTGGTTCAATGGGCCGACATCGTGTTGTGGTGCACTCCCGAATTCGATGACGCCGAGCAGGAACTGTGGGCTTCGGTTCCGGACGAAATCAAGGACCGCAGTTTCCTGGTTCTGACCATGGCAGACCAGCAGATGATGCGCGGAACGCTGGTGGACAGGATCAAAGCGCTCGAAGATCTGGTAGCAGAGGAGTTTCTGGGGCTATATCCGCTTGCAACGATTCAGGCGATCGCCGCGCGTTCGGCGGGCGCGGTCGCCGATCCGAGGCTCTGGAAATCCAGCGGAGGCAAGGAGCTGCTGGACAGCGTTCTGCGCCAGGTCGAAATCGGCCGGGCTGCGGACATGGACCGTGCTGACATGCTGCTGAGCCGGTTCGCGCCGGAAATCGCGCCGATGCCGGTGGTGCCAGACCCACGCCGCAAGACCCGCATTCAGGACGATGGAACCAAAGCACGAAACAGTGATCGCCCGCCATCGGATCACCTGTCCGATGCGCTGGACTTGCTGCAATCGCGCGCCGACGTGTTGCTCGCAACAATGTCCGGCCAAAGCGAGCCTGACCCGAATGCGGTTCTGGCCCGTTGTGTTGAAACCGCCAATGCCCTGATGGATGTGCTAAACGGTGCCGATCCTGACAATCCGACTGTGCGCGAGGTGCAGGAGGACGCGGAAGAAAGTGCGGAAATGATGCTGTTGTTTCAGCTGGAAAAGGGTGAAGACGCTGCTGCTGATGCAGTGACCCTGTTGTTGCAACTGAAAAAGGAACTGGCGCAGCTGGACGACAAATGAAGTGTGTCCATTTGGTGAACGATTGCCCGAGCCTAGCCAAATTAAGAACACATTCCAACGCGAAAATCATCGCCGGGGTGTCGATCATGGCCAGTTCCGTATCGCGAGCGCCAAGAACTGCCCTCCAGCGAAGACGTATCAGAACTCCAGGTAAGTCATGAACATCGAAGTCGACATCGATCCTGCCACCGAAATACGGGCCCTCGCCCGACCGACAAACCTGCAATCCGGTATGGAACCGCTTAAGGATTTGGCGCGGAAGGCGGATTCGCTGGACGCGAAGTTGCAGGAGCTGGCCGATCTGGCGGGCGAAAGTACGGAACGAGCGGTAGAGAGGCTGCGCAATGCGCTGGCCGATTTCGAACCCAGCGTGACATTTCTGGGTCAGGTCAAGGCCGGGAAAACCTCTTTGGTCAACGCGATGGCGGGCTGGGCTGATTTGCTGCCGTCGGATGTGAACCCCTGGACGTCGGTGGTGACATCGTTGCACCTGGTCCCCGGGAAGAAGCGGATCGAGATCGGTGCGCGGTTCAAGTTCATGACCGAAGAAGAATGGGACCGTCTGCTGACCAAGGGCGGTCGTATCGGAGAGCTGGCGGGGCGTGCCGGCGCAGACAGCGAGTTGCAGAAAATCCGCGAACAGATTGAAACCATGTGCGAAAAATCGCGCAAGCGGTTGGGGCGGCGGTTCGAGATGCTGTTGGGGCAGGAGCACGAGTACGGATTTTTTGACAAGAACCTGGTGGAGCGCTACACGGTTCTGGGCGACGATTTCGATTTCGAAAGGGGGCCCTCGGACGACGATCAGGGCCGGTTTGCCGATATCACCCGCTCTGCCGATCTGTACCTGAACAGCCAGACCGTACCGTTTTGCATGTGTCTGCGTGACACGCCGGGGGTCAACGACACCTTTATGATGCGTGAGCAGGTCACCATTCAGGCGATCCGCGAAAGCAAGATCTGTGTTGTGGTTCTGTCGGCGCATCAGGCGCTGACCGCGGTCGACATGGGGCTGATCCGGCTCATTTCGAACCTCAAGGCGCGTGATGTGCTGATCTTTGTCAACCGGATCGACGAGCTGCCGGACCCGGCCAACCAAATTCCCGAGATCGAAACCTCGATCCGGCAGACACTTAAGGATCACCATGGCCCGGAAGCCGCCGAGATCGTCTTCGGCAGCGCCTACTGGGCCAACAAGGTGTTGTCCGGCCAGCTGGAGGAAATGTCGGAGTTCAGCACCAAAACTCTGCTGAGCTGGGCGGAATCGACTTTGACGCCGCAGGTTGCCGACCAGTCTTCGACCAATATGGTGTGGGAGTTGTCGGGGTTGCCGGCCCTGTTCCGGGCCTTGTCCGGGCGGATCGTCGAAACCCAGGGGAAACGGCAACTGCACAAGATCGCCAGTTCAGCGGTGACAATCGCGGGCAGTCTGCATGCTGCCGACACTATCGCCATTGGTGGTGCAGCGCACCACAATTCCTTGTCGATGTACGAGGTAAAACGCGAGTTCGACGCGATCGCGGAGCGCAACTTGGCGGCGTTGGACGAGGCGTTTGCCGAGGTTGTGGCAAGCTACCAGCAGCGGGCCGACCGGGCGCATGCCAACTTTGTCGAGCGCGCCACACATTCGCTGATTGGGCATCTGGAACGGTACGGCGAGAGCGATGTCTGGGAGTACAGCCCGACTGGATTGAGGATGCTTCTGCGCTCTGCCTACACGGTGTTCGGAACCCGGGCGCAATCAGTCGCGACGTATCATTTCGAAACCGCCGTCGGCGATGTTGCCGAACTGTACTGCCGGGCCTTTGGACCCGCAGTCGAAGGTATCCAGATCGCGGTTCCCTCCGTCCCGCAGATTCCTTCGCCGGTGGCGCTCGGGCAGACCATCGCGCTGGATTTCCGCGACGGCTGGTGGGTGTCGTGGTGGCGGCGCACGCGCGGCTACAAAGCCTTCGCGAACCGGTTTCACAAGCTGATCAGTGCCGAGACAGAGGACTTCATGCACCAGCTGAAGACGGTCCAAACCGAAGCGGTATTTCGAGACACACGCACCGCCTTGAGTGATTTTTTCGAAGAACAAAAAGACATTCTGCTTGAACTGCGCAACCACAGCGGCGGCGATGTTCAGGAACTGTTTATCGGTCGTGACGAAGTCGACCGCCAGAACAGGCTGCAGGATCTGGTAACCGGGTTGTCTGAACTGACAACCGAGGACGTATAAGGAGAGGCCGGATGGAAATGAGCAGCGATTTCACGGATGCAAGCATTGAAAACGTGGGTACATCTGGATCATCCAAGGCCGTCGCACCGCCGCGCAAACCACGTCTGGCCCTGATGGGTGAGTTCAGCGCTGGAAAGAGCACGCTGTCAAATATGTTGCTGGGGGCCGACCCGTTGCCGGTGCGGATCACTGCGACGCGGCTGCCGCCTGTCTGGATTTCCTACGGGGATCGGGCGGCCTATCGCGTAGGAATCGATGGAAGCCGCAGCCTGATCGACGTTGAGACGCTGGACCAGGTGCCTTTGGAAGATACCCGGATGATCCGCCTGTTTATGAAATCGGACGCGTTGCAGCTGTGCGATTTGATCGACATGCCGGGAATCTCGGACCCTAATATGTCAGCACTGGTTTGGCAGGGGGTTATCGATGAAGCCGATTGTGTTGTCTGGTGCACCCATGCAACTCAGGCTTGGCGGCAGTCCGAAGCCGCCACTTGGGAACAGGTCATTGAAAAGACCAATGGCGACAACCTGCTTTTGGTTACGCAATTCGACAAGCTGCAAACGGACCGTGACCGGTCTCGTGTAATGGCCCGCGTCCGGGCCGAAACAGCGGGCCGGTTTCAGGCGGTCTATCCGATTTCGCTGACACAGGCGCTGAATGCAGGCGAAGATAGCGACAAATGGGAACAAAGTGGAGCAGGGGCGTTTACCGAGCATCTGATTGAGATGCTGCTGTCTCCATCGGAACTGGCTGACCGGGAGGCGGAGCCGGAGTACGGGCTTGCCGTAGCGATGCGCGAAGCACCCGCGCTGCTGTCGGTCGAGCCCGCCCCTGTCGCGCAGGGGGCCGCATCGAATCTCGCAACGGACGCCCCGGATCCATCAGAGCTGCGCATCACGCCAAAGCGGGTGCGCCGCAATCGGGCGGAGCGGGTGCGCACCCGTTTGCCAGCGTCTGCGGTCAGCGACGTGGTCCCGGCGGTCAAGGATATGTTGGATGTTGACTGAGCAAAGTCATAGATCGGCGCGAGCCAAGGCCAGTCAGGGAGGGCGGGAATGAGTATTTCCGCCCATCTCGACGGCTTGCGCTCCGCTGTTCCGGGATGTTCCTTGGTCGCGTTCGGAGATCTGAATGCTCGTCTGGTCCTGCGGGCCAGTAGCGCCAGGTCGCGCCCGCAGGAACAGCTGGATGAACTCTGCACGCAGGCCGCAAGCCTATTGTCCAACACTGCGGGCGAAACGGTGATGCAGCGTGTTTTTGGCGAAACGGGAGAGATCCCGACCGAGGCGGTCGTGCTGACACCGGATGAGGTTCGGATTTATGTTCGATCCACAGGGGAGCAAGCGGATGTTCTGTGCTGTCTGTGTGACAGCGCCATGGACGCAGAGGGGGCGATTGCCGCCGCGCGTCGGGTTCTGAACATAATTTCGGACGGTCAGTGATGGGACGGGCTGAGATGACAAACGTGCTTGAGACATCGGGGGGCCTTTCGCGCCTGGGTGATCTGGTGCATCGGTTCGTCTTGGTCGGGGCAGAGGCAGCGCATGACAAAGCGGGAAACTGCGGCGGTGATCCGGTGTCCGCGGCGTTGCGCCTGATCCTTCGGGAAATCGACGAAACCGTTTTGCCCCGTTATCTGACGGTTTATGATTCTGATCGTCCGCTGGCCCGCCTTGTGGTGTCAAACCGGCGCCTGTTTGCATTGGAGTGCGAGGGGAACGTCGCGACCGAAGTGCCATCCGACCCGCCCGCAGCTGCGCGGGTGTTTGTACAGGGTCTCCGTAACCTTGCGGCGACAGCAACCATACTACGCATTCGAACTTCGGGGCGTGCGCTAGAGATCGGGCATTCCGGCGTCAGTTGCTCGGCGAGCCATCTGGCCGCCGCCGCCGGCTTGTCAGAAAACGGTGGAGATGCGGACCGGCTTGATGCGTTTGTCGATCAGGTCAAGCCGTTTTGCCATGGCTGGACCCGGTGCGGGGCGCAAGACAACAGAACCGGCGGCGACTCCGAGTTGGCCGATCATCTGATTGGGCTCAGCGAGACCGGCTATGGGTTGACCAAGTCGTCAAGAGTCGCGCCGGCCCGGCCGGAATGTGCAGTTGTGCCTCTGCCCGAAGACGTTAGCTTGGTTGTCGCCGCGGATGGCCGCCGCCGCCTGATTGCAGTGATCCCCACTGAGACAGCGTCAGAAGTCCTGTCGGTTTGGGCCGGGATCTATCGTTCCGACAGTTAACGTTTGTGGCGGCAAGACGGCAAGTTCCGTTGAAACCGTTGCTCCTTTCACTCCCTCTTTTTGCAGCATCAAGTACCGCGCACGATCGCCGAATCGGGCTGCGTTGGCCCGATGGTTACCAATGCTGCGCCGCAGCGGCGATTGGATCCTGTTTGCGGACGAAATCCGCAGAAAACCGTCGAAAACGTGGCGATATTCACTTCCAGGTTCCGGCAGCGCAGGACACAGTATAAAAAAAGGCAGACATGCCCAAAACAAGGCCCTATTTTAGTCTGTTTCGCGCCTCTTTGTCGGCCAACTTGGTTGATACTTGTTAACTATAGCCGACCAATATGGGCGTAAAAAATGTCTGATCCTGACCGCAAAACATCAAACGCATTCCAGGAAAAGCTGGCCGGACGGGCCAAGCCAACCAGAAAACTACGTGTTCTGGCCGTCGATGACGAGCCCAGCATTCTGGAACTTCTGAAAACTGCATTAACCGCATTCGACAGTTTCGAAGTGTCGATCGCGAATTCCGGGGTGGCGGCGCTAAAGCTGATCGACCGCCAGAACGATCCGTTCGACTGTATTCTTCTGGACATCCAGATGCCGCAGATGAACGGGATCACCCTGTGCGAAGAAGTGCGCAGATGCCCTGAATACGAGGACACGCCGATCATCATGCTGACGGCGATGTCCGATCGCAAATATGTCGATCAGGCGTTTCTTGCGGGGGCAACCGACTATGTGACGAAACCCTTCGATTTCCTAGAGCTGCGCAGCCGCATGGCGGCGGCGCAGCGGATCGTGAAGGAGCACAAGCGTGCTAGTGATAGTGCCGAGACGGCCCGAAAACTGCAGCAGGAACTGGCCGCAAACCAGCAGTTCAATCTTGACGATCCGGTCACGATAGAAGGCGTAGGCAGGTTGTTGCGCTACGCAGAATTTGACAACTATATCATGCAGTTATCGCAAGGTCGCTTGTTCAACACCTATGCCACTGCCTACAAGCTACACCATGCGGAACAGCACCACGCACGAATGTCGTCTGCCGATTTTCGGCGCACGTTGAAGGATGTTGCAAACGGTATTTCCGAGGTGACGAAAAAAACGGGAGATATCCTGTCCTACCGTGGCAACGGCGTTTTCCTGAGCATCGTTCACGGACGCGCACAGGCGCAGGATCTACCGGATGAGATCATGCTGAATCAGCTGGTCGAAACGCTGCAGGCGCAGCGTCAGGCCAATACGACCGTTGGCATCGTGATGGGGGAACGGGTGCCGATGCGCTCGCTCTCGAAGTCCGGCGCATTGATGTCGCTTTACAAGGCGATTGAGAGCGTCGAGGCCAAAGAAGCAGTCTCGGAAGAGTTGAAGACTGTGTCGAGCCGGGTGTTGAACGGTCAAGTTGGCGGCCGCGAACAGGCTCAGGTCAACCGGCGTGCATTCGAATCCGTGCTGCGCGATCTGTTCCGCGAAGAGCCTTCGCTACGCAGCCACTGATCGGTACTCAGCCATTCGTGAGTTGGATCGGCCCGCCCTGATCGGCGGGCCGCGTCGCGTGCGTAGGCGTGAAGAGTTCGCTCCATCGGCCTCATAAAGACCCGATTAGGCGCAAAAATTCACCAAATTGACCAGATATCACGGATCGGGAGGAAATCGAACATCGGGTGGCAGAACGTCATGGAACTTACTGAAGATATTTTTATTGACAACACCACCCCATCCCGTGCGGCGCAGCTAGAGCAGCAGATCCGCGACTATTATATCATCTCGACCAAATTGATCTGGCAGCGTCAGGCGATCTTTCTTGCCGCGACGATCCTGACCTCGTTCTATTTCGATCCCGGCAAATCGTTCGGCTGCTACGGCGCGGTTCTGTTCACCGAACTCGTGGACTTGGTGATTGCCCGTCGGGTTAAGCGCCGCGGACCCTATGATCTGGCGACGGCCAGACGGTTCCTTGCCTGGATTCTGGTCAACACGGTGCTGAGTTCGCTGGCGATTTGCGTCTTTGTCTTTGTGGTTGCCACGCAGCAGAGCATCGGCGGTCATTTCACGCCATTGTTCTTCCTCTTCGCCGCCGCCCTGTTCGCGGCGATGAACAATCATCAGCTTGTGCCAGTGCTGGCCGTGCGGCTGACCATCTATGGTGTGACGTTTTTCACCATCGTTCTGATGGATATCTGGCGGGTCCGTCCGCCTCTGAGTTCAGAGCTGTGGCTGCACTTTTTCACCGTCGTTTTTGTGCTCTACTTCATCATTGATTGCTCGTATGTCTTCTTGCGCCTCTACCGCAAGAACTTGCGGCAACTGCAGATTCTGCGGGCCGAACACGAACGTACCAAAGCCGCCTATGTGGCGAAATCGCAGTTCGTGTCCACTGTCAGCCACGAATTGCGCACTCCTCTGACGTCGATCAAGGGTTCGCTGGACCTGATAACGACTGGCGTGCTGGGGCAGGTGCCCGAGCAGATGAAAGCGCTGCTGGACATCGCCGGCAAGAACAGTGCCCGGTTGGCCAACCTGATCAATGATATCCTGGACCTGCAGAAAATCGAAGCAGGCGAGATGGTCTATAATTTCGAGGTCGTCGATGTGCGCATGCTGGTGAAGGACGCGGTTGAATCCAGCCTTGGGTATGCCGGATCGCTCGGCGTAGAGATCCTGACGGAACTGGATGAAACCGACCCGGTCTACATCAAGGGGGACGAGGGCCGGCTGATGCAGGTGATGGCCAACATCATTTCGAACGCACTGAAGTTTTCGAACGAGAATGGCAAAGTCACCGTGTCCTATCGGGTGGTCGGCGAAAAGGTCCGCATTTTTGTCAAAGACGAAGGTGCGGGTATTCCTGAAAACGCCCGCGACAAGGTGTTTGACAAATTCAGCCAAGTCGATTCGACAGACCAGCGTAAAGTGGGCGGAACCGGTTTGGGTATGAATATTTCCAAACAGATTGTCG
>JBFHMM010000067.1:0-16776 GCA_041594355.1 Paracoccaceae bacterium | reverse complement strand
CGACACGCATGAGATCAACATCAATCACTCCAGCCGGATGACCCGGCGCACCGGCCTCAAGGGGCATCGCGCAGGGGCAGGGGGGGCAGAATCGCTTCGAAATCGGGCATGTCCATGCGGTCACTCTCGGGTTTGAAACGACCGCCTTGCAGCAGGCTTGCCAGCCCGTGCACCAGCGACCAGACCATCATCTCGGTGCTGCGCGGGTCATCCGTCACCGGTGCGAGCGGGGCGCAAGTCTCGGCCAGAACGTCATAGGCAGCATCCGCAGCCGCGATAAAGGCATCGTTGGGGGCCAGCCGCGCGGGTGTGTTGAACATCAGCGTAAAGAGCGCCGGATGGGCTTCGGCAAAGTCCATGTAGCCCCGGCAAATGGCGATAACCTGCGCGCGCGGCGCCGGATCGGCGGCGCGTCGGGCTGCCTTCATGGTGTCGGCAAAAATCTCGAACCCGCGCCCGGCAATCGCGGTCAACAATCCCGGCAGGCCGCCAAAATGATGTGCCGGCGCCGAATGTGACACACCGACCCGCGCCGCGCAGGCGCGCAGCGTCAACCGGGACAGACCCGATTCGGCCAGGATTTCCAAACCCGACTGGATCAGCGCGGCGCGCAAGTTCCCGTGATGGTGGGGTTTTCTGGGGGGAGTCTTGGTCATTCCATATCAATATCACGAAACTTGACAGCGTCAAGATTGGGCGTATCCTGATGTTATCTTGACAGTGTCTAGTTCGGGGGGCCGCTATGCCGGGCGTCAGAGTTCCGTTTCTGGTGATCGCCACTTCCAGCCTTGTCGTCGCGCTGGTTTCGTTCCGGTTCATCCCCTTGGGGATCGAGACCGCATTCCCGGTGTTGCTGGCCAACGCAGATACCAACCGTGGCGTGTTCATGGCCCATGTGATTGCCGCCTCGGTCGCTCTCGCGGTCGCGGTCCCGCAGTTCCTGCCGGCTCTGCGGGTCAGACGTCCGAGCCTGCACCGGATGACCGGTTGGATTTATGTCGCCGCGATTCTGATCGGCGGCTTGTCCGGCGGCGCCCTGGCGATCACAGCGGTGCCCGACCGGCCGGTGGCAGGCGCGGGCTTTGGTCTGCTGGCATTGGCCTGGCTGGGTGTTACCGGCATCGCCCTCTACCTGGCATGGACCCGGCAGATCGCGCTGCACCGGGCCTGGATGATCCGGTCTTTCGCACTGACGTTTGCGGCGGTCACGTTACGATTGTAGTTGCCGCTCTTCTTCGCAGCCGACCTGGAATATCCCGAGGCCTCGAATTGGGTCGCCTGGACCTGCTGGGTTCCAAACGCGATCATTGCGGAATGGACGCTGCGCCGCGCGCCCGGTTCGGGGCGCGCGGTCGGGATGGTCTGAGGCTACTCGAGTTCGACCAGCAAGTCCTTTGCATCGATCTGTGCGCCCGGCTGGACATTGACGGCCTTGACGGTGGCGTCGCGTTCGGCGTGGATGCCAGTTTCCATCTTCATGGCTTCGATGGTCAGCAGCAGGTCGCCCTGATGGATCTGCTGGCCGGGTTGCGCGGCGATGGTGGCGACCACGCCGGGCATGGGGGCGCCGATGTGGTTGGGGTTGGCGGGGTCGGCCTTGGGGCGCTGTGCAGTCTGCGCGGTGACCAGCCGGTTCGGCACCCGGATCACGCGGGGCTGACCGTTGAGTTCAAAGAACACCTTGACCTCGCCGTTCTCGTCCGTCTCGCCAATGGCCTGGCAGCGGATTTCCAGGGTCTTGCCGGGGTCGATTTCGGCAGTGATCTCCTCGCCCGGCTGCATGCCGTAGAAGAAGGTCGTGGTGGGCAGGGTGCGGACAGGGCCATAGGTCCGGTGGCGGCCCATGTAATCCATAAAGACCTTGGGATACATCAGGTAGCCTGAAAGATCCTCGTCATCGACCGGCTTGCCCTCCAGCTCGGCGCTGACCTGGGCGCGCACCGCCTCCAGATCGACCGGGTCCAGGTGTTTGCCGGGGCGTTCGAGGTTGGGCTGCTCGTCCTTGAGCGCCTTCTTGACGATGATGTCGGGGAAGCCGCCCGGCGGCTGGCCGAGGTTGCCGCGCATCATGTCGATGACGCTGTCGGGAAAGGCGACCTCGGTTGCCGGGTTTTCCACGTCATCGCGGGTCAGGCCCTGGCTGACCATCATCAGCGCCATGTCACCCACCACCTTGGAGCTGGGCGTCACCTTGACGATATCGCCGAACATCCGGTTCACGTCCGAGTACATCTGCGCCACCTCGTGCCAGCGGTCCTCGAGCCCGAGCGAGCGCGCCTGCGCCTTGAGGTTGGTGAACTGGCCACCCGGCATCTCGTGCAGGTAGACCTCTGATGCCGGTGCCTGCAGCCCGCTTTCAAAGGCGGCATATTGCGCGCGCACCGCCTCGAAGTAATCGCTGATCTCGCGGATCGAGTGGATGTCGAGCCCGGTGTCGCGGTCGGTGTGGCGCAGCGCCTCCACCACCGATCCCAGCGTCGCCTGAGAGGTGTTGCCGCTGAACGAATCCATTGCGCAGTCGACCGCATCGACCCCGGCTTCGGCGGCGGCAAGGATGGTGGCGCAGGCCACACCGGCGGTGTCATGGGTGTGGAAGTGGATCGGCAGGCCGACCTCTTCCTTCAGCGCGCGGATCAACTGTTTTGCCGCCGTAGGTTTCAACAGCCCGGCCATGTCCTTGAGCCCCAGCACATGCGCGCCGGCCTCGCGCAGTTCCTTGCCCATGGCGACGTAATACTTCAGGTCATACTTGGCGCGGTCGGGGTCAAGGATATCGCCGGTGTAGCAAACGGTGCCTTCGCAGATCTTGTCCTGTTCGATCACCGCGTCCATTGCCACGCGCATGTTCTCGACCCAGTTCAGGCTGTCAAAGACGCGGAACACGTCGACGCCGGTATTGGCCGCAACCCGCACAAATTCCTGCACCACATTGTCGGGGTAATTGGTATAGCCCACACCATTCGAGCCGCGCAGCAGCATCTGGGTCATCACGTTGGGCATCGCCTCGCGCAGGTCGCGCAGCCGCTGCCAAGGGCATTCCTGCAGGAAGCGATAGGCCACGTCAAAGGTCGCGCCGCCCCAGCATTCGACGCTAAAGAGCTGCGGAAGGTTGGCGGCATAGGCCGGCGCCACCCGGATCATGTCGATCGACCGCATTCGGGTCGCCAGCAGCGACTGGTGTCCGTCGCGCATCGTGGTGTCGGTGATCAGCAGCTGGCGCTGCGCCTTCATCCAGTCGGCGACGGCCTGCGGACCCTTCTGTTCCAGCAGGTTGCGGGTGCCCATCATCGGCTCGGCCCGTTTCGCGGGCGGGCGCGGCAGCTTCAGATCGGCGGGCGGACGCGGCCGGTCCTTGGTCTCGGGGTGGCCGTTCACGGTGATGTCGGCGATATAGGTCAGCACCTTGGTGCCCCGGTCGCGCCGCTTGGCGAACTGGAAGAGTTCCGGTGTCTCGTCGATGAACTTGGTGGTGTATTCGTTCGACAGGAACGTCGGG
The DNA here is from genome assembly GCA_041594355.1 of Paracoccaceae bacterium. Lineage (GTDB taxonomy): Bacteria > Pseudomonadota > Alphaproteobacteria > Rhodobacterales > Rhodobacteraceae > JAIUZI01. Next base: position 13,280 of record JBFHMM010000067.1, on the reverse strand, counting down.
TGTTTCAGCAGGTTTTCGACAAAGGCGATGTTGGTCGAGACCCCGCGCACTCGGAATTCGCGTAACGCGCGGTCCATCCGGGCAATCGCCTTTTCCGGGGTCGGTGCCCATGCGGTCACCTTGGTCAGCAGGCTGTCGTAATACCGCGTGATCACCCCGCCCGCATAGGCCGTGCCGCCATCCAGACGGATGCCCATGCCGGTGGCCGAGCGATAGGCGGTGATGCGGCCATAATCGGGGATGAAGTTGTTCAGCGGATCCTCGGTGGTCACGCGGGTTTGCAGGGCGTGACCGTTCAGGCGGATGTCGGATTGTGCCGCTTTGCCGGTGGCCTCGGCCAGCGTCTTGCCCTCGGCGATCAGGATCTGCGCCTGCACGATGTCGATGCCGGTGACTTCCTCGGTCACGGTATGTTCGACCTGTACGCGGGGGTTCACCTCGATGAAGTAGAACTTACCTGACTCCATATCCATCAGGAATTCTACGGTGCCGGCGCATTCGTAATTCACGTGGGCGCAGATTCGGCGGCCCAGGTCACAGATCTCGGCGCGCTGCTCTTCAGAGAGGTAGGGCGCGGGCGCGCGTTCGACGACCTTCTGGTTGCGCCGCTGCACCGAACAGTCCCGTTCGTAAAGGTGATAGATCTCCCCGTGCTTGTCGCCCAGGATCTGCACCTCGACGTGGCGGGCGCGGGTGATCATCTTTTCCAGATACCCCTCGCCGTTGCCAAAGGCGGCCTCGGCCTCGCGCCGGCCTTCCAGCACCTTCTCCTCCAGCTCGTCGGGCCCCTGGATTGGCCGCATGCCGCGCCCGCCGCCGCCCCAACTGGCCTTCAGCATCAGCGGATAGCCGACTTTATCGGCCTCGGCCCGGATCGTGTCCATATCATCGCCCAGCACCTCGGTCGCCGGGATCACCGGCACGCCGGCCTCGATGGCAACGCGTCGGGCGCTGGCCTTGTCGCCAAGCGCGCGCATGGTCTCGGCCTTCGGCCCGATGAAGGTGATACCGTTGGCCGCACAGGCGTCGACAAAATCGGGGTTCTCCGACAGCAGCCCATAACCCGGATGGATCGCATCCGCCCCGCTCTCGCGGGCTACCCGGATGATCTCGTCGATGCTCAGATAGGCCGCGACCGGCCCCATCCCTTCGCCAATCTGGTAAGCCTCGTCCGCCTTGAACCGATGCAGGCCCAGCTTGTCCTCCTCGGCATAAACCGCAACCGTCTTCTTCCCCATCTCGTTTGCAGCACGCATAACACGAATGGCAATCTCGCCACGGTTCGCTATCAGGATCTTGTTAAATTCGGTCATCGGGGACTCCGGTCTTCGTCGAGGGTGCCGCGGGTGTTCGCGGTAGTGGGTTTATTCGTATATGCGCGTGACTGGGTATGGCAGCCCAATCCCGGCGTTATTCTGCATTGCGGAAATTGCCAGGTGGCGCAAGGTCAAATCGGTGGCAGCACCGTCGGTACGGGAACCTCTACGAGGGTTGCGATTCCCATCTGGCCCATGTTCGCTTTCAGATCCTTGCGCAGTATGTCGATCAGATGATCCGGCCCGGCCGCGCCCAATGCAGCCAACGCAAAATGCGGCGCCCGGCCCAGCATGACGAAATCCGCCCCCATCCCGAGCGCCCGCAGGATGTCCAGCCCACCCTCAATGCCGCTGTCAAAGATCAGCGGTAGGTGGGTTTCACTGCGGAATTCAGGCAGCACCTCGATCGAGGCACGCGCGCCGTCGAACTGTCGGCCTGCGTGATTGGACACCCACAGCGCGTCGACGCCGATGGCTTCCAGCGGTGCCGCGTCCTGCGCCCGCATGACGCCCTTGATCAGGAACGGGCCGTTCCAGTTGTCGCGCAGCCATTTCACGTAGTCCATGTTCGGCGAGGTCCGCAGCAGGTAGCCGATATGCTCAGTCGGCGGCAGGTGCTCGCGACCGGCGGTGTATTTGTCCAGGCTGCGCATCCTCGGCATGCCGTTGCGCGCCATCCCAAGCGCCCAGGCCGGACGCACCGCCACCTGCGCAAGCAGGCGCGGGGTCAGCGCGGGGGGGTGAGTCAGCCCCGACCGCGTCTGGCGTTCTCGGCGCGAGGCGACCGGCACGTCAACCGTCAGAACCAATGTCCCGAACCCGGCGTCGCGGGCCCGGTCCAGCATGTCGCGCCGGATCTCTTCAGTCTTGGGCGGGTAGAGCTGAAACCACGCGTGGTCGCCCAGGTGTGGCGCCAGGTCCTCGGGGCTTTGGCTTGCAACGGTCGACAGAGCGTAGGGTAGCCCGGCCCGCGCCGCTGTTTGAGCCAGAATGCGTTCGGCACCGGGCCAGACCATGCCCGACATGCCCAATGGTGCAAAGCCAAAGGGCAGCGGGAAGGAATGCCCGAGAAAATCGCGGCTCAGGTCGAAGTCCAGCGGCCCGTGTAGGATTGAGGGCGCAAACCCCAGGGCATCCAGCGCCGCGCGGTTGCGGGCCTTGGTCGCCTCGGCTCCGGTGCCGCTGTCGAGAAAATCCCAGACAAAGCGTGGCAGCCGCTTTTCGGCGCGCCATTTCAGATCCATGATCCCAGGATACATTCTGTGTAGATCCATGGGCCGCATTTGTGGCCGCCTTGAGCAAAAAGTCCAGAGGCGCCGTCAACCTGCGCGCTATCCGGACCTGCCCAACCGGAACGCGACCTTGTCGTCCGCCCCGGCCCCGGCGACCATCGTGGCGCGCCTGACATCGACCTCGCGACCGGTTTGCGCGTCGACCAGCGCCATGCGCAATGGGCGTCTGGTGTCGCGATCGACCAGATCGACCGGCGCCCCGTCCGCCCCGTGGGCCTCCCACCGGTCGCCCCATTCGCGCATCGCGGTGACGATCATCCACATGTCGCGGCCCCTGTCGGTCAGCAGGTATTCGTCGCGCGGCGGGTTGTCCTGATAGGGTTGGCGTCGGATCAGCCCGGCGTCTTCCAGCGCCCGCAACCGGGTCGCCAGCGTTTGGGCCGGAATGCCCGAGGATTTCTGGAACGAGTCGTACCGGGACAGGCCAAACATCATATCCCGCAGGATCAGGAACCCCCAGCGGTCGCCGACGGCCTCGACCGCGCCGGCAATCGAACACTTCATATCGGCAAAGGACTTGGCCCGCATCTGGTCTCCTATCCCGGAAAACACCGCCCAAAGGCGCGAAACAGATCCATGCTACCCTTGACGCGGATCTTTCGCAAAACGATCGCGTTGATCATCGAATACTCTCGGTTCAGCACCCGAAGCCACGTAGTGGAATCGGCCGCGATGCGCACATCCGCCTCACCCTCGTACCCCGGCAATACCGTCAACTTGCCACCCGAGATGGTGATCGTGGCCTTCACCTCTTCGCTGCCCGAAAACGTCCAGTGGTAGGTCACATCCATACCCTTGGCCTTGCCGCGCTGGAACGCTAGCGGCAGCTGCCGCAGAAACGCGGTGACCGACCTGGTGGAATAGCTGCGGCGCACCCGCTTGACGCCCTTGTGCGGATAGCGCGTTTTCGCAAATTCCTCGGCGTCGGATCTGGGCAGCACATAGAGCGTTTCCTCCTTGTCCTGGAGCGGTTTAACCACCTGTTTTACATATCCGGGCCGGTCTTCGAGAAAGGGGTTAATCACATCCTCTCCCGCCGGGCAGACCGCCAGGCAATAAGCCGCCTTGTAGCCGGGTTTGAATGACAGGGACTGCCACATCGACGTGGTTTCGCCTTCGCTAAACCGGTCGCGGAAGGATTTCATGTCTTTGGATTCCACCGTCGCGCTGACGAAATCATTGAAATTGCCCAAAAAATCCCGGTAGTTGTGGGTGAAGCACGACATGAAATCAAATGCCCCGTCGGGCTTCAGCGCGCCCACCGGGCAGGCCGCGACGCAGAGCTTGCACTCCAGGCAGGGGTTGTAATCCAGCGGTGCGTCATAAGTGTCGGCCTCGACCCCGATCAGGATGGTATCGAGCAGGATGAATGACCCGAACACTGGATGGATGACGCTGCGATGCACGCCCATCTTGCCCAGCCCGGCCTCGACCGCAATGGGCTTGTGGGCCACGTTCCATGTGCGGGCTGGCAATTGCGCCTCCATCGGAAAGGCGGCCACGGCATTGCAGGCCGGGATGCCCATCGCCGACAATTCGGTCACGATGGCGCGCGCCACCTCGTTGATCTCGTCGTAAACCGAGTGGAATTCCTGATTGGCCACTGACCGGATTGGCGAGCGCACCGGCTCGACATTCATCCGGCCGCAGACCGACAGCAACGTCTGTGTCCTGGGGAACACCTTGCGGATCTCGTCAACCTCATGCGCCAACGCGGGGCGGTCGATCTCGACCAGACCGGCATCGCCCGCCCCATGTTTTTTTGCCAGCTCTTTCAACCATTCCGCATCCAGAGGGCCAATGTTGGAACGGGGCGGGGCGCTGCGATCGCGTTGCACGGTGGGGTGATCGTCGAGGCGCATATCGGTCTCCGAACTGTAACTCTAATAATGAGAGTTAATTTGGCGAGATCGGTTTTGCAAGCGGCAAATTGTGATAGCCTGCAGCCTTGTGCCCGGGCCACGCCAAAAAACCTGTGGACTGAGTCCGGAACATAGCGCGAACACCTCTTTCCCACCGATGCAAACCCGGCTAACCTGCGCCCCATGAGCAGTTTCGATGATACCGACGCGTTCGAGGCGGCCTCGCTGTCGGCGCGCGCCATGGCGGCCCGGCCCGCACCCTATCTGGATGGTCTGAACGCGGCGCAGCGCGACGCGGTTGAGGCGCTGGAGGGGCCTGTGCTGATGCTGGCGGGAGCCGGAACCGGCAAGACCAAGGCGCTGACCACGCGGATCGTGCATCTGCTCAACACCGGATCGGCCCGCCCGAACGAGATCCTCGCCGTGACCTGTACCAACAAGGCTGCGCGCGAGATGAAGAACCGCGTTGGCAACCTGTTGGGGCAGTCGATTGAGGGCATGCCCTGGCTGGGCACCTTCCACGCCATTTGTGTGAAGCTGCTGCGCCGCCATGCGGAACTGGTCGGGCTGAAATCGAACTTCACCATCCTGGACACCGATGACCAGATCAGGCTTTTGAAACAACTGGTTAGCGCCGCCAACATAGATGAAAAGCGGTGGCCCGCGCGGCAATTGGCAAACATCATCGACAGTTGGAAGAATCGGGCGTTTACTCCGGACAAGGTGCCGGCAGCGGACGCGGGCGCGTATAACCACCGGGGCGTTGAGATCTACGCCCAGTACCAGCAGCGGCTGAAAGAGTTGAACGCCGTCGACTTCGGCGATCTGCTGCTGCATGTGGTGACCGTATTCCAGACCCACCCGGACGTGCTGGAACAATATCAACGCTGGTTCCGGTATATCCTTGTGGACGAATACCAGGATACCAACGTCGCGCAGTACCTGTGGCTGCGGCTGCTGGCAAGCGGACACAAGAACATCTGCTGCGTCGGTGATGACGATCAGTCGATCTATGGCTGGCGTGGGGCCGAGGTAGGCAATATCTTGCGATTTGAAAAGGATTTTCCGGGCGCCGTGGTGGTGCGGCTTGAACAGAATTACCGCTCGACCCCGCATATTCTGGCGGCCGCGTCGAATGTGATTGCCGGAAACGAGGGGCGTCTGGGCAAGACGCTGTGGACGGATGCCGAGGATGGCGAGAAAGTCCGCCTGATCGGTCACTGGGATGGTGAGGAAGAGGCCCGCTGGATCGGCGAAGAGATCGAGTCGATGCAGCGCGGGACGCGCGGCATCCGCCCCTTTGGGTTGGACGATATTGCGATTCTCGTCCGCGCCTCACACCAGATGCGGGCTTTTGAGGACCGGTTCTTGACCATCGGTCTGCCCTATCGGGTGATTGGCGGACCGCGCTTCTACGAGCGGATGGAGATCCGCGATGCCATGGCCTATTTCCGCGTCGTCACCAGCCCGGACGACGACCTGGCCTTTGAACGCATCATCAATACGCCCAAACGCGGCCTTGGCGACAAGGCGCAGCAGACCATCCAGATCACCGCCCGGCAAAACGGCGTCTCGCTGGTCGAAGGCGCGCGGATGGCGGTCGAAGCAGGGGCGATCAAGGGCAAGGGCGCTGCCGCGCTGCGCCAGCTGGTGGAACAGTCAGCTTTCTGGATTTTCCTCGAAAGGAACACTGGAAATCAGAAGGTTATTGGTGATGCTGAGGCGCAGCTCCTTCAGCTGAAGTCTGAAATCGATCACCTTAGGAACATGCTTGATGGAGTCATCGAACGTGACGGCGCTGACTCACGGTCTGACGCCCTGATTCAAGAAGAGATTGAGGGCAAGATCTCGGTCGTCGAAGTTTTGAAGACACGTCTGGAAATCCTGAAAGGCAACCATATCTTGCTGGCCGAGATGATCCTTGACGAATCCGGCTATACGACGATGTGGCAGAACGACAAGACGCCCGAGGCACCGGGGCGGCTGGAGAACCTCAAGGAGTTGGTGAAGGCGCTGGAAGGGTTCGAAAACCTGCAGGGCTTTCTCGAACATGTGGCGTTGATCATGGACAACGAGCAGGGCGATGCCGAGGAAAAAGTCTCTATCATGACCCTGCACGCGGCCAAAGGGCTGGAGTTTCCCGCCGTCTTTCTGCCGGGTTGGGAGGATGGGTTGTTCCCTTCTCAGCGCAGCATGGATGAGAGTGGAATCAAGGGGTTAGAGGAAGAGCGCCGGCTGGCCTATGTGGGTATTACGCGGGCCGAAGAGCTGTGTACGGTGTCCTTTGCCGCCAACCGGCGGGTGTTCGGGCAATGGCAGTCTTCGTTGCCTTCGCGGTTTGTGGACGAGTTGCCGGAGCAGCATGTCGAGGTGCTGACGCCGCCGGGTCTCTATGGGGGCGGGGCCGCGGCCGCGCCGGTGCCCAACACGGTGGAGGCACGGGCGGCCTCGGCCAATGTCTATAACTCGCCGGGCTGGAAACGGATGCAGGCGCGTTCCGGGCAGCATGGGCTAAGCCAACCAAAAGAAAGCAGAAATTCCGTGATCGACCTGGACGCCGTGTCGTCCTTTACCATCGGCGAGCGGGTGTTTCATCAGAAATTCGGCTATGGCGCGATCACCGGGATCGAGGGCGACAAGCTGGAGATCGACTTTGAAAAGGCCGGTCTCAAGAAGGTCGTCGCCAGCTATGTGAATGCGGCGGACGACATCCCGTTCTGACCGTTTTGTACCGGTTGCAAACCCGGCTTTTTCCGTTTTGTGCAAAATTCTCGCGCCCGTTTCGGGCGTGACAGGCCGCCCGTGCGCGTCGTGCGCGCTGTCGGGGATGGGACCTGTGCTGGCGCCTTTGAAACAAAAAACGGCGACACCAGGGAGGAGGAGGGCGCCGCCGTTCTCTTGCAACACCGCGCCCAGGGAGGAGGAGAGCGCCGGTGTGTTCCAATTCGGTCCCCGCCAGGGGGAGGAGTGGCCGGCGGTGCGAGGGAGGAGGAAGCACCACCGGCCGGGTTCTACATCTGGACGCAGGGAGGAGGAGAGCGCCGGATGTATCTGTCGCCCGGTTTTGAGGCCGGGAATTCTTGGAAACCGGTGACGCCAGGGAGGAGGAGGGGCGCCACCGGTCTCTTGTCAGCACCAACCGCAGGGAGGAGGAGAGCGGCGGTGCGTCACGTGCCCGGTTTTGAAACCGGTAGAAAAGGCGGCGACATCAGGGAGGAGGAAAGATGTCGCCGCTAAGCACAGGCCACCAGGGAGGAGGAGAGGGTGGCCTGAACCTGGAAAGTCGTCAGTTATCCGTGCGCGTCTTGGGCCGCCTGATAGGCGACACGGCGCAATTCGGAGCGGTGCAGACCCAGATCGGCCAGGTCACGGCTGGAAAGGCCGGACAGCTCGTTCAGGGTTTCCCGATAGGCACGATACCGCGCATAGCGGGTCTTGGTGTTTTCGATCCATGCGCCTGTACGCTCGGAAACCGTGTCGAACGGGGCACTGAGGTGGGTCGCTACAGACATGCTCTTGTACCTTCTCTTTGTTTTGACGCCGGCGGTTTTTCTTGTGTCTTGGACGGTGCCGCTGGCCTCGTATGACACAAAGATAAGGAAATGCTGCACATGCACAATGGCTGGGTGTGGCAATGCTGCTATGCAGCAAGTGCATAGATTGACTGCATAATTATTTGGCGCATCTAAAAAACCCTTTTTAGAATGAGGTTGGACGACATCCTGGTGCAACTCACCTAAGGTCAACTGCGGAATTCTCAGGCGCGCTGCCATGTCCTGGAAGACACATTTTCCGAAAATCCCCGGACATTTTTGGATGTGACGCAAGGTCACTGCGGCAAGAATCAGTGTGGACCGGACCGCGGAGGAGACGATCCGGCGCACAGCGAGTCGTTTTTCCAGCCCGATGGCGGGCCCAGGTGTCGCCGAGTTCGGGATTTCATGGCGCCACACGGGACGAAATTCCTGAAATGGGAAAATATGGGACAAAGATGGAGAAAGCCGCCCGTTCGCCGGAAAGCTGCGAAATCCGCTGCTGAATTTTGAAGATCCGGCGAGTCGATCCGGCGTGATTCGGCAAGAAAAATGAGAACAATAAATGAACAAATGTCTGGGTGGGGGGCGGGTTGAATTTTTTTTGGGAGATCATGGGACGATATGGGCTGGCACGGGGTGGTCGAAAAATCGTCTATATATAGTAATTCTGGTGAGTGGCGGTACCAATTGTGGTGAAGTGCTTGGCTTCTCTAGATCTGGGGGCAGGTCCGGTGTGACCGGTGCGCGCGATGGGGTGGGGAAATTTTCCGTTGATTTCCATATTTTCCCATGTCATCCCTAATGTATCGGATGAGGACGCAGCAGCAGGGGCAACCAAACGACCCCGGACCAAAACAAGAAGAGCAGGTTTCATACAGGCGCACGACTTCATCAGACCAAGAGATCCGGCGCGCGAGCGAGCAGACATCCCCCCAGGTGGCGCGCGCAGTCGGACACCCCGCACAGCGGGACGAGGACGGCGGGTTGAACAGTGGCAGCAGTTCAACCCGCCGTTTCCGTAACTGGGGACAGAAATAACATCACGCGGGGGCGCGGGTAAAGGGACAGGTAGTTTGGGCCGCAGGTTCAGAGGTGAGTACACCTTTAAGGTGGACACAAAGGGCAGGGTTTCGATCCCGGCCTCTTTTCGCCGTGTGCTTGAGGCCGGTGATCCCGGATATACCAAGGGCCTGAGGCCGCAGTTCGTCATCCAGTATGGCGATGACAGCCAGAAATACCTCGAAGTCTTTACCATGGCCGAGATCGAGAAGCTCGAGGACAAGATCGAGCGTTTGCCGAACTCGCCATTGAAGCGTGAACTGATCCATTCCATAACCTCGCGGTCGCATGAATCCGAGATCGACCCGGACGGGCGGTTCGTTCTGCCGGCCAAGCTGCGCGACCATATCGGGCTGGGCAAGGAGGCGGTGTTCGCGGGGACGCTGAACACCTTCCAGATCTGGGATCCCGAGGAATACGCGCGCCGGGGCGAGCGCGAGGAGAAGGACGCGGTTCTGGATCTGCCTGAGGGTATCAACCCGATGGATGCGATGGACATGGTTCTGGCCAAACTGGAGCGGGAGTAATGGCCGCCGGGCAAGATGCCGATGGATCGCCTCATATTCCTGTTCTGCTGCGTCCGTTGCTGGCCGCCGTGGCGCCGGTGAGCGGGGTCTGGTTGGACGGGACCTTTGGCGCGGGCGGCTATACGCGGGCGCTGCTGGAGGCCGGGGCGGAGCGGGTGATCGCGGTGGACCGTGATCCGCTGGCCTTTGAGATGGCGGCGGACTGGGCCGGCGCGTATGGCGATCGGCTGGTGATGCAGCCCGGCGTGTTTTCCAGGCTGGATGATTATGGCAGTGACCTGGACGGCGTGGTGCTGGATCTCGGCGTGTCGTCGATGCAGCTGGACCGGGCCGAGCGTGGGTTTTCCTTTATCAAGGACGGGCCGCTGGACATGCGGATGTCGCAGGAAGGCCCCAGCGCGGCGGATCTGGTGAACGATGCGGACGAGGAACGGTTGGCGGCGATCCTGTTTCACTATGGAGAGGAGCGTGCGAGCCGGCGGATCGCCAAGGCCATTGTGCGGGAGCGGGAACAGGCGCCGATCACCACGACATTGCAGCTGGCGGCGATCATCGAGGGGTGCCTGCCGCGTAAGAAGCCGGGGCAGTCGCATCCGGCGACGCGCAGTTTCCAGGCGCTGCGGATCGCGGTGAACGCGGAATACGAAGAGCTGTTTGAGGGGCTGATGGCGGCCGAGCGGGCGCTGAAGCCGGGCGGACAGCTGGCGGTGGTGAGTTTTCATTCGGTCGAGGACCGGATGGTCAAGCGGTTCCTGCAGGATCGCTCGGGTGGTGGTGGCCGGGCCAATCGGTATGCACCCGAGATCGAGACGCCGGCGCCGCAGTTCACGATCAAGAGCCGCAAGTCGATCGGACCGGATGACCGGGAACTGGAAGAGAACCCGAGGTCGCGGTCGGCGCGGCTGCGGGTGGCGGTGCGCACCGATGCGCCGGCCGGAGCGGCGGATGCCCGCAGCATCGGCATGCCGATGCTCGGCCCCCAATCGGGCGTCAAATCAGGTGAGAAGCGGAAATGAGAAGCATTGTCTATATATTGACAGCACTGGCGGTGTTTGGTCTGGCTTTTTGGGCCTACCGCGAGAACTACGCCACCCAGCAGGTGCTGAAGGAAACCCAGAAGGTGCGCCGCGATATCGGTGCCGCGCAGGTACGGCTGAACGTGCTGCGCGCGGAATGGGCCTATCTCAACCGTCCCGACCGGCTGAGCGAACTGGCGGAGATCAATTTTGACCGGCTGGGGCTGCTGCCGCTGCGGCCCGACCAGTTCGGCCGCATCGACGAGGTCGGCTATCCGCCCGAGCCGCTGCTGCCGATCACCGATCCGGTCGATGTGTCCACCATGAGCGCGGAGGGCCAGCCATGATCCGCACGCCGCTGCGCCCGCTGGCGCGCATTCTGCCCGCCCGCGACAAGGGCGAGAACCCCGACGCCATCGAGCGTGAGAACATCCGCAAGCGGCACGAAGAAATGCAGGACCGGGCCCGCAACCGGGCCGAAAGCCGCCTGCTGGTGCTGGGTGTCTTCTTTTTCTGCGCCTTTGCGGTGGTGGGTGCGCGCATGGGGCACCTGGCCACGTCTGAGGCGGTGGAACCGGTGGCCAGCGCCGCGGGCGCGGCGATCGCGGCGCAGCGCGCCGACATCACCGACCGTCACGGCCGCATCATGGCGACCAATTTCGAAACCCATTCGCTCTACGCGCAGCCGCCGCAGATGGTCGATCCGCTGGCTGCCGCCGAGGGGCTGGTCAAAATCTTTCCAGATCTCGACCGCGACCGGCTGATCAAGGATTTCACCGGCAAGCGCAAGTTCGTCTGGATCAAGAAGCGGATCAGCCCCGAGCAGAAGCAGGCGGTGCACGATCTTGGCGATCCCGGTCTGCTGTTTGGTCCGCGCGAGATGCGGCTTTATCCCAACGGGCCGGTGGCAGCCCATGTGCTGGGCGGGGCGGGTTTCGGCAAGGAGGGCGTCAGCGCGGCGGAGGTGATTGGCGTCGCGGGAGTGGAAAAACAGTTTGACGGGTATCTGCGCGATCCGGCCAACGGCACCAAACCGTTGCAGCTGGCACTGGACCTGACGGTGCAGGCCGCCGCTGAACAGGTGCTGTATGGCGGTATGCGCCTGATGAGCGCCAAGGGGGCGACCTCCATCATCATGGACGTGCACACTGGCGAGGTGCTGTCGGTGGTCAGCCTGCCGGATTTCGACCCCAACGACCGCCCGCAGGTTTTGCTGGAGGGCGATCAGTCCGACAGCCCGCTGTTCAATCGGGCGGTGCAGGGGGTGTACGAGCTGGGTTCGAGCTTTAAGATTTTCACGGTGGCCCAGGCGGTGGACCTGGGGCTGGTGAACGCGGAGACGATCATCGACACATCCGGTCCGATGCGGGTGGGCGGCCATCTGATCGGCGAGTTAAAGAACAAGAACTATGGCAAGATCAGCGTGTCGGATGTGATTGTCAAAAGCTCGAACCGGGGCACCGGACGGCTGGCGCTGCAGATCGGATCGAAGCGGCAGAAGGCGTTTCTGGGTGCGCTGGGCATGTTCGATCCGACGCCCTTTGAGATTGTCGAAGCGACGGGCGCGCAGCCGCTGTTGCCGAAACGCTGGACCGATCTGAGCGCGGTGACGATTTCCTACGGCCACGGCATTTCGACGACGCCGATGCATCTGGCGGCGGGCTATGCCGCGATTGCCAACGGCGGCCGTTATGTCAGCCCGACGATCCTGAAACAGAAGGGGCCGCAATACGGCCCACGGGTGATGTCGGCGGAGGCGGCGCAGGCGGCGCGGCAGATGCTGCGTGCGGTGGTGACCAGCGGCACGGCGAGTTTCGGCGAGGTGCCGGGATACGCGGTGGCGGGCAAGACCGGCACCGCCGACAAGCCCAAGCCGACAGGCGGCTATTACAAGGACAGGGTGATCGCGACATTTGCCTCGATCTTTCCGGTGCATGATCCGAAATACGTGGTCGTGGTGACGCTGGACGAGCCGACGGTGCATACCTATGGCGCGGACCGCCGGACGGCGGGATGGACCGCCGTACCGGTGGCCGCCGAGCTGATCGGGCGGGTGGCGCCGCTGTTGGGGGTGCGGCCGGACGTTGAACCCGGACAGGTGGCTGGTATAACTCTGACCTCGAACTGACAGAGCAGCGGACAGGACGCCATGGGCACATCGGAACAACCTTTGGCAAAGCCGCTGAGCCAGCTGGCGTTGACGGCGCGCGGCGGGCGTGATCCCGAAATCACCGGGCTGGCGGTGGACAGCCGCGCGGTCAGGCCGGGGTTCCTGTTTGCGGGGCTGCCGGGCACGCGAGTGCATGGCGGCGAATTCATCCAATACGCCCTGCGCATGGGCGCGGCAGCGATCCTGACCGATGCCGAGGGCGCGGCGATTGCCGAGACCGAACTGGCGCGGTCGGAGGCGGCGCTGGTGGTGGCGGAGGATCCGCGCGCGGCACTGGCCTATACGGCGGCGCTGTGGTTCGGAGCGCAGCCGGTGGTGATGGCGGCGGTGACGGGCACCAATGGCAAAACCTCGGTGGCGAGTTTCCTGCGCCAGATCTGGACGGCGCTCGGCCATCGGGCGGTCAACCTGGGCACAACGGGCGTCGAGGGGGCGTGGAGCGCGCCGCTGGCGCATACCACGCCGGAGCCGATCACGTTGCACCGGGTGCTGGCGGAGGCGG
>JBFHMM010000066.1:0-16778 GCA_041594355.1 Paracoccaceae bacterium | reverse complement strand
GCAAGGCGTTGAAATCTCGCCGGAAACCCTGATGATCGCCGAGAACACGCCGTTAATCCTGTCGATCCATGGCGAGCTGGATCGGGCCCGCGAGGAAGCCGCCAGCAAGGGCACCAAGATCGGCACCACCGGGCGCGGCATCGGGCCGGCCTACGAGGACAAGGTCGGGCGCCGGTCGGTGCGTGTGGCGGATCTGGCCGATGACGCCACGCTAGAGGCGCGGGTGGACCGGGCGCTGCAGCACCACGACCCGCTGCGCAAGGGGCTGGGCATCGAACCGGTCGATCGCGATGCGCTGATCGCGCAATTGAAAGAGATCGCGCCCAAGATCCTGCCGTTTGCAGCTCCGGTCTGGAAGGTATTGAACGAAAAAAGAAAAGCGGGAAAACGTATCCTCTTTGAGGGGGCGCAAGGCGCGCTTTTGGACATTGATTTCGGGACCTATCCCTTTGTCACCTCGTCGAATGTGATTGCTGGCCAGGCGGCAACGGGCGTGGGCATCGGGCCGAATTCCATCGACTTTGTTCTGGGCATCGTCAAGGCCTATACCACCCGCGTGGGCGAAGGGCCGTTCCCGACCGAACTGCACGACGCGGACGGGCAGCGGTTGGGCGAGCGGGGCCATGAATTCGGCACCACCACAGGCCGCAAACGGCGCTGCGGCTGGTTCGATGCGGCGTTGTTGCGGCAGACCTGCGCTACTTCAGGTGTAAGCGGTATCGCATTGACAAAGCTGGACGTTTTGGATGGTTTTGAGACGCTGAAAATCTGCGTGGGTTATAATCTGGACGGTGAGACACTGGACTATCTGCCGACGGCCGCCGAGCAGCAGGCCCGCTGTACGCCGATCTATGAGGAAGTGCCGGGGTGGAGCGATTCCACCGAAGGCGCGCGCAGCTGGGCCGATCTGCCGGCCAATGCGATCAAATACGTGCGCCGGGTCGAGGAGTTGATCCAATGCCCGGTCGCGCTACTGTCCACCTCGCCCGAGAGAGAGGATACAATCCTTGTCACCGATCCGTTTGCCGATTGATGTCTAGCGAAAACAAAGGCTTGAGCTACAAAGCTCGACGGCGCTGGTCGTTGGTTATCCTGCTGGTCGGGATGCCGCTCTATGTTGTTGCGGTGGTCACGGTGCTGAACCTTCTGGATCGGCCACCTCTGTGGCTGGAGTTCGTGATCTATGTGGCGCTGGGGATTGTCTGGGTTTTGCCGTTCAAGTTCGTGTTTCGCGGTGTCGGCAAGGAAGACCCGGAGGCCGACGAAAAGGAATAACCGCGAGGTTTTGACCGTTTTGTACAGCTCCGCGCGGGCGGTTTCGCAGTTTTGTACATGGCCAGAAGTTAACCGGACCTAAAGCGCCCGGCCTTGAACTTGAGACACGACCACCCTGCCACGCCTTCGGCGTTCTCGGGATATTCGTGTCACGATATGAGTCAGGTAAAAGGCCGGACGCTCTAAAAAAAACGGGCGCCCCGCGAAGCCGCGGCGCGCCCTTTTTCTTTCGCACATTCGGCGGCTCAGCCGGCGGCGCGTTTGCCGTCCGGGCGGAAGCCGATGTCGCCCGAGGCGGTGAACCGTCCGCCGCCGGTCTTTTCGATCTTGCCGTCCCGCAGCAGCTGGCCGAAAGAGCGCAGCCCGTCCTCGCGATTGAACTCGCGGGTTTCGGCCTGACGCACCTTGTTCATCAGCTGCGGGCGCGAGAACTGGTCGCGGCCTTCGACAAAGCTCATGTAGGCGGCAGCCGCTTCGAGCAGGTCGAGCAGTTCGGTGGCGCCGACTTCTGCGGCGAATTCGGCAAAGCCGTCCTTCTCTACGCCGGTCGGCGCCGCGTCGTCGAGCAGGGTGCTGATCCGGCGCGGGCGCACGGGACCACGGTTCATGGCGCCTTCGTCGACCCGCTGCTCGGCCACCAGCTTGAGCGGCGCGGGCTTGGAGGCAGCGTCGCGGCGGCGCGGGCGGATCTCGGTGGTCACCGGACGGCGCGGGCGCACCACGTTGGCCAGATCCTCGCGGTAGGGATCGTCGTCGGTCTGGCTGCTCACGGTGCCGCCGGCGGAACGCTCGGCCTCGGCGGCGGCCACGGCGGCGCGCAGCTGCGAATAGGCATCACGGTTGGAGCTGGATTCGGGATCGCCCAGTTTCTTGTCGGCGGTGTCCATCAGGCGCGACAGGTCGTCCTGTTCGGTCTCGGACGCCAGCGACTGGGCGGCGCGGGCGGGGCTGGCGGGGGCCTCTTCTTCCTCGTCGTCTGCGGCGAAGAGATTTTCGCCCGGTTCCCCGGCATCGTCGTCCAGTTCGGCATCGTCGTCATCGCTGTCGAGGTCCGCGTCGTCATCCGCCGAATGGCTGGCTTCGACCTCGGCTTCGACTTCGGCCAGTTCGCGCAGCAGGTCGGCTTCTTCTTCGGGCGAAAGCGAGCTGTCGCGGACGGGCGCGGAGGTAATGTCCTCGTCCTTGTTCTCGCCCTTGTCCTCGTCTTCGTCCGAGACTTCCTCAATGTCGCCGGCGGCCAGGGCGGCTTCGAAATCGGCGCGCTTGACCTTGAGAATCCGCGCGGCCTGTGCTTCGGGCGCAGCCTCTTGCCCGGCTTGGTATTCCGGGGCTTCGTTTTCCGCGGCCTCGTATTCCGCCTGATCCTGGGCAGGTGCGATTTCAGAGGTCAGGGCAATCTGCTCCTCCTCGACCGCGTCTTGTTCGACCGCGTCTTCCCCGGAATCCGCGATGGCGTCCATCGCCCGCAGGATGCTGTCGACCTCGTCATCGCTGTCCGTCTCGGTGTCGTCGTCTTCGTCGATGTCCAATGCGGCGGTGATCTCGCTTGCCGCCTCGGAGACAAAGGCGTCGGCATGCTGGTCTTCGGAGTAGTCCTCTTCCTCGGCGGCTATCTGTTCGTTGCGCGACACCACGGCGCGAATGCGCTGCAGCTTGGCGGCGATGCTGTCGGGGGCGGCGGCGGCGGCGGGCTGTTCGGCTTCCACCGGTTCGGCCTCAATCGGCTCTGCCGCGGCGACCGGTTCGGCTTCGGCTTCGACCTCTGCGATGGCTTCTGCTTCGAGCGCGTCTTCGGCTTCCGCTTTGGGGGCGTCTTCGATTTCGGCCTGCGGTTCGTCGGCCTCGGGCTCCGGTTCCGCGTTGGCGATGGTCTCGGCAGCCGGTTCCGCGATCACTTCCGGCTCGGCTTCGGCTTCCGCTTTGGCCATTACTTCCGGCTTGGCTTCGGGTTCTGCAATGGCCTCGGGTCCGCTTTTGGCAACCGGTTCTGGGGTGGGCTCAACCGCAACCTCGGCCTGTTCCGGTTCGGCAACCTCGGCAACTTCGGCAAACGGTTCGGGCGCCCGTTCAGGTGCCGGGGGGGGCGCTGCCTGGGCGGCGTCGGCCGCTCTCAGCACGATGCCGGTGGCTTCCTGCCGGGCTTCGACCTGTCGGGAAATCTCACGCTGAGCGATGCGGGCGAGCATCTCGGCGTCAGGTTGCGGGGGCTCGGCGCCGAAATACCGGTCGTCGGCGGCAAGATCCCGGAAATACTCGGCAATGGCTTTCATCGTGTCGAACGAATCCTCGAACCCTTCGAGGGTGCACGAAAACGTGCCGTAGGAAACGGTCAACACTTTGTTGCTGTGTACCATGGGATGCTCGTCCTCTTACAAAGTTATTGACCCCGTTTACCATGTCCGAGGCGACAAATTCGGTCCGAATCTGTGCAACTGACCGTATCATTTTGTGACTAGATTGTGATCTGTTTCCAGAAACGGCATTAATGCGCGCATGAGCACGCCGATTGTTGAGACATCTTCCCTGGTTACGCTTGTCGGCGGCGGTGTGCTGGGTCCGGGCGATCTGGATATGGCGCTAAAGCGGGCGCCATTGCTGGTGGCGGCGGATGGCGGCGCGGCGCAGGCGCTGGCGGCGGGGCGGGTGCCCGAGGCGGTGATCGGCGATTTCGATTCGCTGGACGCGCGGACGCGGGCGCAGATCCCCGAAGGGCGGTTGTTTCCGATCCAGGAACAGGACAGCACGGATTTCGACAAGGCGCTGCGCAGCATCCGGGCGCCGCTGGTGCTGGGCGTCGGGCTCCTGGGGGCGCGGATCGACCACCAGCTGGCGGCCTTTAGCGTGCTGGCCCGGCAGGTCGGACCGCCCTGCGTTCTGCTGGGGCCAGAAGAGGCGGTGTTTCACGCACCGGGGGCCATGCAGATCGACCTGGCGCCGGGCGACGTGGTTTCATTGTTTCCGATGGTGCCGGTAACCGGCCGGTCGGAGGGGCTGAAATGGCCTATAGACGGGCTGAGCCTGTCGCCGGCAGGCCGGGTCGGGACATCGAACCGGGCGCTGGGTCCGGTGCGGCTTGAGGTGGACGAGCCGGGCCTGCTGGTGATTGTGCCACGCCGGGCGCTGGACGCGGCGATCGCCGGTCTGATGGGGTGACGGGCTAGACGGCGGCTTCGGCCGGTTCGGTGCTCGCCGTCGTGGCCGAGCGCGCCTGGGCGCGTTCGCGCAGCACGATATAGAGGCCCGCGCCGACGGTGATGCAGATGCCGACAGAGGCCATCGTGTTGGGCAGGTCGCGGAAGATCAGCCAGCCGAAGGCGGTGGCCACAGGGATTTCGAGGTATTGCATTGGCGCCAGCGTAGCCGAGGGCGCATAGCGCAGCGACCAGGTCATCAGCAGGTGCGCGGTGGTGCCCAGCAGCCCGATGGCCAGCAGCAGCTGCCATTCGCGGGCATCCGGGGCGATCAGGGTCAGCGGCCCAATCCCGACTGCGTCACCCAGCAGAACCAGCGGCGTCAGCGCCGCCACGGCCATCACCCCGCTGACCGCCTGTAGGCCGATGGGGTCGGTCTCCTTGGAGATCTGGCGGGTCACCAGCATGAACAGCGAGAACGCCACCGCCACCGCCAGCGGCCAGAGCGCGGGCCAGCCGACGTCGGAAAAGCTGGGCTGGATCACCAGTAGCGTGCCCGCGAATCCCACCACGCAGGCGAGGAGCCGGCGCTGGCCGACCTCTTCGCCCAGCACGAACTTGCCCAGCAGCAGCATCAGGAAGGGCAATACAAAGGCGATGGCAATGGCATCGGCCAGCGGCAGGTATTTCAGCGCGGTGAACATGGCCCCGATCCCTGCGATATGCAGCAGCGTACGCAGGGCCGCCAGCCCCAGCACCCGGCCGCGCATCCGCCACAGCCGGTTGGTGAGAAACACCAGTGGGATCAGCACAATGGCCTGGATCGCAAAACGCAACAGCAGCAACTGGCCGATGGGGACCGAATCGCCCAGCAGCTTCGCCACCGCATCGCCCAGCGGGGCGACGGCGCAGAATCCGAGCATCAGAAGGATGCCGAGTACAGGTTTGTCGCGCGTCATACATAAACGCTACGGATGCACCGCGCGAGGTGCAAGCAAAGCTTGCGTTGACCATTGGTCAGCGCAAGCTGCCGCTTTTGCTGGTTAACGCGTGACGGTAAATCGGCGCGGCGCGACCAGGCCTGTGCGCGGCAGCGGTTTTCTGATAGGCTGTCGGCACTTGAGAAAGTCATTTGCGGAGTGCCACATTCATATCAGCACCGTAATCCCAGTTTTTGCACAGAGCCCCGAACGGTCCGCCCCGAAGCCGGGTTGCGGGCGGCACGCAAACCGGTTCACAGCGAAATCCGACGGTTTGGCGACCGGTGACGGTCGATGACACGCCTCGATCTTTATCGCAGGGACCGCGCCTTGCGTCGCCGCCGGGCGAAGTCGGCGGCACCGGCAACGGGGGCTCGGCGGGCTGGCGCGCGTCTGGCGGGACTGGGCGCGGCGCTGCTGGCCGTTGTCGGGTACCTTTCGGCAGGGGACAAGCTGAACGACCTGCTGCGGGAGTGGGGTGCAGAGATCCAGTCGGGCACCGTCGCAACGGTGGTGTTTCTGCCGGGGGTGCGCCACCTGATCCTGTCGCGCGTTGTCGCGTCGAATTTCGGCGGCGATGTCTGCCTGTTCCGGACCGGGGCGCTGGATCTGGACAAGGATGGCCGGGCCACCGATCTGGTTGCGATGCTGGCACCGGCGGAGGCGGAATACGGATGCGGGGGCATCCACGCCGTAAGCGCGGTCGTGCTCAGGAACACGGGCTGGACCTGGGCGGCAATCGAGAACATCCCGCCGCAATCCAGCGCGACAAATTTCCGCTGGCGCAACGGTTATCTGTTCGGCGAGGTGTTCGGGACGGACTTTCCCGCGTTTTCGGTTTTTGCTTTGGAGGCCGGGCGGATTGTCGAAGTGCATTCCGACTTTGGTGAACTGCCCGAGTTGGCTGGCATATTTGACCGGACGGACCGATTCAAGCTGCTGGTATCGGGCCGCAACGGCGATGTAGTGATTTCCTTTGACCGGGTGACCGGGCGCCATGAGGTGGACCGGATCGACCGGCGGCGCGCCGAATGGTCGGCGCTGCATGTGCTGTCCTCGGCGGACACGGGCGGCTGGCGAGAAACCTATTCGTTTGACGGCGAGGTTCTGAACGAGGACGAGGAAACGGGATTGTATTCGCAGTACCTTGACCCGCTCAGCCTCGTTTTTGTGCCCGATGTCTGCGACACCGTGCACATGGCGCCGGCGCCGGCCTTTTCAGGGTACTACCGGCCGCTGCCGCGGGCACAGGCGCGGATATGCTGCCCGGTGGACGTAAAGGAATACGGGTATTGCGATCCCGATCAGGAGGATGGCGACCCCGAAACGCTGGTGATCGAAGTGCACTGACGCCCTGGATGTCTCCCTCAGCAATTCGGCACGTTGACGGCGAGACCGCCGAGGGCGGTTTCCTTGTACTTTTCGCTCATGTCCTGGCCTGTCTGGCGCATGGTTTCGATACAGGCGTCGAGTGGCACGAAGTGATCGCCGGTGCCGCGCAGGGCCAGGCTCGCGGCTGAGACCGCCTTGATTGCGCCCAGACCGTTGCGTTCGATGCAGGGCACCTGCACCAGCCCGCGCACCGGGTCGCAGGTCATGCCGAGGTGGTGCTCCAGCGCGATCTCGGCGGCGTTCTCCACCTGTTCCGGCGTGCCGCCCATCACCGCGCAGAGCCCTGCGGCGGCCATGGCGGCGGCCGATCCGACCTCGGCCTGACAACCGGCCTCGGCGCCGGAGATCGAGGCGTTGAACTTGACGAGCCCACCGATGGCGGCCGCCGTCAGCAGGAAATCCTCCACATGGGAGCGCGCGGCGCCGGGCACGTGGTCGAGGTAATAGCGCAGGGTCGCGGGCAGCACGCCCGCCGCGCCGTTGGTGGGTGCGGTGACGACCTGACCGCCGGCGGCGTTTTCCTCGTTCACCGCCATCGCATAGGTGCTGATCCAGTCGTTGATGGTGTGGGGCGCGGTAAGGTTCTGGCCGTGTTCGGCCAGGAGCGCCCGGTGAATGCCCCCGGCACGGCGTTTCACGCCCAGCCCGCCGGGCAGGGTGCCGTCGCCCGCCAGCCCCCGGTCGATGCAGTCGGTCATCACCTGCCAGATGCGGGCGGTGCGGGTGCGGAAGTTGATGTCGCCGTGGCGCGACACCTCGTTGGCGCGTTTCATGGCGGCGATGGATTTGCCGCTGGCGCGGGCCATCTCCAGCATCTCGGCGGCGGATTTGAACGGATAGGGCACCGGCGCGCCTTCGTCGGTGGCCTTGCCGGCCTCCAGTTCGCCCCCGGTCAGCACGAAACCGCCGCCGATGGAGTAATAGATTTCCCGCAGGATCACGTCGCCCTGCGCATCAGTGGCCATCAGGATCATGCCGTTGGCGTGGCCGGGCAGGGCGCGCTCGTAGTCAAAGATCAGGTCGCTGTCGGGGTCGAAGCGCAGGGCGGGCAGCCCGTCGGGGTACAGGGTCTGGTCGGATTTGATCCGGGCCAGTTCCGCCTCTGCCGCCTCTGCCACGTAGGTTTCCGGGTGAAACCCCGCCAGCCCGAGGATGGTGGCGCGGTCGGTGGCGTGGCCGACGCCGGTGAAGGCGAGCGAGCCATGCAGCGAGGCGCGCAGCCCGTGACAGGCAAAGGGGGCGGCGCGCATGGCGTCCAGAAACCGGGCGGCGGCAACCATTGGCCCCATGGTGTGCGACGAGGACGGGCCGATGCCGACCTTGAACATATCGAAGACAGAGAGGAACATGTCAGGTGGCGCTTCCTTGGGGCGGGGTGGCGAGGACGGGCGCGGTACATGGCGTGGCCCCCAGACCCTCGGCCATGCGGGCGGTCTGCACGGCAGGGCGAGGTGCCAGCGCGGCGATCATCCGCAGCAGGACGGGCGTGTGCGCCGGGTCGTACCAGCCCCGGTCGAAGTCGCGCGGATAGAGCGCCGCCCGGCGCATCAGGCAGGCAAGGTCATACCACAGCGCCGACGGGCTGTCGGGATGGTCGCGCGCGGGTGCCATGACCCCATGGGTTTCGGCGAGCCGGAGGAAGATGGCGCCGGTTTCAAACAGCGGCCCCTGCGGCGTTTCCAGCACCGGAAACAGCCCATGGGGATTGAGCGCGCCGCAGGCCGGGCCGCGCTGTTCCTCGCGCGCGCGGCCGACGCGGGTGGTGGCATAGGGCATCCGCATCTCCTCCAGTGCCAGCCGAACGATCGGCGAGGCGTTGTCTGGGGCGTCATGAAGGCGGTGGCGGTCCGGCATATCCCCTTGTAGCGCGCCCGCATCGGACCTGCCGCCGTTTTGCGACAGTTTGCGGGCGAAATGCGCGCGGGGGCCACCAATGGCGATTTGGCGGCTCTTTGCTTTTTCTTCACCTGGCCTCGCTAGAAATGAACAAAAAAAAAGAGAGCCGATAGCCCCATGCCAGTCTACAGTTTCGACGCCATTGCCATATCCGACCTGACGATCTCGGGGCCGGATCCCTTTCTGTCGAACTCCGTGCGGAACCTCAACGCGATTTCGAACAATACGCAGTTCACGATTTCCGGCAGCAGCGCATGGACCGAGATCACCGTCGACGATGGCGACACCGTTCTCGAAGACGGAGATCTGTCGCAGGACCTGAACGCGGGGGTGACATTCAACGGCACGAACTGGAGCGCCGGTGATGCCGTCCACATCGAGTACTCTTATGTCGTGCGCCCGGTCGGGTCGACCGACCCATCCGAGCAGATAACGATATATGCCCTGGAAGTCCGGGGCGACGTTCAGGGCGTCACGGCCGATTCACGTCTGGCCGAGGATGTGACCTACGAGATCATCTCGGGCGGCAGCGGTGACCCCGTCGTATCGTATTCCCGACTGGTCGTTTGTTTCGTGTCTGGAACGCGGATCGCCACGCCCGGCGGCGCGGTGCCGGTCGAGACGCTGAGGCCGGGCGATCTGGTTGAAACTCTCGATCATGGGGTTCAACCGCTGGTCTGGGTGGCGCACCAGACCGTGCGCGGGCTTGGCCAGACCGCGCCCATCCGACTGGGCGCCGGTGTCCTGGGCAATGATGAGCCGCTTGAGTTGAGCCCGCAGCATCGCGTGTTGATTGGCCAGGGGGCGCGGGGGGCGGCGCGCGGCGCGATTGCCGCCATGCTGGAGTGCACCGGAGCACCGCGTCTTCTCGCGGCGAAGGCGCTGAACCTCGGATCATGGGACGTGGCGCCGGCCCCGAGGGAGCGTGTGCGCTATCATCACCTTGTGTTTGCCCGGCACGAAATCATTTCGGCAAACGGCGCGGTGGTCGAAAGCATGCTGCCCGGGCCAATGGCATTGAAGGCGTTGCCGGCGAACAAACGGCGCGAACTGTTCAATCTGTTCCCGGAGCTGGCACATGGGGCGCAATGGTACTCAGCACGGCCGATTCTGCGCACGGGCGTCGCCAGGCGGCGTCTGAAGCGATCGCTGTGGCAGCGATCATGACGCGAAAGGCGTCGTGTTTGCGTAGCAGGCCGCCTGTCGCCAAGGCGCGGGTATGGCGCGGCCGGGTCCAACCGGGCGGTTTCGCGGGTCTGGTTAACCATTTCTCAATTCAGCCGGGCAAAGCTGGAACCGCAAAACAGGGAGCGGTTCGATGCGGGATTTTTATGCGCGTGTGATGTTGGCCGTCTGGCTCTGGGGCGGGGGAATCGTCCCGGCGCTGGCCGAGGTGCCCGAGGCGGCCAGCGCGGCGCTGAGCCTGGAAGCGGCGGTGCTGGACCTGTTCCGGGACCGGCCCGACGACTTCCATGACCTGGCGAGCGAGGCGATCATCGGCTACGGCCAGTCCGGCCGGATCGACAGCGAGGGCATCGCCCGGATGATCGCCGTGCGCCGGGCGGCTAGCCGGTCCTCGCATCTGCGGCAGCTGCAGGTGGCCGATCTGGACAATGATGGACAGGTCAGCCGGCAGGAGGTCGGCGCGGTTCTGCCCACCCTTTCGGCCCGCCTGCGCGCCCGGCTGGTGCATCTGCACCGCGAGGCCGACGGCGATGGCAACGGCGTGGTCGACGTGCACGAGCTGCGCGACTGGGCCGAGGCGTCCGCGCGCCGGTCGCTGAGCGAGAAATGGGCGCAGGATTACCGCCGGGTGATGTTGGCCGATCTGGACCGGGACGGCTGGGTCAGCCTCGAAGAGATCGCCGCGACCATGGCCCGGCCGGTGCCCGAGAGTTAGGGCGGCGCCCTGTGGCCTGTTGTTGCCCGGGTTGATGCCTGCAAGGGCGGGGTGATCCTTTTCCCGCCGTCAGGACCGGGCGCGCGGCGGCAGGGTTGGTCGAACCTGCCCGGGTGAGCCGCTGTTTTGCGCTGTCGGGCACCGGGGCGGAGGCCTTGTCGCTCGGGAATGGCACAGGGGTCTCGCGCTCGGCCGCGCTTGCGCCTATAAGGCCGGAAACCAACAACCGGAGTCGCTGCCATGACCGGAGAACTTTCCCCCATCGACAAGGCCAAGTTCGTGGCCGCCAAACGCGCCGCCGACATGGTCGAGGACGGCATGCGCGTGGGTCTTGGCACCGGCAGCACCGCCGCCTGGCTGGTGCGCTGCCTGGGCGAGATGGTGCGCGACGAGGGGCTGAAGATTCGCGGCGTGCCGACTTCGACCCGAACCGCCGAGCTGGCCCGCGACGTCGGCATCGAGGTGATCAGCCTCGACGAGGCGCGCTGGCTCGATATTACCATCGACGGCGCCGATGAGTTTGACGGCGACCTGAACCTGATCAAGGGCGGCGGCGGCGCGCTGCTGCAGGAAAAAATCGTCGCCACAGCCAGCGATCAAATGGTCGTGATTGCCGATGTCGGCAAAGAGGTCGAAACCCTGGGCGCCTTCCCGCTGCCGGTCGAGGTGATCCCCTTTGGCTGGCAGACCACACAGGCGCTGATCGAGGAAACCCTTATTTCCATGGATGTGCTGGGCCGCCAGTCGAGCATGCGGATGAATGGAGAAGCGCCGTTTGTCACCGACGAGGGCAACCATATCCTGGATCTGCACCTGCAGCGGATCGGCAACCCGCGCCAGTTGGCGCTGGTGCTGAACCAGATGCCCGGCGTGGTTGAAAACGGGCTGTTCATTGATATCTGTGACACTGTCATCATCGGCTATGGCGACGGCCGGGTGGAGGTGCGCGATATCAACGAAGGCACGGTAGAGCACGACCGGCTGGACTTTGTCGAAACCGACAACCTGTTCACCGATCTTGCGGATTAACACCGGTGCCGGGAGAATGGCGCGTTCGTCCGGCTGACAGGGATTTTCTGATCTTTTCGATGGCCCTTGGTGTCTTTTTCGGCTGGCCTCTCGCGGTCTTAACACTGATCGTTGGGTTAACTGTACTGCGTTTGCGTGGCGTGGTGCCGGGATGGCGAACAAATTTACCTGCGGAAGAGGTGCTGTCCGGGTAGGGCCGTCGAGGTGAAGGTGCAGGGTCTCGGAGGCGGCGACGTCCGGACCGGGTGGGATGATATCCGCTGCATCGACTGATGGGGTGCACAGGCGGCCAGCTTGGGAAAGGCGCCCTACATGCGGTACCGGACCGCTGCTGATGGGGGCGTGGCCGACGTGCCGTTGCCGCTTGCCGCTTTCCGCGATGCCCAGGGCGACCGCCGCGCAGGTTATGAAGACGTTCCGCCATTATTGGCTGATCTTGAGGCACCCTGGCGAGACCAGTTGACGCGGCGCGAGAGGGAGGCGAGTGGGGCCATGGCCGGATGACGGCCCTGCGTGTGCGTGGTAAAAGGTTGGTGAGGTGACGGAAGCGCCCGGTCTTAAACTTGAGACGCGAACACCCCGCCGCGCCTTCGGCGGTCTGGGGGTATTCGTGTCACGATATGATTCAGGTAAAGGGCCGGATGCTGTAATGAAACGATCGGGTGAACAACGGTTATTCTTCGAAGACCGCGGCCTCCGTTGGCGGCGGCTGACAAGGGCGTTGACGGGGAGTCCTGGGGGCGGCGGGGTTCTGCGGCTTGTTTGTCCGGAGCACTCCGAACCCGTTTGAGGCGTTCTTGGAAAGCCCTGCGGTGCTGGTATTGCTTCTGGTTGTTTCCACCAGTCAATTTGGCCGTCTCATCACTCAAATCCGGTGCAAACCGCTGCGGTCTCAAATCGGGCCATATGGTTTGGGGTTCCGGTTACCCTCCGGGCAATGACAGGAGATTATGCGGTCTTCGGTCCGGAGCTTCGAGGTTCCGGCGCGGCGTCGCGTCTGGTTTGCGGAGCGCACGTTTGTGAATGTGGGTCACCCGGACAAGTCGCGGCACTGTCACGTCTTGCCGGTGCACGCGCTGTCGGATGCCGACGAAGCGGCGTTGTTTGCAGAAAAAGTGCGGTATGATCCGATGGCGCTGGAGCCGCGGCAGGACCAGTTGGCGGCGCGGAACCTCTCGGCGGCGGCGGGGCAAAATCCGGGACCAGTGACGCGCCTCGTTCGAACAGGTTGGAATCGCGCATAATTGACGCTTGCAAGCGCAGCAACCGCACATAGGTTAGCGGTTCAAGTCGCGCGGCGGAACCTGCTGGACAGCCGCTGACAATAGTCTAAACCTTCGTCAGCGCCGGTTTCGGGTGCCGGGCGGAATTGAAGAGGCACGGATCATGAGCTTTGACTACGATCTATTTGTCATTGGCGGCGGATCGGGCGGCGTGCGCGCGGCGCGGGTGGCGGCCGGGGACACGGGCGCAAAGGTGGCACTGGCCGAGGAAGACCGCTATGGCGGCACCTGCGTGATCCGGGGCTGCGTGCCGAAAAAGCTCATGGTATTTGCCAGCGAATACGGCGACATGGTCGAGGATGCGCGCAGCTATGGCTGGGACATCGCGCCGGGCACCTTCGACTGGACTGCGTTCCGGGGCAAGCTGGAGGCGGAGCTGGACCGGCTCGAGGGGGTCTATCGCCGGTTGCTGGCCAACAGCGGTGTCGAGACCTTTGACCAGCGCGCAAAGCTGGTCGATGCGCATACGGTCGAGCTGGCCGATGGCACCCGCAAGAGCGCCAAACATATCCTGATCGCCACTGGCGGGCGGCCAGTCAAACCGGATCTGCCGGGGGCGGAGCTGGGCATCACCTCGAACGACATCTTTCAACTGGACAAGCTGCCCGAAAGCATCCTGATCATCGGCGGCGGTTACATTGCCTGCGAATTCGCCGGCATCCTGCATGGTCTGGGCGTGAAGGTGACACAGTATTACCGGGGTGCGCAGATCCTGCGCGGGTTTGACGACGAGGCGCGCGGGCTGATCTGCGAAGAGATGTGCCAAAAGGGCATCGACGTGCATCTGGGCACCAACATTCTCGAAATGACGCGCGAGGGCGATCAGTTCCGGGTCAAGGCGACCAACGGCACCGAACGGCTGTTCGATCAGGTGATGTTCGCCACCGGGCGGGCGCCCAATGCCGATGACATGGGGCTTGAGGAGATCGGCGTCGCGCGCGGTCGCAAGGGGCAGATCGAAGTCGATGACTACAGCCAGACGGGCGTGCCGTCGGTTTATGCCATCGGCGACGTGACCGACCGGGTCAACCTGACGCCGGTGGCGATCCGCGAGGGCATGGCCTTTGTCGAAACGGTTTTCAAGGGCAACCCGACACCGGTCGATCACGAGCTGATCCCGACCGCGATTTTCACCCAGCCGGAAATGGGCACCGTGGGCCTGTCCGAAGAGGACGCCGCCGCTCAGGCGCCCATCGAGGTTTACGCGACCAGCTTCAAGCCGATGCAGAAAAGTTTCGCGGGCCGGGCCGACAGGGTGCTGATGAAGCTGGTGGTCAGCCAGAAAACACGCAAGGTTCTGGGGTGTCACATCGTGGCGCCGGGCGCGGGGGAAATGATCCAGTTGGCCGGTATCGCCGTAAAGATGGGCGCGACCAAGGAAGATTTCGACCGGACGGTGGCGGTGCATCCGACCATGTCCGAAGAAATCGTGACGATGAAGACACCGACGCGCACCGCTTGATTTGCAGCGCGGCGCACACAGGTTATGAAGGACACCGCCGCCGGATAGACTTCCGGGGCGCGGACTGAGAGAGGATAAAGAATAATGGCGGGCAACAGCGGGGGCCCCTGGGGGGGCAGCGGCTCATCCGGGGGCGGCGGAAACCGGGGCACTGGCGGTGATAACGGCGGCAACAACGGCGGCGGCGGTGGTCGGCGGCCCGATGACGGTGGATCGCAGATCCCCGAGATCGACGAGTTGATGAAAAAGGGCCAAGAGCAGCTGCGCGTGCTGATGGGCGGGCGCGGCGGCCAGGGATCGGGCGGCGGCAATGGCCCGCGCAAGCCCGGCGGATCGGGTCCGATGTTCACCAAGGGCACCATCGGACTGGGTGTCGTGGCCGCGGCGGTGCTGTGGGGCATGGCCAGCTTTTACACCGTGAAACCAGAAGAACAGTCGGTTGAACTGTTCCTGGGCGAGTTCTCTGCCGTCGGCAATCCAGGCCTGAACTTTGCGCCCTGGCCGGTGGTCACGCGCGAGGTCATCCCGGTCAAGGTGGAACAGATCGAACAGATCGGCGCGGGATCGCGCGGCGGCGACGCCGGGCTGATGCTGACCGGCGACGAAAACATCATCGACGTGGATTTCCAGGTGGTCTGGAATATCTCCGACCCGGCGGGCTTTCTGTTCAACCTGCGCGACCCGCGGCTGACCATCCAGGCGGTGTCGGAATCGGCGATGCGCGAGATCATCGCGCAGTCGGACCTGGCGCCGATCCTGAACCGGGACCGGGGCATCATCGCGGACCGGCTGGACGAGCTGATCCAGGCGACGCTGGACAGCTATAACTCGGGCGTGAACATCGTGCGGGTAAACTTTGACGGCGCCGATCCGCCGGAACCGGTCAAGGACGCCTTCCGCGAGGTGCAGTCCGCCGGTCAGGAACGCGACCGGCTCGAGAAACAGGCCGACGCTTATGCCAACCGGGTTCTGGCGGGCGCACGCGGTGAAGCGGCGCAGACGCTGGAAGAGGCCGAAGGCTACCGCGCCCAGGTGGTGAACGAGGCCGAAGGTGAAGCGAGCCGTTTCTCTGCCGTTCTGGAAGAGTACAGCAAGGCGCCCGAGGTGACCCGCAAACGCCTGTACCTGGAGACCATGGAAGAGGTCCTCGGCCGGGTCGACAAGGTGATCCTGGATGAAAACGGGGGCGGGTCCGGCGTGGTGCCGTATCTGCCGCTGAACGAATTGCGCAGCAACAGCAACAGCAACAGCGGCAACAGGGGGTCGAACTGATGCGGAAATCCACATTCCTTCTGCCCGTTCTGGTGATCGCGCTGGTCGCGGTGCTGTCGGCCGTCTTCATCGTGGACGAGCGAGAAAAGGCGCTTGTGCTGCAGTTCGGCCGGGTGGTGACGGTCAAGGAAGACCCCGGTCTGGCCTTCAAGATCCCGCTGATCCAGGAGGTCGTCACCTATGACGACCGGATCCTGAGCCGCGAGGTGGGCCCGCTCGAGGTCACGCCGCTGGATGACCGCCGGCTGGTGGTCGACGCCTTTGCCCGCTACCGGATCGCCGATGTGCGCCAGTTCCGCCAGGCCGTGGGGGCCGGCGGGGTGACGACAGCTGAGTCGCGGCTCGATTCGATCCTGCGGGCTCAGACCCGCGAGGTGCTGGGTTCGGTGAACTCCAACGATATCCTGTCGTCGGACCGGGCCGCGCTGATGCTGCGCATCCGCAACGGTGCGATCGCCGAGGCGCGGGCGCTGGGGCTTGAGATCATCGACGTGCGCCTGAAGCGCACCGACCTGCCGCAGGCCAACCTTGAGGCAACGTTCAACCGGATGCGCGCCGAACGCGAACGCGAGGCCGCCGACGAGATCGCCCGAGGCGAGGAAGCCGCGCAGCGGGTCCGCGCCCAGGCCGACCGGACCGTGGTCGAACTGGTGTCCGAAGCGCGCCGCGAGGCCGAGATCATTCGCGGTGAAGCGGACGCGCAGCGCAATGGTATTTTCGCCCAAGCCTTTGGCAAGGACCCGGAATTCTTTGAATTTTACCGGTCCCTGACCGCCTACCAGCGGTCGCTACAGAAAGGCAATTCGTCGATGGTGCTGTCGCCGGATTCGGAGTTCTTCAACTACCTGAAGTCCGCCGAGGGCGCCGGCCGCAGCGCGGTGTCGTCGCAGCCCGCGCAGCAAACGCAGCGGATGCAGGATCAGGAGACGGGCGCCGACAGCGCGCCGACGTCCGAGTGATCGCAACCGTCTTTCTGGCCCTCGGGCTGGTGTTGATCGTAGAGGGGCTGGTCTATGTGCTGGCCCCTTCGCTTGTTGAGCGGATGCTGGAGGCGCTGCGCGCGCTTCCGGAAGCTGCGCGCCGCCAAATCGGTGCCCTGGCGCTGGTCAGCGGGCTGATCCTGCTGTGGATCGCTCATCAGATTGGCGCCTGACCTTT
>JBFHMM010000065.1:0-16783 GCA_041594355.1 Paracoccaceae bacterium | reverse complement strand
GGCACTCCCTATGGCGACGCCGGAACCGGCAGCTCGCTGGTCTATCTCGACGGCGTGACCAAGGCGACCGCCTCGGTGCGGATCGCCCATGAATCGGTGATGGCCGCCACGCTGGCCGTGGCGCGCGAGAAGATGCAGGGAATCTCGACCGGCCCGCCCGCGCATCCCGACCCCGATCATGAC
The DNA here is from genome assembly GCA_041594355.1 of Paracoccaceae bacterium. Lineage (GTDB taxonomy): Bacteria > Pseudomonadota > Alphaproteobacteria > Rhodobacterales > Rhodobacteraceae > JAIUZI01. The sequence continues at coordinate 16,600 of JBFHMM010000065.1, read as the reverse complement.
GAAGACCTGACATGGCAGGATCTGGTCGACCAGGGGCTGGTCACGCGCAAGACCGTCTCCAACGCCGAAATCGACGCGGGCTTTGCCGATACCCTCTGGGCGGATGACGACCCCGAGGCGCGCGACGACCCCGACGCCCCCTACCTCGATCTCTGGATCGCCGACCTCGGCCCGCCGGCCATCGCCCGCGCGATGCTCTCGGCGGACGGCTACACCGAACTGCAGGACTTCCTGGCGATTTCGCCCGAGGCCGAGCCGATCCTGGTCATCGACACCGCGCGGCACGGGCTGGTCGGGCCCGACTTCGTGCGCAACACCGCGCCAGATTGGCTGTCGGCGGAACAGGGCGGGCTGCCGGTGGCGCTGCGCGACAGCGACCTGCTGATCGACCTCTCGCCCGATCTGCCGGACACGCTACACGATGGCGTGGCGCTGATCCTGCGCACCGACCGGCGGCTGGGCTTCGATCCGGCCAGCCCATGGCAGCTGAATGTCACCGCTGTGCGCGAACACGGCATGTTTCGGCCCGAAACCGGATCCGTCACGATCAGCGTGCCCCACGTCACCGACGACCGGTTCTTCACCCGCCCCGGCGCGGTGAAGCAGTTGCCCGCCTGGCAGGGCGCGATCCGGGCGCGGCTGGCCGACCTGATCGTTCTGTCGGTGTTCCTGACCGCGCTGACCGGGCTGCTGCTGTTTGCGCAGAACCCACTGGCCGACAGCCGCGCCTTTACCCCCTACAGGCTGGCGATCCTGGCCTTTGTTACCGGGTTCATCGGCTGGTGGGGCCAGGGGCAGCTGTCGATTGTCACCGTTCTGGGCGTGATCCGCACCGCGTTCGATGGCGGCAGCTATGCCTTTCTGGTCTACGATCCTTTCTCGCTGCTGATCTGGGGCTTTGCCATCGTGGGCTTTGTCCTCTGGGGGCGCGGCTATTTCTGCGGCTGGCTCTGCCCCTTTGGCGCGCTGCAGGAATTCGCGCACCATCTCGGCCGCCGTCTGCGCCTGCCGCAGGTCGATCTGTCGCCGCGCTGGGACGGGCGGGCAAAGTCGCTCAAATACCTGTTGCTGGCCGGGTTGGTGGCCACCGTTTTCCTCGCTCCCGACCGAGTCGACAAAGCGGCCGAAATCGAACCCTTCAAGACCGCGATCACCACCTATTTCCTGCGCGAATGGTATTTCGTCGCCTATGCCGCGATCTGGCTGCTGTCGGGCATGATCCTGTTCAAAGGCTTCTGCCGCTACGTCTGTCCGCTGGGCGCGGTCATGGCCATCGGCGGTCTGCTGCGGGGCCGCAAATGGATCGACCGGCGCGCGGAATGCGGATCGCCCTGCCAGCTGTGCCGGGTCAAATGCGGCTATGGCGCGATCCGCAGCACCGGAGAGATCCAGTATTCCGAATGCTTCGGCTGCCTGGATTGCGTGACCATCCACAACGACGACCGGCGCTGCGTGCCGCTGATCATCTCGGCCCGCCGCAATGGCCGCCGCGCCCAACCGAAGGCCGCCGAATGAAACCACCAAACACCGCGCTGTCGCGCCGCCGGTTCCTGACCATATCCGCCGCCGCGCTCGCCACGCCGGCGGCGTCCGGCCCGCCGCCGCTGCGCTGGCAGGGACTGGCGCTGGGGGCCGAGGTATCGCTCAGCCTGCACGCGCCCCGCGAACAGGCGCAGACGGCCCTGCGCGTCACCCGCGACAGGCTGCGCGAGGTCGAACAGATGTTCAGCCTCTATGACCCGGCCTCGACCCTCTCGGCGCTGAACCGAAACGGGGCGCTGGACGCGCCGCCGCCACTGTTCCGCGATCTGGTCACGGCCTGCGACCGGATGGTCGCCGCCACCGGCGGTGCCTTCGACCCCACCGTACAGACGCTGTGGCGCGCGCTCGCGCTGGCAACCGATACCGAGACCGCCCGCGCCGACATCGGCTGGGAGCGCATCGACGCGAGGGCGTCGATGCGCCTGGCCCCGCACCAGCAACTGACGTTCAACGGCATCGCGCAGGGCTTTGCCACCGACCTGATCCGCGCCGATCTCGCCGCGCTCGGCCTCACCCGCGCGCTGATCAATATCGGAGAGTTCGCGGCCCTCGGCGGCCCCTTCACGCTGGGCCTGTCGGACCCCGAGCAAGGGATCTTTGCCACCCGCCGCCTGACCAATCAGGCAATCGCCACCTCCAGCCCCGGCGCCATGCGCGTGGCAGACCACCCGCATATCCTGCACCGCGACCCCACCCGCCTGCCACGCTGGAGCAGCGTCAGCGTGATCAGCCCCTCCGCCGCCGTGGCCGATGCCGCCTCGACCGCCTTCACCCTGATGACACGGACCGAGATCGCGCGCAGCTTGGGCCGGTTGCCCAAGGGCACCTCGGCCACGCTGCTGGCGGAGAACGGGGATCTGGTAACGCTTTAGCTTAGCGCAATTCAGGCGGGCGAAAGCTCAGCCCATGGGCGGCAAACACCGCCGCCATCCGGCCATCGCTGATTGCGGCATAAATCGCGTCCTCGACCGCATAGGCCAGCGGGCGATAGCCAAAATGCACCGCCACACCGGCGGTCCAATTGCCCACCGCAAACCCCGGCAATGGCGGCGTATGCACCGCCAGCCCGTCCTGCAGCCCGGCCTCCAGCTGCGCCAGCGGCCCCATCGCCGCCATCGTCCGGCCTTCGGCCAGAGCCCGCATCGCCTCCGCCATGGTCGGCAGGCGGCTGACGTTGTGGCTCAGCTGCCCGCCGGGAAAGGCGGACAGGTAGAAATCGGCAATCGAATCGTTTTCGACCGCCACCGTGTCAAAGCGGAAATAGGCCGGCACCGGCGGATCCTCCGGATAGGCATCCTCACGGTAGGCTATCGCGATTTCCTCGACGTGATACTGCCCGGTGAACACCACCTGTTCGACCCGGCAGGCAAACTCGCTGTCATAGGGCACATGCAGCATGACATTCGCCACCGCCCCGCCCACGACCGGCCCCTTCCAGATCCAGTTGCGCAGATCCGCCTCCAGGGTCTCGCCCGGCGCCACCAGCTTGAACCGCGCCTCGACCCCCAGGTCCTCGGCGATCAGCCGGCCGATGTCGATGTCGACCCCCACGGGTTTGCCGTCCTTTTCATAAGACCAGGGCGGGAAATCCTCATAGGCGGCAAAGGTGATATACCCCCGCTCCTGAATGGTATCCAGATCCTGCCCCACCACGTCCCGCGCGGTGTTCTGGGGGCGGGCCTGGGGCACATGATCTTCGCACCGTGCCAGGGCGGCCTGCGTAAAGCCGCAGATACACAGGAGGGAGAGGAGGTGCCCGGTCAGGCGTCGCGTCATGTACCCCAAACCCGTCCTCCTAATGCGCCGCCGACAACCCGACGGTCAGCGCCTCGGCGGCTGCCTTGAAATCGGGGGTGTCGCCGGCAATCAGGTTGGCGGCGCGAAACGCGACGCTGTCGGCGACCGGCGCGCCCGACCCGGTGTCGACCGAATCCGCGATCCCGGCCAGTTCCGCCTGCAGCGCCGCGACATCACCGTCGCCGCCCTCGGCCATCGCGGCCAGCTCGTCGCGCACCTGCAGCAGGCGCGGGGTAAAATCGTCCAGCGCCCCGTCGTCGGGCCGGGTTTCAATATAGGTCCGGATCGCCCAGGCCGCCTTCTGACCCAGCAGTTCGCCGAATGCGGGCATCTTGGTGATGCCATTCTGCGTATACCCGGTCCGGAACCGCTCGACATACCATTCGTCGCCGTATTCCTCGGCTTCGAGATAGCGCAGATCGGGGGCCAGCCCGCCCGACACGACGCCCAGCCCGTGACAGCGGGCGCAGTTCTGGTTGTAACCGCTGTCGCCGATCTCGATCGCAGTCTTCCAGACCTCGATCCCCTGATCGCGATAGGGGTTCTCGGTCAGCCACTCCTCGCCCACATCGGGCAGGGCATCCGTGTTCATAGGTTGCGGCGCGACATCGCCATGCGCATGTGCCATCGAGGTCGCAGCAATCAGGCCAAGCGCGGCCAGGGGCAATTTGAACATGGTATCCTCCGGTTCGTGGTACTTTGGCCCCGGTTGTAGCGAACCGGCCCACCACGATGATACGAGACTTAAGTTTGATATCCGCGCAAACACCATACGACCTTGGTCCAATGGTCCCCCTGCCGGACCCGCCCTTAATCTCACCGACACGCTGCGCAGCTCGTGGGAGGAACCGTGCGACGCCTTTGCCTTTGCATCCTGGGCCTGATCCTGGCGGCCGGCGCCGCCCCGGCCGAGGTCGAACTGTCGGTGATCTTCCTCAAACAGCAGGTCGACCGCCCCCCCACGCTCTCCAACCTCGACCCGGTGCCCGAGGACCTGGGGCAATCCGGTGCCCTGCTGGGACTGCACGACAATCAGACCACCGGCCGCTTTCTCGGCCACGGCTATGATCTAGAGACGGTGATCGTTCCATCCGGCGACGATCCGATCCCGGCGGCGCGGGACGCGCTGGCGCAAACACCCTTCCTGATCCTCGACGCGCCGTCAACCACCCTGCTGGCAATCGCCGACCTGCCGCAGGCACGCGGCGCCGTCCTGTTCAACACCTCCAGCGCCGCGACCGCGCTGCGCAGCGGCGAGTGCCGCGCCAACCTGCTGCACACGCTGCCCTCGGATCAGATGCGCAGCGACGCGCTGATGCAGTTCGCCCGCGCGCGGCGCTGGGACAAACTGGCGCTGATCGTCGGCACCCACCCCGACGACATCGCCTTTGCCGAGGCGCTCAGGGCCAGCGCCGCCAAGTTCGGGCTCCGGCTCTCGGCCGAGAAAACCTGGGCCTTCGACGCCGACATGCGCCGCAACGCGACACAAGAGGTACCGCTGTTCACCCAAGGGCTGGGCAAATACGACCTGCTGCTGATCGCGGACGAACTGCATGATTTCGGCCGCTATGTCCCCTATAACACTTGGCTGCCCCGCCCGGTTGCCGGCTCCGAGGGGCTGGTGCCCGCAGCCTGGGCCCCGGTGGTCGAACAATGGGGTGCGGCGCAGTTACAATCGCGGTTCCGCGACCTTGCCGGACGCGCCATGCGTCCGCGCGATTACGCAGCCTGGGCCGCGATCCGGTCGCTGGGCGAGGCCGTGACCCGCACCAACACAGCCGATCCCGCCACCATCCACGCCTATCTGCTCTCCGACCGTTTCGAACTGGCCGGGTTCAAGGGCCGCCCGCTCAGCTTCCGCCGCTGGAACGGCCAGCTGCGCCAGCCGATCCCGCTGGTGACCGCCCGCGCCATGGCGGCACAGGCCCCGCTCGAAGGCTACTTGCACCAGCACAGCGAACTCGACACTCTGGGCCTGGACGCGCCCGAAAGCGCCTGCACCGCCTTCCCCTGACCCGCCTTTCCTCTCTCCTCAAATACTCCCGCCGGAAGCAACCAACGGACCCGACCATGAAACAGCTGCTCCTGATCCCCGCCCTCCTCCTCGCCGGGTCCCTGCAGGCCGCCGAAATCTGGGTGACCAACGAAAAGGACGACACCATCAGCGTGATCGACATCGACAGCCTCGAGGTGATCCGCACCATCGAAACCGGCGAACGCCCGCGCGGCATCACCTTTTCCCGCGATTACTCCCGCGTCTACATCTGCGCCTCCGACAGCGACACGGTGCAGGTGATGGATCCCGAAACCGGGCAGATCCTGCATGATCTGCCCTCGGGCGAGGACCCCGAACAATTCGTTTTGCACCCCAACGACCGGCATCTCTACATCGCCAACGAGGACGACGCGGTAACAACTGTGGTCGATACCGAAACGCGCAAGGTGATCGCCCAAATCAACGTCGGGATCGAACCCGAAGGCATGGCCGTCAGCCCCGATGGCGACATCGTCATCACCACCTCGGAAACCACCAACATGGCGCATTGGATCGACACCGAAACGCGGGCGATCGTCGCCAACACGCTGGTCGATTCCCGCCCCCGCCACGCCGAATTCGCGGCGCAGGGCGCCGAGCTTTGGGTCAGCTCGGAAATCGGCGGCACCCTCACCGTCTTTGACGTCGCCACCCAGGCCGAAAAGGCCAAAATCGCATTCGCCGTCAAGGGCGTGCACCCCGACCGCGTGCAGCCGGTGGGCTTTGAATTCACCGAAGATGAAGAAACCGTCTTCGTGGCGCTCGGCCCCTCCAACCACGTCGCCGTGGTCAATGCCCGCACCTTCGAGGTCGAAGACTACATCCTCGTCGGCCGCCGGGTCTGGCACATGGCGTTCTCGCCCGACAAATCGCTCCTCTTCACCACCAACGGCGTGTCCGGCGACGTCACCGTCATCGACGTCGCCAAACGCGAAGCAATCAAGTCGATCAAGGTCGGCCGCTTCCCCTGGGGTGCCGCCCTGCGGCCCTGACCCCCCGACCCGGCCCGGCCCGAAAATCATGTACAAAACGGAAAAAGGACCCTCGTGATGATGAACAAAACGGTCATTCTCGCCGCCGCAGTCGCCGCCACCGCCCTGACCCTCGCCACGTCCTCCGCTCGCGCCGCAGACGACGACGGCCCGTCGCTTGGCATGGCCGGCCTGTTGTCCGGCTCCAACAAGCATGACCTGCCGCCCATCACCCTGTCCGCCGGCATGCCGCTCGCCGAAGCGCCCTGGTCCTTGAAATCAGGCACTTACTACGAGTTCGAGATCCAGAGCGACGGCAGCCAGGAACTGGCTCTGGTCGGCCCCGAATTCTTTCGCGCGATCTGGATCGACGAGATCGTCGTCGAAGGTCTGGAAATCCGCCCGCTCGGCCTCGACAGCGTCGAATTCGACGAGGCCGGCGAAATGGAAATCGGCTTTGTCGCGATCAAACCCGGCAGCTACTATCTGAAGATTCCCGGCAGCACCGGCGAAACGCAAAGGCTGGAGATCACCATCAAGTGAGCGGATTGCGCGTCGATCGTCTCAGTTACGCCTACGGTGCCAAGGCGGCCCTGCAGGACGTGAGCTTTCACGTGCCCCAAGGGGCCTTTTGCGCCCTGCTGGGGCGAAACGGCGCCGGAAAATCGACGCTGTTCTCACTGCTCACTCGCCTCTTCACCACAGCCTCGGGACAGATCGAGATCAACGGCCACGACATCGGCCGGTCCCCGCGCAAGGCACTAAAACAAATGGGTGTTGTGTTCCAGCAGCCAACGCTGGACCTGGATCTGACCGTCGACCGGAACCTGGGCTACTTCGCCGCCCTGCACGGGTTGGCGGGGCGCGAGGCCCGGCACCGCATCGATCATGCGCTGGACCGGCTGGAGATGTCCGAACGCCGCGCCGAGATCGCCCGAAACCTGAATGGCGGGCACCGGCGGCGACTGGAGATCGCGCGCTGCCTGATCCACAAACCGCGCGTTCTTCTGCTGGACGAACCCACCGTCGGGCTCGACGCCGCCACCCGCGCCGCGATCACCCGCCACGTCCATACCCTGTCGCGCGAAGAGCGGCTGACCGTGCTCTGGGCCACCCATCTGACCGATGAAATCGACGACACCGACCAACTGCTGATCCTGCATCAGGGCCGCATCCTGCAGGACGGCCCCGCCGCCAGCCTGCGTGGACCGCAACCCCTGCCGGACTACTTCCTCGCGCAGACCGCACGAGGAGCGCCGCGATGATCTCCTATCTGATCGCGCTTCGCGCCATCGTCACCCGCGAGGCGCTCCGGTTCGTCGGTCAGCGCAGCCGTTTCATCGCCGCGCTGGTGCGCCCGCTCTTGTGGCTGATCGTCTTCGCCGCCGGGTTTCGCGCGGCTCTGGGGCTGTCCATCACGCCCCCTTACCAGACCTATACCACCTACGAAGTCTACATCGTTCCGGGCCTGTGCGGCATGGTCCTGTTATTCAACGGCATGCAAAGCTCGCTCAGCCTGGTATACGATCGCGAGATGGGCTCGATGCGGCTGCTGCTGACCAGCCCGCTGCCGCGCTGGTGGCTGCTGTTCTGCCGTCTTCTGGCCAGCACCACTGTCTCGATCCTTCAGGTCTATACATTCCTTGGCATTACTGCGGTTTACGGTATCCGCTTTGATCCTCTGGGCTATGTCACAATCCTGCCGGCGCTGGTGATCGCGGGGTTAATGCTGGGCGCGCTTGGACTGGCGCTGTCGTCACTGATCAAACAGCTGGAAAATTTCGCCGGCGTCATGAACTTTGTGATCTTTCCAATGTTCTTTCTGTCCACCGCGCTTTACCCGCTCTGGAAAATGGCCGAAAGCTCGGAAATTCTGCATGACATATGCGCCGCGAACCCCTTTACCCACGCGGTCGAACTGATCCGCTACGCGCTATATGTCCAGTTCAACGGGCCCGCTCTGATCTGGACAGTCATAGCCACAGCGGTCCTGTTGGCCCTGGCCTTGTGGGGATACGACCCGACCCGCGCCATGGTCCGCCGCAAAGCCTAGCCCCGTCTACGACCATAGCGCAGATGATTTTGCGCCGCCGTTTTGCTAGTCTCCGGCCCAGGAGGACTGTCATGATAAAAAGTTTGACCTTGATGATTGCCCTGGCAACAGCCCCGGTTCTGGCCTTGGCGGAAGATGAATTCGGCACCTTGAACCCCGATGAAATGACGCTGGGCCGGGTGATGGAAAATATCCGGCGTGGGCATACCGACATGGCGACCTGCGCCTCCGGTTACTTTATCACCAAAAGCGGTCGCCACGTGATGGCGCGTAAAGTCTTCGAGGCCTGCGCCGAAGCCGGATACACCGGTGCGATGACCTGGATGAGCCAGCTGGACAACAATGGGCTCGGCGGCGACTACAACCCAGATGCCGCCGCCAACTGGGACAAACGCGCGGCCGAAGCCGGCGACCCGGTGGGCAAGTTCAACTACGGGCTCGACCTGATGCGCGGCCACGGCGTGGCCCGTGACGAAGCCGCCGGTCGGGCGCTGATCGACGAAGCGGCCCGCGACGGGCTCAAGATCGCACGGCGCCTGCAAGGCGCGGACTACGATCTGGACGAGGTCACACCGGATGCGGACAACTGGAAATACGCGCCCGCCTTCTGATTTCCGGGCGGATTGTGCGCAGGATTGCGACTAAAGTCCGGGCGGTTTGAAAAACGGTTTCAAGGTACTTCGAAAGGTGGGAACGCGCAAAATCCTACCTGTTCGATCGGAACATCCGCGGAGGACCTCATGAACCGTATCATCCCATCCATATGCATTGCCCTGGGCGGACTAAGCGCCCCAGCTTTCGCCAGCGAGGCAACCTTCGAGGCGATCAAGATTGGCGCGGGCGCGCAATTGTTCGCGTCCGAGTGCCGCCGCTGCCACGCCACCGACAGCACCCATGAAAGCTATGGTCCCCCGCTTGAAAACATCGTGGGCCGCGCGGCAGGCAGCTATGCCGACTATGACTACTCCGTCGCGCTCGAAGCCTCTGGCATCGTCTGGACTCCGGCCGCCCTGCGCGCGTGGATGGAGGACAACGCGGGTTTCATGCCGGGCACCAAGATGCGCCATGTCGGCATCACCGACCGCACGGTGCAGGATTTCATCCTGACCTACCTGATGTCGATCACCACCCGCGACGGTTCGGCGATTTCAGACTGACCTCTATTCGATCACCACCCCCGGCAGCCAATGGCCGTCGGGGTCGGTTTCATGCAAATCCCCTATTCCCAGCGGGCGCAGGTTGCCCGTCGCGGGCGGGGCCGACAACAGGTCCATATCCATTTCATACATCTGCCCGACCAGACGCCCATCCTTGTGCCGGAGCCGGTAATAGACACCGTTCCACATGTTTATGCCGTAGTCGCCGGCCCCCTTCCACAGAAACAGCAGATCGTATTCCAGATCGGTCAGATCGTCCTGCGATATCCGCCGCTCGATGGCATAGGGATAGGGCACGTGACACCAATGCTTATCCTTTCCGGTCAGGCACTTGAATGGCCGCATCGACAAGAAGAAGTCGTCGAATTCCGCGTCGTTCCACGTGATGCGGTAGGACCCGTCCGCCGCCAGATCCAGCATCGCGATATCGCGCCGCTGGTCCGAAGGTCCGGTGAGGGTAATGGTCTTTGGTCCCGCCGCGATATCGGCCCCGGCGGTGCCGGCCAGGCAGACCAGCGCCGCCGCTATGGCTTTGTAATCCATCATGCCGCCCCCTTCCACGCGAAGTCAGGATGGCGAGGACCCTAGCAAGATCGCACCGGGCTGCCCCTACGACCATAGTGCAATACCGCTGCGCCAACTTGTCTTTGATAATACGCGTGGCCGGATGACCGCGCGACAGAGGCTCTGGCAGTGGAACAGTGATAAATGGGAGGAGCCCACATGAATCGCTTTATCGCAGCGGCCGTCGCAAGCGCGCTGATGGCGAGCACCGGTTTTGCCGGCGTGACCGAAGATGACCTGGCCAATGACCAGTCCGTTACCACGCAAGTGGTCACAAACGGGATGGGGCGCCACTTGCAGCGCTACAGCCCGCTGGACACGCTGAACAAAGACAACGTCAAGAAACTCGTTCCTGCCTGGGCGTTTTCGCTGGGAGGAGAGAAGCAGCGCGGTCAGGAGACCCAGCCGCTGATCTACGACGGCGTCATGTATATCACCGGTTCGTACAGCCGGGTGTATGCCATCGACGTCAAGACCGGCGAGGAACTGTGGCAGTACGATGCCCGCCTGCCCGAAGGCATCCTGCCGTGCTGTGACGTGATTAACCGCGGCGGCGCCATTTATGGCGACAACTTCTACTTTGGCACGCTGGACGCGCGCATCGTCGCGCTGGACCTGAAAACCGGCGACGTGAAATGGCGCAAGAAGATCGCCGATTACAAAGCCGGCTATTCCTATACCGCCGCGCCGCTAATCGTGGACGGGCTGGTCATCACCGGCAACTCGGGCGGTGAATTCGGCATCATTGGCGAAGTGCAAGCGCGCGATGCGGAAACCGGCGACCTGGTCTGGACCCGTCCCGTGATCGAAGGACACATGGGCACGCTGAACGGCAAGGAATCCACCATGACCGGCACACTGAACGCGACCTGGCCGGGCGACATGTGGAAAACCGGCGGCGGCGCGACCTGGCTGGGCGGATCCTATGACGCGGACACCGACACGCTGGTGTTCGGCGCGGGCAACCCGGCGCCCTGGAACAGCCACCTGCGCAATGCAGGCACGCCCACCGAGGGCAACGCGGGCGACAACCTCTATGCCGCCAGCCGCATCGGGATCGACCCCAAGACGGGCGATATCAAGTGGCACTACCAGACCACCCCGCGCGAGGGCTGGGACTATGACGGCGTGAACGAAGTGGTCGCCTATACCGACCGCAACGGTAACAAGCGCTTTGCCACGGCTGACCGCAACGGGTTCTTCTATGTCCTGAACCGCGAAGACGGCGCATTTGTCTCGGCCACGCCGTTCGTCAAGGACATCACCTGGGCCAGCGGAATTGATGAAACCGGGCGTCCGATCTTCAACGAAGACAACCGTCCCGGCAACCCCGCCGATGCCGCCGACGGCAAGAAGGGCGAAGTGATCTTTGCCTCGCCGTCCTTCCTGGGTGGCAAGAACTGGATGCCGATGGCCTTCAGCCAGAACACCGGCAACTTCTACGTGCCCTCAAACGAATGGGGCATGGATATCTGGAACGAGCCGATCACCTACAAGAAGGGTGCAGCCTACCTGGGTGCCGGTTTCACGATCAAACCGAACTACGAGGATCATATCGGCTCGCTCAAGGCGATTGATCCTGACACCGGCGAGATCAAGTGGGAGTACAAGAACGACGCCCCGCTGTGGGGTGGTGTGATGACCACGGCCGGCGGCCTCGTATTCACCGGCACGCCAGAGGGCAAGTTTATCGCCTTTGACGATGAAACCGGCGAAGAACTGTGGTCGTTCCAGACCGGGTCTGGCATCGTCGGCCAGCCGGTGACCTGGGAACAGGACGGCGAGCAGTATGTCTCGATCGTGTCGGGTTGGGGCGGTGCGGTGCCGCTCTGGGGTGGCGAAGTCGCCAAGAAGGTGAACTATTTGAACCAGGGCGGTCTGGTCTGGACGTTCAAGCTGCCAAAGGAAATGGCGGCGGCCAACTGATCGGCTACCTCCAACAACTGGACAATCACGGCGCGCGCCCTCCCGGGGCGCGCGTTTTCCGTCTCTACGACTTTAGGCGAATTTTGTTCCCCGGCGCAGGCTTGCTATGCTGACGCAATACTAGAACCAAATGGTGCCTGCATGCCCCGCCCTTCCGACGCGACCCTACCCAGAACATTCCGTACCGCGCTGGTCGTCGACGACCACCCGCTGTTTTGCGACGCGCTGTCCATGACGCTGCAGGCGGTGTCGACCATCGACAGCATGCATACGGCCCCGACGCTGCAAGAAGCGTTGGACCTGCTGTCGCAGGGCGGTCAGATGGATCTGGTGGTTCTGGACCTGAACCTGCCGGATGTGAACGGGCTGGACGGGCTGCTGCGGCTACGAAAGATCGCGCAATGCCCGGTCGTAGTGGTGTCGTCGATGGCAGACAACCGAATCATCAGTTCGGTCATTCACGCCGGGGCGGCGGGTTTCATCCCCAAACACAGCAAGCGCGACGTGTTCCACAAGGCGCTGGACGCGATTCAGACGGGGCAGCGGTTCATCCCCGAGGACTGCACCCTGCTCGAAGAAACTGACAGCGCGGACAGGGACAACGCGATGGTTCGGCTGGCATCGCTGACCAATCAGCAGGCGCGTATCCTGCAGCTGATCTGCGAGGGCAAGCTGAACAAGCAGATCGCCTATGACCTGTCGATCGCCGAAACCACGGTTAAGGCGCATGTGACAGCGATCATGCGCAAGCTGGGGGTTCAGAGCCGGACCCAGGCCGCCCTGATCGCAAAACAGACCAGTTTCGCGAGTGTCTTGCACGACACGTCACCCCCCGCGTAGTCTTACCCTGCCGGCACCACGTGAGGGAGGAGAAAGTGATGGACCATGCCCGTGGTCCGTCCGGAGAGGGCGCCCCGGACCAGCACTATGTGCGGTCGGGGTTCGTTGACTGTCGCGCCAAAGACGCCATTGTGCGGCTGGCCGATGCCCTACATCCAGGCGATCTGTCTCTCGTTGTCTTGTTCCTGTCCCCTGCGGCGGATGTGTCGGACTTCATTGACCAGGCTCAGAAAACATTCGCCCCCGCGCAAGTCGTCGGCTGCACCACCGCCGGCGAACTGACCGGGGCGGGCTACGCCGACGATCAGATCGTCGCCATCGGGTTTCCGCAGAAATGGTTCCAGGCCCGCACGATCCTGCTGCCGGATCTTGACGACTTCGACGCCCTGGCGCTGAATGAACGGCTGATCCGGAACCGCAACGAATTGGCGCGGAACGCGCCAGGCTGGCCATCTGACTTTACCTTTCTTCTAGTCGACGGGCTGTCCACCAAAGAGGACGAGCTGACCTCGCAACTCTCGATGGGCCTGGGGCCGGTGCCCTTCTTCGGGGGGTCGGCCGGCGACGGTACCGATTTCGAAAGGACGTTTGTGCTGCACGGCGGCAAGGCGCACTCGAACGCGGCGGTGCTGATCCAGGTGCGGTCGCTCTGCCCGATCCGGGTGTTCAAGACCGATCACCTAATCCCGACCCAGGTGCGCATGGTTGTGACCGGGGCGGACCCGGCCCGCCGTCTCGTGCACGAGATCAACGCGGAACCGGCGGCCCGAGAATACGCCCGCATGTTGGGCAAAGACCCCGAACAACTGACGACCTTTACCTTTGCCGCCCATCCCGTGGTGGTTCAGATTGGCGACCAGCATCATGTGCGCTCGATCCAAAAGGTCGCGGATAACGGCGATCTGGTGTTTTTCTCGGCGATTGACGAAGGCGTCGTTCTGACCTTCGCCGAACCCGAGAACATGATCACCCACCTGAAACGCGAGATCGCCGCTTTGACGCAACCTGCAACGCCAGACGTCATAATCGCCTGCGATTGCATCCTGCGCCGGCTAGAGGCGGAAGAGAAACAGATGGCCGGGGAAATGTCCCATATTTTAAAGGAAAACCGCGTTGTCGGGTTCTCCACCTATGGCGAACAGATCAACGCCATGCACGTGAATCAGACCTTGACCGGCGTCGCAATCTATCCCCCGGCCCAGAGTTCCGGACAGGACATGACCAATGGTGCATGAGTTGATTGATCCCGCTGATTCCCTCGAGCGGCAGAACGAGAAGCTCTTGAAAATCATCGAAACGCTGATGCGGCGGGTCGAACAAAGCACCGAGGCATCGGGTGCGGCCTATGCCCAGTTTCAGCGCGCCGTCATGCTGGAGGAAGAGGTGCGTGCGCGCACCAAGGACCTAGAATGCGCGCTGGATCTGCTGAACGAATCCAATGCGCGGCTGGCGACGGCCAATTCCGAGACCGAAGCGGCACGAGCCAATCTCGCCAATGCCATCGAGACGGTGCAGGAAGGCTTTGCGTTGTTTGACCCAGAGGACAAGCTGGTCATGTGCAACAGCCGGTTCGGCAGACATATGCCGGACATCTACCCGCTGTTCAAACCCGGGCTTCGGTTTGACGCATATGTGCATCTGGTGGCCAACAGCCCCAACCTGTCATTGCCCGAAGGCGAGACCCCGGCAGGCTGGGAGGCCTACCGCAAGTCGCGCCACAAGGACAATCACGCCGTCTTCAACGCCCGCATGGCCGGCCGCCGCTGGCTGCAGGTCAGCGAACATCGCACGAAGGATGGCGGCACCGTGATTATCCAGACCGACATCACCGCCATGATGCGGTTGGAGCGGCAGGAACGCAACCGGCTGCTGGACGACCAGGCGCAGCTGATTAAGGCAACCCTGGAACACCTCCACCAGGGGGTCTGTATCTTTGACGATCAGAACCGTCTGGTCGGGTGGAATTTTCGCGCGGGCGAGTTGTTGTCGTTTCAGGCCAACCGCTTGCAACTGGGAACTTATTTCGGATCACTCTGCGATCAGATCCATGACGACGTCACCTTTGTCGGCGGCATCGGCCACGACGATGTCGAGGCCTGGGTCGCCAGTGACGCCAAAGGCGCACCGCTTTCGTTCGAGCTGGGTATCGGCAGCGAGCGCCGCCTGAAGGTTTTTGCCCAGCAGATGCCGGACCGCGGCTTTGTGATCAGTTTCACCGATGTCACCGCCGAGCGGGCCGCGGTGCGGGCAATTTCGCAAGTCAATGAGACGCTGGAACAAAGGGTAGCCGAACGCACGCTCGAACTGGAGGACGCATTGGCCGAAGCCGGACGCGCGAATGCTTCCAAGTCACGCTTTGTCGCCGCGGCCAGCCATGACCTGCTGCAGCCCCTGTCGGCGGCCAAACTCTTTGTCTCGTCGCTCGAAGACGAACTCACCCGGCCCGAGTTCAAGGATCGCCTGACCAAGGCCGGAAATGCGCTGGTCAGTGTCGAGCGAATTCTCGGTGCCTTACTGGACATCTCAAAACTGGATTCAGGTCTCGCTGCGCTGAATCTGTCGGCCATCAGCCTGGGCGATATTCTGAACCAGTTGGCCGATGAACTGCGCCCGATTGCCCGCCGCAAAGGTCTTGATTTTCGTCTGGTCACCAGCTCTGCTGTCGTGCTCAGCGATGCCTCCTACCTGCGGCGGATTCTGCAGAATCTCGCATCCAACGCGATCCGCTATACTGAAAGTGGCAGGGTACTGATCGGTGTCCGGCATCGCAAAACCTCGGTTCGGGTCGAAATCTGGGACACCGGCCCCGGTATCCCGGAAGATGAACAGGAAAGGGTCTTTGACGAATTTCACCGTCTGAACGCCGCCGCCAGCCCGTCCGAGGGCATGGGGCTGGGGCTCGCCATCGTGGAACGCGCCTGCCGATTGCTGCAACACCCCCTGCACCTGAACTCGCGGGTGGGTCAGGGCACTTGTTTCGCGATCGACCTGCGCCGAAGCCGGTCCGCCACAACCCAGACCGCGCCTGAAATCCCGGCCTCCAACGGGCGGTCGCTGGCCCACAATATCGTCGTCCTGATCGAAAACGATACCGAGCTGCGCGCGGCGATGACCATCACAATGGAGGGTTGGGGGCTGGACGTGCTGCCCTGCGCCAGCCATGCCGAAGCAGCGGCCGTCTTGGCCGAAATCGACATCGCGCCGGACGTAATCGTGGCCGACTACCAATTGGACAACGGCTCCTCGGGCACCGACACGATTTCCGATCTGCGGGCCGTCTACGGGATGGTCCCGGCCTGTCTGGTCACCGCCAACCATTCAACCGAGGTCCAGGGGGTGTGCGACACACTCGGAGTGTCGCTGTTTCACAAACCCATCGCGCCCGCCGAACTGCGCGGGTTCCTGGAATCCGTTCTGGCCGCTTAACGGATACCGACATCATTACGGGTTAAGAACCGACGCCCGCTGCTATTTTCTGAACCGCCCCGGTTTCACCGGAGGCTGGTTGATTTAAGTTACGCGGCCATGGTCTGAGTTTCCAGAGCCGCGTGGTAGTTTGCTTCGGCCTCTGCGAGTGGGATGTTTCCGATGGGTTCCAGCAGGCGGCGATGGTTGAACCAGTCGACCCATTCGAGGGTGGCGTATTCCACGGCGTCGAAGCTGCGCCAAGGGCCGCGGCGGTGGATGACCTCGGCCTTGAACAGACCGTTGATCG
>JBFHMM010000064.1:0-17208 GCA_041594355.1 Paracoccaceae bacterium | reverse complement strand
TCCGGATCGCTTTCGGCAAGGTAGGCAAGCGTGGCAAATCCCGGATCCTCCTGGGCCAAGGCCCGGTTCCCGGTCGGTAACATCAATCCAAGGCCGAGGCAGGCCGCAACAACTGTCTTAAACAAATCCGCACCCGTCACTTCTGATCCCGGCCGGACAACGCGCGCCGGGCATGGACGATGAATTCATTATTCACATCGCCGCTTTCTGTGTCATCATAAGCCTGTTGATCCGAGTGACTATTGAAAAATGCGTTTGGCCGAAAACCTGCAAATTCATCTGTGGCTGGGGGCGATGCTGATGGCGCTCGGCATCGGCGCGCCCCCTGTTCTGGCCGAAACACGGGCACTGCTGATCGGCGTTTCCGACTACGACGACGCCATCGGGCTGGACGATCTGCGCGGCCCGGCCAACGACGTGCGGCTGCTGCGCGACGTGCTGGGCGCCCGCGGCGTCACCGACATCGCGGTGCTGGCCGATGGTGTAGACGGCGGCGCGGTTCCGACCCGCGCCGCGATCCTTGCCGCTTTTGACGACATGGCGGCCCGGTCGGGCGCGGGCGATCTGGTTTATGTCCACCTGTCGGGCCACGGCACCCGGCAATCGGACCTAGACGGCGACGAGACCGACGGGCTGGACGAGGTGTTCCTGCCCGCCGACACCGGGCGCGCCGAACCGGGGGCCGGCACCATTCCCAACGCGCTGGTCGATGACGAAATCGGTTCCGCCGTGCGCCTCATCCGGGCCACCGGCGCCGATGTCTGGCTGGTCATGGACAGCTGCCATTCCGGATCGGGCCTGCGCGCGTCCTCGCCGCGCAGCGCGGCGCGGTTTGCCGATCCGGCGGCGCTTGGCGTCACCGTCCGGCCCAGCCAGCTGGCCGAAGACCGCCGCATCGAAGACGATGGGCCCGAGCCGCCGGGCGGCTTCCTCGCCTTCTACGCCGCCCGCTCATCCGAGGTCGCGCGCGAGGTCGAATTCGGCGGCGGCGACTGGTACGGGCTCTTTACCTCGAAACTGGCAGCCCGGCTGCAGGGCAGCGACGGGCTCAGCTACCGCCAGCTGTTCCAGGCGGTCCTCAGCGACATGAACGACGGCAGCGTGCCGGGCGTGGCGCGCCTTCAGACCCCGTCATGGGAGGGCACGCTGATCGACGCCGCCACCTTTGGCGGCACCGCCACCAAGGGGCTGCGCCGCTTTGCCGTACAAGGGGACGAGGTGATGGCCGGGCTCGTGCACGGGCTGGGTGACGGCACTGTCCTGGCGCTGGTGGCCGATGCCGCCGACCCCGCCGATGCAGTGATCGGATATGCCCAGATGGAAGATACCGGCGCGACGCAGGGCTTCCTGCGCCCGGTGGCCAAAGGCTGCGAGGCGCGGATCGCCGCCCCCTGCCCGGCGGCGGGGCAGCTGCCCGCGCAGGCGCGCTTTGCTCAGGTGGCCGCGCGCCCGGTGGATCTGGTGGTGCGGATCGCGCCGCCGCGCGCGCTGGAGAGCGGCGCGCCGCTGCCTGCCGACAGCGCCCCGGTGCAAGCGCTGGACGCCGCCATCGCCACCATAAACGCCGCCGGTGACACCCCGCTGGCGCTGGACACGGACGGCTTCGACATCGAAACCGTCTGGGACGGAACCCAGCTCTGGTTCGGCCCTCGGGCGGTGATCGGCGCCTCCCCCGTCGGCCTGAACGTCCCGCCCGAGCCGCAGGCGCTGGAACAGGCGCTGCACCGCATCGGCCGGGCCGAGCAGCTGGCGCGGCTGCTGGGCTCGGTCGCGGGCGGCGGATCGCTGTTGAACCCGAACCCGGTGCGGGTGTCGGCGGACCTGACGGCGGTCAGCGCGCTCGACCTGGCCGCCCCGGACGCCGGTGTTTCGCCACGCCGCGAATGCCGCGCCGCGCTGGCCCCGGTGCAGGGGCAGAGCCAGCCGCTGCCCGCCGGGGCCGATCTGAAACAATGCGACCAGCTCAGCCTTAGCGCCCAAGGCACCGTCGCCGGCGCGCGCGACGTCAACCGCATCCATATCGACGCGCGTTTTTGCGTGCATACCGCTTATGAACATATCGAGGACACCCGCGCGGCGCGCCTATTGGGGCCGCAGATGACGCTCTGTTCCGACTGCCCCGACGGCTATTCGGCGGGCGAGGAACGCATGTTCATCGTGGTGACCGAGGCCAAGCCAAACGCCGAGCCGCTGAACCTGCAGGGGCTGATCGAAACCTGCGGCCCCGGCGCGGGCGGCACGCGGGGCGGCGCGACAGAGGGGATCAAGGATTTTCTCGCCGGGTTGTCGGAACGGCCCGGCACCCGCGGCAGCTTCGGGTCGATGGGCGTCGACAACGTCTGGGTCGAACGGTTCGACTGGCGCGTGCTGCCAAAACCAGAAGCCTTTGCCAGAGCCGGGCGCGACCCGCAGGAATAACGCGGTCCGGCCGCATTCAAACACGGATTACTCGGAGGCCCACATGAAAGCATCATTTCCCAATCGCAACGCAGCGCTGATTCTGAGCGCCACGCTGGCCCTGTCGCCGCTGTCAGGCGCGGCGCAGCAGATCACCCTGTCGGACATCGCCGTGCCCTCGGCCGCGGGCGAGGTTCAGGTCCGCGCTCATGTTCTGGCGTTGAAGGAACGCGCAAGCGCGCTGGAGGAGGGCGACAGCGCCTCGCGCATCTTTGGTGGCCAGCCCGCGCAGGACGGCAGCTGGCCCGCACAGGTCTCGCTGCATTCGGCGGACAAAGTGGACAACACCCCCGAAAGCCGGTTCCAGTCACAGTTCTGCGGCGGCTCGATCATCGCCCGCCAATGGATTCTGACCGCCGCGCATTGCGTCGTCGGAGAGGACGGCAGCGCCTCGGACCCGGCCAGCATCCTGGTCCGCTCGGGCGCGGTCGACATGCGGCAAGGCGATCTGCGCAAGGTGGCGCGGGTGATCCCGCACGAGGCCTATAACCCGACCCTGATCGACAACGACATCGCGCTGCTGCAATTGGCCGAACCGATCACCAGCAGCTCCGGCCCGGTCTCGGCGATCCACATCCAGCGGCAGGGCGAACAGCCGCCCAACGGCCCGGCCACCGTGATCGGCTGGGGGATGCTTGAGGATGGCAAATTCCCGATCAACCTGATGGAAACCAATATCGACATCTTCCCGAACGAAACCTGCAACGCGGGCATGGCCGAACAGACCCGGCGCGACATGGGCCAGTTTCTTCTCGGCATGGGCGAAAGTAACCGCATTCCGATCGACAAGCTGGAACAGGCATTCGCCATCCTGGCCCAGAACATCGGCGACGCGCTGACCGACGGCATGGTCTGCGCCGGCACCCAGTCGGGCCAGCGCACCATGTGCAACGGCGACAGCGGCGGACCGCTGATGGTCAGGGCGGCCAATGGCGAATGGCTGCAGGTCGGCGTCGTAAGCTGGAACCGCAAGCCCATTGGCGCCAACCAGAACTGTGGCCACGAGAGCCTTTATGGCGTTTACACCCGCGTTTCCAGGTACTTTGACTGGATTGCCGGCCATGTTCAGGGGTAACCGGCGGGCCGGGGCAGCCCGATATGCCCTCGTCACCGCGCTCTCGCTGCTGCTCGGCGGCGGGGCCGCGCTGGCCGATGACTTTGGCGGCAGTTTCGGCGGCAATCCCGCCGGCCCGGCCACACCCGTTCCCGGTCCGACACAGCCGCCCCCGGCGCAGTCCTCGGACGGGTTCGGCGGCAGTTTCGACATCGGCGCGAACCCTGCGCCGGTGGCCGTGCCGCCGTCGGACGACGGCTTTGGGTCGCAGTTCGACACCCCGCAGCCCGAAGCCGCCCCCAACACCCCCCCCGACAGCCCCCCCAACAGTCCCACCGACACCACGCAGGGCGACAGCCCGGCCATCGACCCGCAGATCCAGGCCTGGGAGGGCCGGGATTACGGCGTTCAGCCGACCGCCCAGCTGCGGTCGGGGCGGATGCACGCCCCCACCCCGACCAGCCTGCCCGGTGCGGCGGTGGTCAGCACGCAAGGGCTGGCCGAAGCCATCGAAAGCGGTATGGAGCTTGTGCTGATCGACGTGCTGGGCGGCGATTACAGCCTTCCTGACGCGCTGATGGCCCCGGCGTTGGCCAATTCCGGCCATTTCCGGGACCGGCTGCAACAGCAGGCGGGGCAATGGCTGCAACAGGTGACGGGCGGCGAAACCGACATGCCCATCGTGCTCTATTGCAGCGATCCGATGTGCTGGCTCAGCTACAACGCCAGCCTGCGCACGGTCGCCGCCGGATACACCAACGTCTACTGGTATCGCGGCGGGTTGCAGGCCTGGCAGATGGCCGGTCTGCGGCTGGTTCCGGCGGGTTTCTGAGCCCGGTGCGGGCGCGGCTGGCGGTCCTGGCGCTGATCGCGGGGCTGGGTCTCGGCCCGGCTCCCGCGCAGACGCCCGAACCCGATCTGCAAGCCATGCACCGGTCCACGCTCGAGGCGTTTCAGGCCGGCGACGGCACGCTGGCGATGGCGCGCGCCACCGCCGCGCTGAACGCCGCCCGCGCCATGGCCGCGCCCGATGTCGGGGCCTATGGCCATGCGCTGAACAACCTCGCCTATCTGACGGCTACGGTGGCGGGCGACACCGCCGGCGCCGCGCGCCTGTGGCAAGAGGCGATCACCTATCTCGCGGCCCACGATCATCTGGCAGGCGAGGCCGGGTTCACCGCGCTGACGCAGCTGGCCGCGCAAGAGATCCGGCAGGGCGACACCGCCGCCGCCCTGTCCCGGCTTCGGCAGGCGCTGACCCTGTCGCGCGGCACTCCGCTGCACGCGGTCGTGGCCAATATCACGGTGAGCCTGTTTCTGGACGCGGGCGGCTATGCCGACGCGGTGCTGGCGCTGACCGAACTCACCCAGACCGACGCCACACAGATCGCCACCACGTACGGCGCGCTCTATGGCCGCTTCGGCACGCTGGCCGATGCGGCCGAGGCAGAAGGCCGCGCCGGCGATCTCGCCGCGCTGATCGAGGGCAAGATGGTGATCGCCCGCGCCTTTCTGACCGGCACCGACCGCGACGACACCCTGCGCAACCTGCGTTTCCAGCGCTATTTCGCGCTGCACAACTCCGGCCAGTACGACCGCGCGCGACAAGAGCTGCTGGCCTGGCTGGCCTCGGGACCGCTAAGCGACGAGGAACAGCGCTTTGTGCGCGAGATGGCCGAAACCGCGATGCAGCTCGGCGACGGCGCCGGGATCGACACGCTGGACCGTCTGGAAACCGCCCGCACCGCCATCACCTTTGCCCGCGGGTTGCCCGACCCCGACACGCTGAGACTGGCACAGGCCATGCGCGCCGTTGCCACCGCCGAGGGCTATTTCGGCCAGCAGCAGGCCGCCGCCCGCAGCCTGCGCGAGGCCATCGCCATCCTCGAACGCAGCACCGAGGGCCGCCGCCATCTGCATCTCTACTACGATCACCTGGCCTGGACCCTGCACCAGACCGGCGATCCGAACGGGGCCGCGCGCCTGTTTGATGCCGCCGACGCCGCCCGCACCGCGGATGCGCAGCGCGACACCGCCATCGACCGCGCCGTCGCGGCCGGAAACCGGGCGCGGTTCCACCTCGACACCGGCGCGCCCGAGCAGGCGCGGCAGTGGCTCACCCGCGCCCGAGATGCACTGACCGAAGCGCAGGACGCCCCCTGGCTGATCGCCAGCCAGCGGGTGCGGCTGATGAACCTCGCCGCGATGGCCGCGATCGACCGGGGCGCGGCCGAAATCCCTGTCGCGCCCCTGCTCGCCGCCCTTGACGATCTGCGCCCGCTGGCCCCGCCCGGCAGTCCCGATTTCGCTCTGACACTCGCCAATGCCGCGGATACCGCACTGGTGGCGGGCTGGCGCGCCCCTGCCCGCGCCCTGCTGGCCGAGGCGGTGGCCATCAACGACACCGCCCTGCCCGACATCGCCCCGCAAAGCATCGACATCCGCGCCAAGCTGGCGCAGCTCGACCTCGTCGAAGGCCGGCTGGATGCCGCGACCGAGGGACTGCGCCGGTTGACCGAGGCGCGTAAATCGCCGCTCTACCGGGCGCAGCTGGCCCAGTCGGGCTGGGACTTCGAACTCTTCGCCTGGGCCCTGTTGCAACAGGATGACGCGGCCGAGGCCTTCGAGGCGCTGCAATGGACCCATGTCACCCGCTCCGCGCAGGCGCTGAGCGCGCTGGAAACCCGCCTCGCCGTCACCGACCCGAACCGCGCCGCGTTGCTGTCCCGCCGCCGCGACCTGACCGAGGAACAGGCCGCAACGCTGTCCCGGCTGACCGCGGCCCCCGCAGGTGCACTGGCCCGCGAGTTGTCCGCCCGCGTGCGCCGGATCGAGACAGAACTCTCCGGGGTCGAAACCACGCTGAACGCGCTGGGGCTGGAAACCGCCGGCATCGGGCGTATTGACCCGGTGTCCCTGGCCGAGGTTCAAGGCCTGCTGGCCCCGGACGAGGCGCTGGTCACCTTCCTGCTGCCCAGCCTCTCCCCCGCGATGATCGAAGGGTTGGAAGGCTCGTCGAACCATATCATCGCGGTCACCCGCGACGGCGTCACCGTCGGCGTGGTGCCCGAAATCAGCCGCCGCGTCCTCAACGACCGCGTCACCCGGTTCCGCTGTCAGGTTTCGGTCAGCGATCCGGACTGCGGCAGCGCCGGCGCGCAGGGTCTGCGCGGCGCGATGATCGACGAAGAGCAGCCCCGGGACGCAATCGGTTTCGACACCGCGCTGGCGCAGGGACTCTACGCCGATCTCTTCGCCCCGGTGGCCGGGGCGATCACCGGGCGCGGCCACCTGATCGTGGTGCCGCCGTCCGACCTGCTGCGGCTGCCTTTCGCGGCACTCGCCGTCACTCCTTCGGACCCAGGCCAGCCACCGGACTGGATGATCCGCCACCACGCGCTCTCGGTGCTGCCCTCGGTCGGCAGCCTGCGCGCCCTGCGCCAAGAGCGTGCAACGCCAGAGGGCGCCGAACGGATGCTGGGCATCGGCGATCCGGTGATCGGGCGGGCGCAATCGGTGGCCTGCGACAGTGTGCAGCTGGCCGCGCTCCGGGCCGCGCCGCCGATGGAAACACCGCTGGACGGCACCGGCACGCTGGCCGATCCCGCGTTCCTGTCCGCCTTGCCCCGCCTGCCTGACACGGTCTGCGAACTGCGCGCCATCGCCAGCGGCTTTGCCGCCGACCGGCACCAGCTGATCCTCGGGGCCGAGGCCACCGAAACCCGGATCAAGTCGCTGGACCAGAGCGGCGTGCTGGCCGGGGCCGATGTGCTGGTCTTTGCCACCCACGGGCTGACGGCGGGCGAGGCCGGCGCCGACAGCCCCGGACTGGTGCTTACCCCGCCGCAACGCGCCAGCGACATGGACGACGGGCTGCTCAGCGCGGCGGAAATCGCCACCATGACCCTGAACGCGCGGCTGGTGGTTCTGTCGGCCTGCAACACCGCCGCCGGCGGCTCCGAGGATGCGGACGGGCTGTCGGGGCTGGCGCGCGCTTTCTTTCAGTCCGGCGCTCAGGCGCTGCTCGTCACCCACTGGTCGGTTTATTCCAGCGCCGCTGTCGAGATCACCACCGGCCTCTTTGACGCCCGCCGCCGCGCCCCCGGCCGGCGCCACGCCGATGCCCTGCGCGCCGCGACGCTGGCCATTCTCGACAGCCCCGGCAGGTCGGCACTGCACTATCACCCGTCCTACTGGGCGGCCTTTACCATCGTGGGCGCGCAATGACCGAACCGCCCCGGACCAAAGATAATGTTACGGGATTTTCGAAATCTGCGATTCTGCGTTACATTTTTGCTTGCCACGAATCGCCCACCCCCCTATTGCCCGACCGATCGGTCACTTAATCAAGACCACCAAGGAGGAGACTACATTTATGCAGGCATTGATTTGCGACGCCCAGCGCACGCCCATCGGACGCTATGGCGGCGCCCTTTCCGGGGTCCGCACCGACGACCTGGCGGCCCTGCCCATCGCCGCGCTGATGGCCCGCAACCCCCAGGTCGACTGGGCCGCGCTCGATGACGTTATCTATGGCTCCGCCAATCAGGCCGGTGAGGACAACCGCAACGTGGCGCGCATGGCCGCGCTGCTGGCCGGGCTGCCGGTCGAGGTGCCCGGCACCACCGTCAACCGGCTCTGTGCCAGCGGCATGGACGCGGTCGGCATGGCCGCGCGCGGGATCCGGGCGGGCGACTACGACATGGTGATCGCCGGCGGCGTCGAAAGCATGAGCCGCGCGCCCTTTGTCATGCCTAAGGCGACCAGCGCCTTTACCCGCGCCAACGCGGTCTACGACACCACTATCGGCTGGCGCTTCGTGAACCCGAAGATGCACAAGATGTACGGCACCGATTCGATGCCGCAAACGGCGGATAATGTCGCCGAACAGTACCGGATCGACCGCGCCGATCAGGACGCATTCGCGGCAAGGTCGCAGGCCCGCTGGGCCGCCGCCCAGGAGGCGGGCGTGTTCGGGGAGGAGATCACGCCCGTCACCATTCCGCAGCGCAAGGGCGACCCCGTCGTGGTCGACACCGACGAACACCCCCGCCCCGGCACGACAGCCGAAAAACTGAGCGGGCTCAAGGGCGTGAACGGCGCGGAAAAAACGGTGACAGCGGGCAATGCATCCGGCGTCAACGATGGCGCGGCGGCGATCCTGCTGGCCACCGAAGCGGCGGCAGCAGCCAACGGGCTGACCCCGATGGCCCGCGTTGTCGGCATGTCGGCGGCGGGGGTCGAACCGCGCATCATGGGCATCGGCCCGGTGCCGGCGGCGCGCAAGGTTCTGTCGCGCGCGGGTCTCACCATCGACGACATGGATGTGATAGAATTAAACGAGGCTTTCGCCAGTCAGGGTCTCGCCACGCTGCGCGAGCTGGGCCTGCCCGACGACGCGGGCCATGTGAACCCCAATGGCGGCGCCATCGCCATCGGCCACCCGCTGGGCATGTCCGGCGCGCGGCTGGTGCTGACGGCGGCCTATCAGTTAAAACGCACCGGCGGGCGCTACGCGCTTTGCACCATGTGCGTGGGTGTCGGTCAGGGCGCCGCCCTGATCCTTGAGCGGGTCTGAGACCCGGGAGGAGAACGCAAATGTATGCTCAAATGATCAAATCCGAAGCGACCGGGGAAGATCCCGAGAAGCTGGCGGCCTTTCAGGCGCGCATCGACGCGGGCGAAAAGATCGAGCCCAAGGACTGGATGCCCGAGGGCTACCGCAAGACACTGATCCGCCAGATCGGCCAGCACGCCCATTCCGAAATCGTGGGCCAATTGCCCGAAGGCAACTGGATCACCCGCGCGCCCACGCTGGAGCGCAAGGCGATCCTGCTGGCCAAGGTGCAGGACGAGGCGGGCCATGGCCTCTATCTCTATTGCGCCGCCGAAACGCTAGGCGTCAGCCGCGATGAGCTGACCGAGATGCTGCTGGACGGCCGCATGAAATACAGCTCGATCTTCAACTACCCGACGCTAAACTGGGCCGACATCGGTGCGGTGGGCTGGCTGGTGGACGGCGCCGCGATCATGAACCAGGTGCCGCTGCAGCGCACCTCGTTCGGCCCCTACAGCCGGGCGATGATCCGGGTCTGCAAGGAAGAGAGCTTTCACCAGCGCCAGGGCTACGACGCGATCCGCAAGATGGCCGAAGGCACGCCCGCGCAAAAGAAAATGGCGCAGGATGCCCTGAACCGGATGTGGTACCCGTCGCTGATGATGTTCGGACCCTCGGACAAGGACAGCGTGCATTCCGAGCAGTCGATGCGCTGGAAGATCAAGATGAACACCAATGACGAACTGCGCCAGAAGTTCGTCGACCAGACCGTGCCGCAGGCCGAATTCCTCGGCCTGACCATCCCCGATCCCAAGCTGACGTGGAACGAGGACCGCGGTCACTATGACTTCAGCGAGCCGGACTGGGCCGAATTCCACGACGTGATCCGGGGCAACGGCCCATGCAACACCGACCGGCTCGCCGCCCGCAACGAGGCCTGGGAAGACGGCAGGTGGGTCCGCGACGCGATGCTGGCACACGCCCGCAAGAAAGCCGCGCGCAAGATCGCGGCCGCGTAACGCGACCCCGGCCTGGGTCATGAAACTACCCGGCCCGTAACGCGGGTCGAACTGAGGAGGATTACCCATGAAGAACGAATGGCCCCTGTGGGAAGTGTTCATTCGCGGCCAGCACGGCATGAGCCACCGCCACGTCGGTTCGCTGCACGCGCCCGACGCCGCCATGGCGGTCAAGAACGCCCGCGATGTCTATACCCGCCGAAACGAAGGCGTCTCGATCTGGGTGGTCGAGGCCAACCATATCAGCGCCTCGTCGCCCTCGGACAAGGGCCCGCTCTACGAGCCCTCCGAGAGCAAGGTCTACCGCCACCCGACCTTCTACGATATTCCCGACGACGTGGGGGCGATGTAATGACCCGCGACGAAGCCTTGTTCCAGGGGTTAGTCCGCCTGGGCGACAACACCCTGATCATCGGACACCGTGTGTCGGAATGGTGCGGCCATTCGCCGGTGCTGGAAGAGGATATCGCACTGGCCAATATCGCGCTGGACATGATCGGGCAGACCCAGCTGTGGCTGGGGCTGGCCAGCGAGATCGAGGGCGAGGGCCGCGACGCCGACAAGCTGGCCTTTCACCGCGACGCCTGGGATTTCCGCAACCTGTTGCTCTGCGAGATGCCCAACGGCGATTTCGGCCGCACCATGATGCGCCAGTTCCTGTTCGACGCCTGGCATTCGATCTACCTCGGCCGGTTGCTGAAAAGCAGCGACACCCGGGTCGCCGCGATCGCCGAGAAGGCCAGCAAGGAGGTCGCCTATCACCTCGAACGCTCCGCCGACACGGTGGTGGCGCTGGGGGATGGCACGGCCGAGAGCCATGACCGGATGCAGGCGGCACTGGACTATCTCTATCCTTACGTGGGCGAGATGTTCCTGTCCGACGAGGGCGACGCCGTGCTGGCCGAGGCCGGGATCGCGCCGGACCCCGCCAGCCTGCGCGAGGAATACGACGCGCTGGTGGGCCGGGTGCTGGACAAGGCCACGCTGAGCGTTCCGGAAAACCGCTATGCCCAGAAGGGCGGGCGCACCGGCGCGATGCACACCGAGCACCTGGGCCACCTGCTGGCGCAGATGCAGTGGCTGCAACGCGCCTACCCGGACGCGACCTGGTAACACGCGACGCCGGGAGGAGATCGGAAGGAGGCAGCCCCCGCCCGCCCATCGAGGGCGGGCGGGGGCTGCCCGGCCTGACGTCCGGGCGCCTGCGCGGCGAAGGAGGGAATTCATATGAGCCGAACCGTTAGACAGCCGAGCGTGGAACAGATCTGGGGCTGGCTGGACGCCGTTCCCGACCCCGAGATCCCGGTGATCAGCCTGGTTGATCTGGGCATCATCCGCGATGTCGCCTGGGACGGCGACAGGCTGGTGATCACGGTCACCCCGACCTATTCGGGCTGCCCGGCCACCAGTATCATCAACCTCGATATCGAGACCGTCCTGCGCCGCCACGGCATCGAACGGCTGGAGTTGAAACGGCAGCTGTCGCCGGCCTGGACCACCGACTGGCTGTCGGACAAGGGCCGCGCGCGGCTGGAGGACTATGGCATCGCCCCGCCGCAGCCGGCGGGCGGCCCGGACCGCTGCCCGCGCTGCCACGGCCGCAACGTGGAACGGCTCAGCCAGTTCGGATCGACCCCCTGCAAGGCGCAGTGGCGCTGCACCGACTGCCTGGAACCTTTCGACTATTTCAAATGCATCTGAGCCCCGGCTCAGCCCCCGAAGAGAGGAGACGCCAATGGCGCGCTTTCACGACCTGACCGTCACGAACGTTCAAAACACTATCCGCGATGCGGTTGTCGTCACGCTGAAACCGGAGACCGGCGCGGCGGCGGACTTTGATTTCACCCAAGGCCAGTACCTGACCTTTCGCCGGGATTTCGACGGCGAAGAGCTGCGCCGGTCCTATTCGATCTGCGCCGGCAAGGACGACGGCGTCCTGCAGGTGGGCATCAAGCGGGTCAAGGGCGGCGCCTTTTCGACCTGGGCCAACGAGGCGCTGAAACCGGGCGACACGCTGCAGGCGATGCCGCCGATGGGCAGCTTCTTTACCGAGCTGAACCCCGGCGCCGATCACCATTACCTCGGGTTCGCGGGCGGCTCGGGCATCACGCCGGTTCTGTCGATCCTGAAAACCACGCTGGCGCGCGAGCCCAAGTCGCGGTTCACGCTGGTCTACGCCAACAAGGGCGTCAACACGATCATGTTCCGCGAAGAGCTGGAGGATCTGAAGAACACCCATATGGGGCGGCTGAACATCATCCATGTCCTGGAAAGCGACGCGCAGGAAATCGACCTGTTTACCGGGCTGGTAACCGAGGCGAAATGCACCGAGCTGTTCAAGGGCTGGATCGACATCACCAGCGTCGACACCGCCTTCATCTGCGGGCCGGAACCGATGATGCTGGGCATCGCGGCGGCGCTGCGCGCCCACGGGCTGGACGACAGCCAGATCAAGTTCGAGCTTTTCGCCAGCGCCCAGCCCGGGCGGCTGAAACGCAAGGCGGTGAGCAAGGATGCGGCCAGCAGCGCCAACCAGACCCGCGCCGCGATCACGCTGGACGGGGCGACACAGACCATCACCATGGGCAAGGACGTCTCGATCCTGGACGCGGCGCTGGAAAACGCGATGGGCGCGCCCTATGCCTGCAAGGCCGGGGTCTGTTCGACCTGCCGCTGCAAGGTGATTGAGGGCGAGGTCGAGATGATCGCAAACCACGCGCTGGAGGATTACGAGGTCGAAAAGGGCTATGTGCTGTCGTGCCAGTCCTACCCGCTGACCGATACCGTCACCGTCGATTACGACCAGTAAAGGAGCGCGAGACATGGCACAGGAAATGAGCATCGAAAGCTATCTGGCGCAGGGCGGTGTGCTGACCAATCCGTCGAACGTGCCGCCGCGCTACCGCGCGGAACTGATGAAGCTGATGGCGACCTTCGTCGACAGCGAACTGGCGGGCGCGGCGGGGTTTGCCGATATCATCAATGCCGGGCCCGGCATCAAGGAGCGCATCGCCGCCGCCCGCATCGTGCTGGAAAAGACCGACCACGCCGACCGCGTGCTGCGGATCATGGGCGATTTCGGCGTCGATACCGCGCGCTATGAGCAAAGCCACCCCTGGACCGCGCGACTGGACCGCGACGCCGATATCGGCGCCCGGCGCGGCGACCACGACATGCGTCTGGCGGTGTTCAACTACCCGCTCGACGGCTGGGCCGACGCGGTGGTGATGAACCTGCTGATGGGCCGCGCGGTGGCGGTGCAGCTGGCGGAATTCTCGCTGGTCTCCTACCAGCCTCTGGCCGAGGCGTTCCGCACCATCGCGCCGGTCGAGGCGCGCCATGCGGAGCTGGCGGAAAAAGGTCTGGTGCGGCTGCTGGAAACCGGCGACCGCGCCACGCTGCAGGCCAGCGTCGCCTATTGGTGGCCGCGGGTAACCTCCAATTTCGGAGCGGCGGCCTCGCAGAACACCGACAGCCGCAGGGCGATGGGCCTGCGCCGGTCCACCAACGCCCAGCTGCGCGCCCGCTGGGAGAGCGAAACCAGCGCCATCCTGAACCGCCTCGGCCTTGAGGTGCCGGGACTGAACACCCAAAGCGTCCAGCCTTGAACTTGTGACACGAACACCCTGTCACGCCTTCGGTGTTCTCGGGATATATCGTGTCACGATATGATTCCGGTAAAAGGCCGGACGCTGCAGGTGTCAAGAGCTCCCGCCCGGCTGGGCCCCCAAGCATTCGCATGATTGCATCATTCAAGCGATTGGCCCAGACTGTCCGCCCCTGCGATCCGTGCGCAAGCAAGGGAGGCAGCCATGTCCGACAACACCCCGGTCGCGGCTCAAACCGCCGATGTCCGCCAGATCAAGGACTGGCTGGATCGCAATGAAATCGTGCTGGTTGACGGCCGCGAGACCTCGGAATTCGAGGTCGAGCATAGTGCCGGTGCTGTTGCTGCCCCTGTCCAGCTTTGACCCCGAGATGTGCCCTGCGATCCCCGGCCGGAGCATCGTGCTGCATTGTGCCGTCGACACGCGGTCGGAGGCGGCGGGCAAGATGCTGCTGAACCAAGGTCACGGCGATATCGTGCACATGGCCGACGGGCTGGACATGTGGAAGGCGGCAGGTTTTGCCACCGAAGTGCAGTTGCTGCCGCCCGGCGAACAGGAAAAGTCCGAAGGCCCGGTGTTTGTCTGCCCGCCACCGGGCGAGATCCTGCAAAAGGAGTATATGGAGCCGCCGGGCATCGGCCCGTCGGACCTGGCGCAGCGGATCAACGTGCTGGAGGTCCGGGTGGCCGATGTGCTGGCTGGCAAATCGCCGGTCGGGGTAGAGCTGTCGCTGCGGCTCGCCCGCGACTTCAGCACGGCGGCGGATTTCTGGATCCACCCGCAGGTGGAACACGACCTGGAACGCGCCCGCCACAGCATGGGCGAGCAGATCCGCCGCGTTATCAAGCCGCGCGTCTCATCGGATTGACCACAATCGCCGGGCCTCGCGAAGCTGTGACCGCCCTTTGCCGCCGCGCCGCCGTCCACGTATCGGAAAGCTCTGGCAGCGTGCTATGATCCCGCAGGGGCGCGGCCGAAACGCGCGCCGCACCGCACCGCGACCAGCGGGAGAAACCGCCATGCCCCCCGCCCCGTTCACCCGCCGCCACTTTGTCGCCACCTGCAGCGCACTTGCGGCAACCACGCTGTCCGGGCTGGTCAGCCCTGTCCGGTCCCGGACGCTGGTGCCGATGCCCGGGGTCCGGGGCGGGCCAACAACTATCGTCCCGGCGCCCCCATCGTCGCAGAGATCGGCGGCGGCGGCTTCTGGATGACGGGCGTCGTGCGGCACGGCGGCGACGGCGTGCCGCTGGCCGGACAACGCATCCAGATCTGAACCCATACCACCGAGCGCCACGAACGCGACCCGCAAAGCCACGGCGCCACCCTCACCGACGCCAACGGCGTGTTCCGGCTGGAGATGCCGCAGATCGTGCCCGCCTTTGGCCAGCCCCACGGTCACCTGGCCTATGACTGCGGCGATTTCGAGGCCGTCTTTCTGCGCCCCGTCATACCCAGTTCGCGCGATACCAGCCTCGAGACCCATTTCGTGCTGCAACCCGTTTGACAGGGATGGCCCCCCGCCTCAGCGCGGCCTGATCTGGGCCGCCGTGGCGCTGGCGGCGCAGAGCCCGCCGCTGGCCTGGTGCGCCCCGGTCTATATCGCCGCCGGGTTCGCCGGGCTGGGCCTGATGCTGCTGCAGCCGCCGCGCTCTGGGCCGCCCCATGCGACTTGCGCCGCGCCGCTGGCGACTGGTCCATACCGGGCTGAGCCACCGTATCAGACCAACGATCCCCAACCCCAGCGGGATCCACAACAAGGCGTAGATCAGGTACAAGCCCAGCCCGAAAAGCGGGTAGAGCGCCCCGCCCTGGTCAACGCCGAACCGCAGACAGGGCTCCGGGCCATGCGCGCTGATGCTGCAACCGCCCAGGCGGGCGATCATCGCGACGCCCAGGCCGATCAGCCAGAGCATCACCGGCCACATGACGATCACCACAATGGCAAGGGACAACAGGCCGCGGTTCGGTTCTCTCTGCAATTCCAGGTTCCCGCGGCGCTGCGGCACGCCACAGGATTGAACCATTCGCAGGCGGAGTGAAACCCGCGAACCGCTCCCCCAGCCCGTTCCACACCCCGCGCTACAGCCCGCGCACCCCGTTCAGCGTCAGGTCACAGACCAGCTTGGCATAGTCCTCTCGCTCCGGCGCGCCGGCGCCGGCGTTCCACATGTAGTGCCAGTTCAGCATGCCATAGACCGACATGGTGGTGGCCCGCAGCCGCCCCTCGTCACCCTCGAACGCCTGCGGGGCCGCGTCGCGCAGGCAATCGCTCATCAAGGTCACCATGTCGCGCTGATAGGCGCGCATCTGGCGCTGCTGGTCCTCGGGCAGCGCCCCCAGCGCGCTGATCTGCACCTGGTGTTCGTGGTCGGCTCCCTGATAGGCATGCAGGATCTCGCGCACCACCCGCCGCAGCCGGTCCTCCGGGGTCAACCCGGCAGTGTCCACGCCATGAATCCGGTCGCGCAATGCCGACAGGTAACTGTCGAGGATGTCGAAGAGGATCGCATCCTTGCTGTCGTAGTAGTGATAGATATTGGCCTTGGAGATCCCGCATTCGCGGGCCAGCACCGTCATCGAGGCGCGGTCGAACCCCTGTTCGGCGAACACCTTGGCCGCCGATTTCAGGATCATCTCGCGTTTCTGGCCGTGGTCCTTGGCTATGGTGCGGGCCACGGGCGCTACTCCTGCTTGCGGTTGTCGATCACCCGCACCGCCTTGCCCTGGCTGCGGGCCACATCGCCCGGCTCGCCCACCACGATTTCGGTCGACACGCCCACGTTGTCCTTGATCCGCTTGGTCAGCATCCGCGCGGCGGCGGTCTTGCTCAGTTCGTCGGCGGCATCGGGGTTGGCCTCGACATGAACCCGCATGGCGTCCATCCGGCCAGACGTGTACAGTTCGATCTGGAAATGCGGGGCCAGCCCGCCAGTCGCCATCAGCTGTTCCTCGATCTGGGTGGGGAAGAGGTTGACGCCGCGCAGGATCATCATGTCGTCGCTGCGCCCGGTGATCTTCTCCATCCGCCGCATCGTGCGCGCGGTGCCCGGCAACAGCCGCGACAGGTCTCGGGTGCGATAACGTATCATCGGCAGGCCTTCCTTGGTCAGCGTGGTGAACACCAGCTCGCCCATCTCGCCATCGGCACAGACCTCGCCCGTCGCCGGGTTGATGATCTCGGGATAGAAATGATCCTCCCAGATCACCGGCCCGTCCTTTGTCTCGACGCATTCATTGGCCACGCCCGGTCCCATGATCTCGGACAGCCCGTAGATATCCAACGCATGCATGTCGAACGCCGTCTCCACCTCGCGCCGCATCGCATCGGTCCAGGGTTCGGCGCCAAAGATCCCCACCTGCAGCGAGCTTTCGCGCGGGTCCAGTCCGGCCTTGTGGAACTGCTCAAGAATGTTGAGCATATAGGACGGCGTCACCATGATCCCGTCGGGCTTGAAATCGGTGATCAGGTTGACCTGTTTCTCGGTCTGCCCCCCCGACATCGGCACTACC
>JBFHMM010000063.1:0-17229 GCA_041594355.1 Paracoccaceae bacterium | reverse complement strand
GTCTTGGGTCGGGGCGGGACTTTGGCGGGACGACATCGGGCCTAGATGGCGGCGGCGTCCCGCATGGCGGCCTGAGCACAGGCGCAGGAGGCGGCCACGTGATCAGCGCGGGCCAGCGCGAGGTCGAGGCGCTGGCGGATTTGAACGATCTCGACGGTGTCTCTACGCGCCTCAAGGCAGTCGTGTAATCCCTTGAGGCTCCAGACATTATCGGGGTGAACGGCGGCCCGCGAGAGCTGTCCGCCCAGTCCCAGATCGGCGCGGTAGACCTCTTCGGCTTCGGCAAGGCGGCCCTGTTCGAAGAGCAGCGCGCCGAGCGCATGGCGGGTCGGCTGCATCCAGCCCCAGGGTTCGTCATAAGGCAGCGCGTCGTCCAGCGCCACGGAGCGGCGCAGGTGGTCGAAGGCCGTGTCGTGGTTGCCCTTTCGGTATTCGATTTCGCCACGCACCATTTCCTTTCCGATCGCCAGCAGGTCGATCACCCGGTTGTTGTGAAGCAGGCGGGTTTCGGGCACCCGCGCGCAGGCGTCGAGGAACAGCTGTTCCTCGGCCTCGGCGCGGGCCACGTCGCCAGTGGCGGCCGCGCCGATGGCGCGGGCGTAGTGCGTGTGGGCGGTGAGCGTGCGGAAGAGATCGGGGTCGGCGGGCAGGTCGAGCGCCATCGCCTCTTGCCATTTGCCGAAACGTATCAGAACGTGGGGCGCCATCGCAAGGTAGCTTTCGAAATAGTCGGCCATTGGCGGGCTTTCGATGCGCAGCATGTCGTCGGGGACGGTGTCGATCATGCCCTGGATCGCCTCCAGCGCCGGGGCGATCTGGCCCAGAAAAAGTGCGCCGTAGATGACGAAGTGATAGTCATGCAGCCGGTAGCCGGAATAGATGTTGTAGGCGCCTTCGCGGGCGTAGTACTTCAGGTCGGCGGTGACCGCCTGTTGGTTCCAGTGCACGACGTTCTGGTAGTGGCCGCAGAGCACGTCGATATGGGTGGGCATATGAACCAGATGGCCCGCGTCCGGCACCAGCGTGCGCAGCACATCGGCAGCCTTCAGCGCTTTTTCCGGCACCGGGGACATTTCCATCAGGTGGACATAAAGGTGCAGCAGGCCGGGGTGGGACATGGCGGCGGGATCGGTTTCCATCGCCTCTTCGAGTGCCTTTTGCACCTCCAGCGTGGCGGCGCCTTGTGCGGGGCTCCCGCTGGCGAGGTCCCACATCTGCCAGGGGGTCAGATTGAGCAGCGATTCCACGTAAATGGTGCGCAGGTCCAGTTGATCGGGGACGCGGGCAAAGGCCGCGCGCATGGCATCGGCAAAGGCGTGGTCCCACAAATGCATGTCATCGGCCAGCCCGGGCTGCGGGTAGCGGGCTTGGATGGCGTCGATGAGGGCCTGTTCCGGTGCGGTAACGCCGCCGACGCGTGCCAGCGCGGCCTGCGCGGCAACGTGGGCAGTCGCCAATGCCTCGGCGCGGGCCACCTCGTCGAAGAGATCCCAGGGCATGTTGTAGTTCGGGCCGGCGGCGTAGGCCACGCCCCAATGGGCCATGGCGCAGTCGGGGTCGTGTTCCAATGCGCGGCGGAAACAGACAACGGCCTCTTCATGGTTGTAGCCGTAGGTCCAGTTCAGTCCACGGTCGAACCAGATCTGTGCCTGTTGCGACGTGGTCGTGACGGGGCAGCTGTAGCTGCCGAGATCATATGGGTAATCAGTCATGTTGCCCCACCTCTGACCCGGTAAGGATAGGGGATTTGCCATCATCGCAAAAGGGGTCAGGCGAGCAGGCGGGATTCGCGTTTGCCCATCAGCAGCATGAGCGCGAAAGCCAGAGCCGACATCACCATGATACCAGCGGCCATAGGGGCCAGCGTGCCGTTGAACATCAGCCCGATGGGCGCCGCGATGGCGGCTGCGCCAACGGTGGACAGCGCGCCCATGACCGAAGCGGCCATGCCGGCGATGTGGCCCATCGGCTCCATTGCGATGGCGTTCAGGTTGCCCAGCGTGGTGCCGGCCATGAAGAATACGGCGCCTTGCCAGAGAACGAAGGCGGCGAAGAGGATATCGGCGGTCGGATTGATGCCGGAGAGCAGCAACATCGCCGCTGAAAGGCCTGTTTGCGCGGCCACCGACCAGGTCACGATCCGGCGCATGCCAATCCGGACGACGATGGAAGCGTTCAACAGGCTGGCGCTGCCGGACACCAAGGCGACACCTGCGAAGATCAGCGGAAAGGCCTCGGCCCGGTCAAAGATGACGTCATAGACCGGCTGCACGGTGGTGAGCATGACGAACAGAACGCCCAAGCACAGGGTCTGTACGATGATCGAGAGGCGTACGGTCGGGTGGGTGACCATTTCCGCAAGCGCCTGAACCATCAGGGCACCGCGCATCGGGCGGCGGTTTGCGCGCGGCAGGGATTCAGGCAGGCGGAGGGACATCCAGAGCGCCATGATCAGGGCAAAGAGGATGAAGACAACAAAAATCCCGCGCCAGCCGGCCAGCGCGATCACACCGGACCCCAGAAGCGGCGCGAAGGCCGGAAAAATGGTAAAGACCATCATGGCAATGGAGACCAGCCGCGCCATTTCGCGGCCTGAATACAGGTCGCGCATGACCGCGATGGCGACGACCCGAGGGCCGGCCGCGCCCAGACCCTGCAGGACGCGGGTGGCTAGTACGACTTCGAGAGATGACGAACGGCAGGCGATTGCGGCGGCCGCGATATAGATGAGCGCGCCACCAAGAATCACCGGTTTGCGCCCGAGTGCATCGGATAGCGGGCCGGTGACAAAGGTGCCCAGCCCCATGCCCAGCACAAAAGAGGTCAGGATCAGCTGTGCGCGGTTGACGTTATCGGGGCTGAGTTCGTGTCCGATTTCGGGCAGCGCCGGCAACATCGCGTCGATGGAAAAGGCGATGGTCGCGAACATCATCGCGATCAGCGCGATGAATTCGGTGTGCGACATCTGTGAGGTTGAGGCGTGCGTCATTTGTTTCCGCTATCATGCGGCGGGCGGGCAGGACAGGTGCCGCTCTGCACAGGGATATGTGTGAATTTGTTTTTCCCGGCGGCCGGGCTGTGCGGATTTGTCATGTTTAAATCCGATTAAAATAGTCGGAAAATATATGCGGGCTCAAAGGGAGATTAACATGAGACTCACAAAATTGCTTCTGGCGCTCGCCATTCCTGCCGGGGTCGCATCCGCCGAAGACCTGAATGATCCTGCTGGGCAAACTGTCTATCTGGACGAAGGAACTCTGAGTTATGACATGTTCGAGAACGCTGTCGCCCACGTGGATCTGGCAAGCTGTCCGGCGGAATTCGCGGAGGAAGAGGTGTTTTGCCGGATGACGCTGGCCAACGGGCAGGCGCATGTCTTTGTCTTTTCGGTGGATTCGGATGCGCCGCTCCTGGCGATCAAGTCGCTGGACGTGACCGGGGATCTGCTAGCGTTCTGAGCGCGTCTTTTCCGGCGGTTCGGGCGCGTCGTCTTCGTTCGCGGCGGCAGGATCGGGTTCCGGTTCGGGCCGGTGACCCAGCCGCGCGATCAGCCACTCGGTATGTTTTTCGCGTTCGCGCATGTGAAACAGCGCAAATTGCTGAATCGCCACGGCAAAAACGCCAAGCCCGACAAAGATGAAAACGGTGGTGCCGATCTTGCCCAAAGCGGTGACCGGCACCAGCTTGCCATAACCCACGGTCGATATGGTGATCACGGTAAAGAAGTAACTGTCGAGCCAGCCCCAGCCTTCGACGTAGTGAAAGAAAACTGTCCCGGCCAGCAAAACACCGGCCAGAGAGAGAATGACAGTCGTGGGTTTGAGTTGGATCACCCGGCGACCTGTTCCTGGACTTCCTCGATAACCTTGATCCAGAGTTCCGGCGGCTGGGCGCCGGGGACCGCGTGTTTGCCGGCCACGATGAAGGTGGGCACGGAATTTACACCCATTTCACGGCTGTGGGCGTCGCGGTCGCGGATCGCCTGAACGTCTTCGTCGGTGGCCAGCAGTTTCATCACCACGGCGGCATCCATGCCGATACCGTCGGCAATGTCGCTCAGCACTTCGGCATTTCCGATGTCGCGGCCTTCGACGAAATAGGCAGAGAACAGGGCATCGACGGCCTTGTTCTGGACCCGTTCGATACCGGCCCAATGGATCAGCCGATGCGCGTTCAACGTATTGGGGGCGCGCTTGATGCCTTCGAAATTGATATCGAGCCCGGCCTTGGCCGCGTTTTCGACCACCGGGGCATAGGCGCGTACGGCACCGTCCTTGCCGCCGAACTTGCCCTCCAGATAGGCGCGCCGATCCATGCCTTCGGCGGGCATGTCAGGGTTCAGCTGGAAGGGGTGCCATTCGATCACGAACGGATGGTTCGGCACCTGCGTCAGGGCCTTGTCGAGCTGGGTTTTGCCGATGTAGCACCAGGGGCAGATCGGGTCGGACAGGATATCGAGCTTGATTGTAGTGGACATATGGAATGGTCAGCTTTCGGATTTGAAATAGGCAGGCAGGGCCCGGCGCAACAGTTTGCCATTACCGCCGATGGGCATGGCGGCGAGGTGAACGAAGGCGCGCGGATGTTTGTATCGCGCAAGCCGTTCCCCGACATAGGCCCGCAATTCGGCCGCGTCCAGTGTGGCGGGGCCGGTGTAGAAGGCGACGATGACCCGGGTGTCGCGCTTGATCTCGACCTCAGCGGCGCCGGCCTGGGTGATGCCGGGATGGGTGGCTAGAGCGGATTCGACCTCGACCGGGGAGACACGGTAGCCGCCGGCGTTCATCATGTCATCGTCGCGGCCAAGATAGAAGATCTGGCCATCGACCGCCATCGCGCCCTGGTCGCCGGTCAGGAACCAGTCGCCCTGCATGCGGGCGGCGAACTCGTCGGGCGCGTTGAGGTAGCCCAGCATCAGGCCGGGGTCGTCGCGGTGAACGGCAATAGTGCCTTCGCCGCCCTGCGCCACGGGGGTGCCGCCGGGGCCGAGGATTGCCACGCGACGACCTGGCTGCGGCCGACCCAGGGCCTCGCTCCGGGCCGGGTGAGACGGGCTGGAAGAGATGAAGGTGGAGCATTCGGACATGCCGTATGCCTCGTGCAGTTCGGTCCCGGTGGCGGCTGTCCACTGTTCGTGCAGGTGGGGTGACAGTTTCTCGCCAGCACAAAGCCCGTGGCGCATGTCAGGTAGGTGCAGGTTCGGGTGATCTTGCAGAAACTTGCGGTAAACGCCCGGAACGGCTGCAAAAATCGTCGCCTTGTGATGGCGCAAGCGGTGCGGAAGGTCGGTGATCTCGGTGCCGGGTTCGGGGATCAGCGCGGTGGCGCCGATGGTCCAGGGGTCCATCAGCCCGGTGCCCAGCGTATAGGTCCAGTTGAACGCGCCCGCATGGCAGAGCCGATCGTCGGATCTGAGCCCGTACCAGCCGTCGACCATCATCTGCCGCGCCCAGATCGCCCGGTGCGCATGCGCCACGGCGCGCGGTTTGCCGGAGGTGCCGGAGGTATAGATAACATAGGCCATCCGGTTGGGATCGCCCTTTGCCCAGTCGCAGGGCGGCAGGGCGCGCATCGCCTCAAGCGCATCGAGATCGATCTGCAACGGGTGATCTGCGCAAGCGACGGCGGGGTCGCGCAGGATAGCGGCGGGTTCCAGCTCGGCAATCATCTTGGCCGTTTCCGGCGCGGTCAGCTGCGACGACGTGGGCACCGGGATCAGCCCGGCGGCGATGGCGCCGAGGTAGGCTATCGGGAATTCCACCGTATTGCCCAGACGCATCAGCACGATCTGCCCCGGCTTTAGCCCGGCCTGCAACAGGCCGGTACCGGTGCCGCGCACAGCCTGTTCCAACGCGCCATATGTCCACTCATCGCAAGCAGCGGGCCGCAGGATCGACAGCGCCACCTTGTCCGGCAGGGCGCCGGCGTGACGCAGAACAAAGGCGGCCAGATTAAATGGAGCGGGGCAGGGCGGTGGCGCGCCGTGATCGAAGACGGATATCATGGCCTTGGCTACCGCGCCCTCGCGCACGTTGCAAGATGCCCAAGCGGCACCTATAGAAACAGGCATGACAACGCGCGACCCCAAGTCCCTGATCCGTATCGCCCGCAGCGAGACACCCGAAACCCAGCCCGAGCCGCTGGATCTGGGGGCTCGCGTGCGCGAGTTGCGCAAGGCGCGAGATTGGACGCTGGAGCAGGCCGCGAACCAGGCCGGGTTGGCGCGTTCGACCCTGTCGAAGATCGAGAACGGTCAGATGTCACCGACTTATGAGGCATTGAAAAAGCTGGCGGTGGGGCTGGAGATCTCGGTACCGCAGCTGTTCACGCCGCCGCAACGCGATCAGGTCAACGGTCGGATGGCGGTGACCCGGATGGACGAGGGTGCGGCCCACGCAACGGCGACTTATGAGCACGAGCTGTTGGCGGAAACGCTAACGAAAAAGCAGATGTTGCCCTATCGTGCCCGGGTACGCGCGCGGTCAATGGATGAATTCGATGGGTGGGTCCGCCATGACGGCGAAGAGTTTCTGTACGTGCTGACCGGTGTTATCCGCCTGTATACCGAGTTCTACGAACCCATTGAAATGCGCCGTGGCGACAGCGCCTATTATGATGCAACGATGGGACACAACGTGGTGTCCGTCAGCGATGAAGACGCCAGCATTCTCTGGGTGACGTCGTTGACCTGACAGGGTCAGCGGTGCGCGGGCTCACCGACTTCACGGGCCAGGGTTTCGATGTACAGGAAATCTTCGAATTCCTGTCGCGCCTCATCGAGTGTCATCTGGTGGGTAACGGCCAGATGCGCTTCGAACCGGTCGCGGTCGAGTTTTAGAAACGGCATTGATCCGTCGTCCAGATGCGGAAAACGAAGCTTCATCCGCGCAAAGGCGGCACCCCAATTTTGGGTTAAATCAGACCAGTCCATATCCCTTGAGCATTCCCGTTCTTGTTTGTCAGACCTAGGCGAAACGCTCCTCCCCCGGAAAAAGGTACAAATGATGTCACATTTCTTTCAAGTGACGAAGAGTCGCACTATGGGGATGATGGACTGGGTCAGTCCTCTTGATACCACCAGACATAGGGCAGGAAGCCGCGCGGGTCCGCGCCGTAGATCGGTAGGCGGTCCGCCGGGTATCGCAACTGGCGGATATGGGCGATGCGGCCAACGTCGTAATTCCAGAACGGGATGACATATCGGCCGGTGATGAGTAGGCGGTCCAGTGCCCGCACGGCGGCGAGAAAGTCTTCGCGGCTGGTGGCAGCCAGCATGGTGTCGATCATCGAGTCGATAGCCGGATTCCGCGCGCCCATCAGGTTGCGGGTCCCGGGCGTGTCGACGCCGTCGCTGCCCC
Source organism: Paracoccaceae bacterium (assembly GCA_041594355.1). Lineage (GTDB taxonomy): Bacteria > Pseudomonadota > Alphaproteobacteria > Rhodobacterales > Rhodobacteraceae > JAIUZI01. Next base: position 9,871 of record JBFHMM010000063.1, on the reverse strand, counting down.
AGTAGTACTTTTGTTCGTTGCCGGGCGACAGTGACAGGTCCCGGCGATAGGGTGTCATATCGAAATCATAGGACGCCTCGCGCTGGACGTATTGCGCGTTGTCCACTGTTTCAACCTGGATCTCGATCCCAAGCCGGTTCAGAGCCGGAGTATAAAGGTCAATCACTGTTTGCATTTCCCGGCTGCCTTGACGCAGCAGGACGGTGAATTCGAACTGCTCGCCCCGATCATTTTGCAAGATGCCGTCGCGAACGGTCCAGCCGGCTTGTTCCAGCAGGTCCCGGGCGCGACGCAGGCCGGCGCGGTTTCGGGCCGTGCCGTCGGAGGCCGGCAGCTCATAACCGTCGAGTGCGCCGGGCAACAGGTCACCGGAGTGGGCCAGTAGCAGGTCGCGCACTGTACCCTCGGCCGGGCCGGGTTGCATCGACAAATCCGAGCCGGAGAAATAGGAGGTGATGCGCGGCTGAGTGCCGCCAGTGACGGTGTCGTTGATAAAGTCGAAGTTAAAGGCGGTTATCAGCGCCTCGCGCACCCGCCAGTCGTCAAACGGCGCGCGGCGGGTATTCATCACCAGCCCGGTGATGCCCGAGGGTTTTTCATTGGGAATTTCCGATTTCACCACGTCGCCGCGCAACACCGCCGGAAAGCCGTATTGCGTGTCCCACTTGTCGGCGTTGAATTCGTAGATCGCGGTCAGTTCTCCAGCCTTGAAGGCTTCAAACTTGATTGTGTCATCACCGAAAAAGTCGATGCGCAGTTCGTCGATGTTCATGGTGCCGCGCCGGAACGGCAGATCGGCGCCCCAGTAGTCCGGGTTGCGTTTGAGGATGACAAAGCGGCCGGGGTCGTAATCGGACACCACATATGCCCCGGTGCCGATGGGAATGTCGGGAAGGGCGCTTTCGCTGAAATCTCGGCCCTCCCATTGGGCTTTCTGCAGAATCGGCCGCATTCCGGCCAAGAGCGCAAGCTCGCGATCCCGTTCCGAAAATTCGATCCGCAGGCTGCGCGGCCCGGTGGGTTCGATGCTTGCGATCTTGGTCCAAAGGCCGCGGTAGCGCAGGTGTCCTTTGGTACCCAGGGTTTCGTAGGACCAGATCACATCTTCGACAGTGACGGGCGCACCATCGGAAAACCGTGCCTCGGGGCGCAGGGTGAATTCGACCCACGAGCGGTCCGGCGCGGTCCGAATCGATTCGGCCAAAAGTCCGTACAACGTAAAGGGTTCGTCCAATGAGCGGCCCATCAGGGATTCATATCCCCAGTAGCGCAGCTGCCACGGTGTGGTGCCTTTCTGCACAAAGGGATTGAGCGAATCGAAGCCGCCTGTGTTTCCAAAGACGATCCGCCCGCCTTTCGGCGCGTCGGGGTTGGCGTAGGGGAGGGACACAAAATCCGGTGGTAGCCCGGGGTCCCCATACATAGCTATGCCATGACGTGATTCTGCGGCTGCGAATTGTGCCGTTGCAACGACAGCGATTCCGGTGAGAATTGCCCGCCCTGGGAGGAAAAAATATGGTCGCACTTTGGCAACAATCCCGCTCTGCCCTTATTTTGTTAATCCTCACGCTAACGAGGGATTCACGTCTTTTCAAACTTTTAGCTTGGATGCCGCAGCGGAATTGCTTATAAAGAGGTCACTGCTCGATAGGTTTCTTGCCTGTATGAAACCTGCCTCAATAACTTAACGCCCGCTTCGTGCGGGCGTTTTTTTTGGTTCACATTCCGACGTCGCACCCCCCGGAAACCGCGAGAACCGCTATGCACCAGGCGTGCACCCCCTGTGCACCTCCCGTACACCCCCTGAACATCTTTTCAATCCGCCGCCGCGCCACACAAAAACCGCCGCGCCTCCCAATCTCAGTTAAAACACTCGGGGGCAGCCCCCCTGCGACGCCGGCTCCGGGCGCGGCTTTTCCCATTTCTTTCGCAGGTGCAGAATGTATGCTGCGCGAAACTGCCGAGCTGGAGAGAGACAAAGATGACGCTTTCGGGAAAAACCGCCGTGATCACCGGGTCGAATTCGGGGATCGGACTGGGTATCGCGTGGGAAATGGCGCGGGCCGGGGCCAATGTGGTGCTGAACTCCTTCACCGACCGCGACGAGGATCACGCACTGGCGGCTGAGATCGCCGCCGAGACCGGGGTCACCGCGCGCTATATCAAGGCCGACATGTCCAAGGGCGACGAATGCCGGGCGCTGGTCGAGCAGGCGGGGTCCTGTGACATCCTGATCAACAATGCCGGCATCCAGCACGTCGCGCCGATCGACGAATTCCCGGCCGACAAATGGGATGCCATTATCGCCATCAATCTGAACTCGGCCTTTCACACGACGGCGGCGGCGCTACCCAAGATGCGCGCGGCCGGCTGGGGTCGGGTGGTCAATATCGCCAGTGCGCATGGGCTGACGGCCTCTCCCTTCAAGGCGGCCTATGTGGCCGCCAAGCACGGGATCGTGGGCATGACCAAGACCGTGGCGCTGGAAACCGCGCAGGAACCGATCACCTGCAATGCGATCTGTCCGGGATACGTGCTGACGCCGCTGGTGGAGGCGCAGATCCCCGACACCATGGAGAAATACGACATGGGCCGTGAAGAGGTGATCAAGAAGGTGATGCTGGAGCGGCAGCCGTCGAAGGAATTCGCCACTGTCGAGCAGCTGGGCGGCACGGCGGTGTTCCTGTGTTCGGGAGCGGCCTCGCAGATCACCGGCACGACGATCAGTGTCGACGGGGGCTGGACCGCCCTGTAAGCGGGACCGCTGGCTGGCGGCGCAGAGTGGGCGCTGCCCCCGACCGTCCCTTGGGGGCGGCCGCCGACGTGTTTATAAAGAGATGGAACAGGGGCCGGGTGTATGGCGAAGGTGAAGCGGATCAATCTGGGTCTGCAGGGCGGCGGCGCGCACGGGGCTTTTACCTGGGGCGTGCTCGATCGGCTATTGGACGAGGAGGACGTCGAGGTGGCGGGGATATCCGGCGCCTCTGCGGGGGCGCTGAATGGCGCCGCGTTCAAGGCAGGGATGGTGACCGGGGGCCGCGAGGGCGCACGCGCGGCGCTGGACGGGCTGTGGCACCGGATGGGCGCGGTGGGTGACATGCGGCTGAGCAGCTGGTTCGGTCTGTTCAGCCCGGGGCAGGTGTCGCAGGCGCTTCAGTTCGCGATGCCCTTTTCATTGACCGAAACCTGGTCGCGGATGGTGTCGCCCTACGGATACGGGCCGTTTTACAGAAACCCGCTGGAAAAGGTCGTCAACGAGCTGGATTTTGATTGCGTCTGCGCCGAGGAGGGGCCGGCGCTGTTTATCTGCGCGACCCGGGTGCGAACCGGCAAGATCCGGGTGTTTTCGGGCACCGAGATCGGGACCGATTCCATCCTCGCCTCGGCCTGTTTGCCCAACGTGTTTCAGGCGGTGGAGATCGACGACCCGGAAACGGGTCGTGTCGAGGCCTACTGGGACGGCGGCTATACTGGGAACCCGGCGCTTTTCCCGCTGTTTCACCCGGAATTTCCGGAGGACATCGTGGTGGTGAACATCAACCCGCTGGAGCGCGACGAGGTGCCAATAAGCCCGCAGCAGATCCACAACCGGATCAACGAGATCAGTTTCAATTCCTCGCTGCTGCGCGAATTGCGGGCGATTTCCTTTGCGCAGCGATTGCTGGCGGAGGGCCGTATGGAGCGGGGCGAGATGCGGCGCGTTCTGGTTCACATGATCGCGGACGACCCGTTGATGCGGTCGCTGTCCTCGGCCACCAAGATGCTGCCGATGCCGATCGTGCTCGACCGTCTCAAGGCGGCCGGGCGGGCGGCGGCGGACGGGTTTCTCGCGGCGCACAAGGCGGATCTGGGGCTGCGCAGCAGCGTCGATCTGCGGGCGATGTTCGGTTAGGCGCGCTTGGCCTACAGCGACCGGCCTTTTGCCTGACTCATCTCGGGGCACGCATATCCCGAGAACGCCGAAAGCGTGGCAAGGTGGTCGTGTCTCAAGTTTAGGGCCGGGCGCTTTAGGCCGGGTCCAGCGTTTTTTTATCGCTGGGATAGACAAGGCCCGCGGAGATCACCAGCTTGGCGGCGTCCTCGACGCTCATTTTGAGTTCGATCACGTCTTCTTCGGGAAAGAAAAGCAGGAACCCCGAGGTTGGGTTCGGCGTGGTCGGGATGAAGATGCTCATCAGGCGGCCTCCGGTTTCGGCCCGGTCGGTGACTTCGCCCTTGGCGGTGGTCGAGATGAAACCGATGGCCCAGATGCCCTTGCGCGGGTACTGCACGAGGCAGGCCTTTTCGAAGCTGCGTTCGGTCTGGGCAAAGACGGTTTCTGAGATCTGCTTGATGCCGGAATAGATCGTGCGGACGACGGGCATCCGGTCGACGAGCCGTTCGGCAAAGCCGATCAGAGACCGTCCGATGATGCCCTTGGCGACCCAGCCCACGAGTATCGTGAAGATGAGGAAGATGATGACGCCCACGCCGCGCAGGTTGATGCCGATGTATTTTTCCGGCTTTATCGTGTTGGGCACCAGCGGCAGCACGACGCTGTCGATCCAGCCGACAACCGACCAGATCAGCCAGATTGTCAGGCCGACCGGGGCGATGACCACGATGCCGGTCAGAAAGGACGAGCGTAGCCTGGCGAACAGGCCAGGGCGCCGGTGGGGTTCCTCGTCAAAGGGTGTGTTCATCTGCGTTCCGCTATCTCCGTAGGGGAACGTAGGGTGTTTGATGCACGGCTACAATGGCCCATCTGGCCGTTGTGTTCATCACATTTGGTTTTCGCCCAATGCCTGTGCAATCCGCGCCGCCAGCCGCGCGTTGTTGCGGACCAGCGCGATGTTTGCCGCCAGAGAGCGGCCCTCGGTCAGTTCGAAAATGCGTTGCAGCAGGTAGGGGGTGACAGCCTTGCCGGTGATGCCATGCGAGTCCGCCTCCGCCTGGGCCCGGGCGATGATCGGGGCCAGGTCCCGGGCGGCGATCTGGTCTGAGGCGGGCACCGGGTTGCCGACCAGCTGGCCGCCGGGCAGGCCGAGAGCCCGGCGCATCCTGTGCGCCCGGGCGATATCGGCGGGATTATTCATGCGTAGCGGCGCGGGATGGGGTGATTGGGCGGACCAGAACGCGGGAAAGCTGTCCTGGCCGACAGCGATGACCGGAACGCCGAGGGTTTCCAGAACTTCGAGTGTTTTGGGGACATCGAGGATCGCCTTGGCGCCGGCGGCGACCACCGTGACCGGCGTTTGCGCCAGTTCCTGCAGGTCAGCGGAGATGTCGAAGGTGGTTTCCGCCCCCTTGTGCACCCCGCCGATGCCACCGGTGGCAAAGACCTCGATCCCGGCCAGGTGTGCAGCGATCATGGTCGCGGCCACCGTCGTGGCGCCGGTGCCGCCAGTGGCCAGGCATGCGGCCAGATCGGCGCGCGACAGTTTGGCGACGCCTTTGGCCTGCCCAAGGGCCTGCAACTGATCGGAATTCAGACCGATGTGCAACTGCCCGTCCAACACGGCGATGGTGGCGGGCACCGCATTCTCGGCGCGGGTATCGGCCTCGACCTGCGCCGCGACCTCGACGTTTTGCGGGTAGGGCATTCCGTGGGTGATGATGGTGCTTTCCAGCGCGACGATGGGGGCGCCACTGGCGCGGGCCCGGGCAACGTCATCAGAGTAGACTAAGTCGATCACAGCGGGGTGTCTCCGGATACATAGGTTGCGGCAGCCCGCAGGGCGCGGGTCAGGGCATTGCGACGGTCCGCGTGTCCGGCTTCGGCGGCGATATGGGCTGCCATGAAGGTGTCCCCTGCGCCGGTGACGCGGGTGACAAGAACTTCGGGCGGGGTCAGGGTTTCGAGAGAGCCGGAAGTGCCGTCGGTGGCAGGATTGCCGCCGTCAGTCACCAGCGCACGTTTGGCCCCGCGGCTGATCAACCCGGCTGCGGCCTGCGCCGAGGTGGTGAATTCCGTCTGACAGAGAATACCGGCTTCTTCGAGGTTCACGTAAAGTGTGGCGCGCGTATGATTGAGAAACGGCAGCAGCCGCTCTGCCTTGCCGGGCGAGGCAGGGGCGACCCGCAGGTCGGCGGCGGCAAAGGCGGGGCTGATCGCGATGTCTTCCAGCAGGCCGAGTGTCAAATTGCCATCCAGAGCCACCAAACCGCCGAACGGGGCGCCAGCATGACCTAACGGGCCCTGGGTGAGAGAGCGCAGGATCTTGTTCCCGGCGGCCTCGAGCGAGTGAGCATCCGCAATCGCGGCGATCAGCCCATTGGCGCCTTCGACCGCCATGTAGCGGTCGGTGGGCAGATCGTCGGAGCGATAGATGTGGCCGGTATCCATTCCCATGCGGGCGCAGGCGGCGATCAGTTCATCCCCCTCGGCGTCGCGGCCAATGGCGGTCAGCAACGTCGGGGTCATGCCAAAGCGCGCCAGTGTCATGGCGATGTTCATCGCCACGCCGCCAGGCAGACGGGTGATGCGGCCCGGAACGTCCGACCCCTGACGCATGTGGCTGGCGGACCGACCGATGATGTCCCACAGCACGCTGCCGATACACAGGACCTGGGGAGGGTTTCGCGTGTTCATGGCCGAATGTGTGCCGCGTATCGGGCGCCGGTGCAAGCCGGGCGCGAGCATCAAGGCACCGCGAAAGTCATCGCGGCCCAGAGGCTCTGCCAGACGGCGGACTCATCGGCGGGGGCCTCGCGCAGCACCACCGCGTCGATCAGGTAGCTGTGGCCAGAAGTAACTGGAATGGTCGCCCAGCCGTGGGCGTCGGTCCGGGTCAGCGTGATAGCGACCGTGCCATCGGGCGCGCGATCGAAGATTTCGACCTGAGCGTCGCTGCGTGGTGCATTCTGATACAACAGCTGCACCGGCAGCCCGCCGGACGTATCGTCGGTATACGGGTTGGCGCGGGCGATGAATTCGGTCTCCATCCCGGTTGCCGCGTCTTGGCCGCGACCGTCGCCGACCGCGATCAGGGCCTTGGCGTATCTTGTGTAGATTTCGGAAAACCCGCTGTCGGGCAGGCCGCGCGAAAGGTGGCGGGATCGGATCTCGGGGAAATCCTTGTGCGCGGCGAAGGCCGCGAACTTGTCCCAGCTTTCGTACGTGAGGCGCTGCGGGGCGGATTGGTAGACGAGGGTCAGCAGCCCCTCGGCGTCGGGGCGCGTCTGCAGTGCGGGGACGTCGCCCATGCGCCCGGTATAGGCTGTGGTCTTACCGTTCTGAAGCAGGTCGAACCGAGCCGTTCGCTTGTCAAAGTAGGCGTGGATCACACCGTCGAATTCCTGCCCGTTGCGCAGATCGGCAACCAGCGGTTGCCCGATATCGACTTGATATTCGTGTGGTTCGATCCAAAACTCATGGGCACGGGCGGGCAGCGTGCCGAGCCACAGAATAATCAGAATGACAGGTAGGGGGCGCAGCATGACGACACACTCGGGGATTGCTCTGCGGTTAAACCTGTTGTTCGCCGCGATCTTGTCAACTGTCATACTGTTTTGCGCCGGTTCGGGTGCCCGCGCCCATGAGGTGACGCCTACCATTGCGGATTTGCAGGTCTCAGAAGGGCGTCTGGAGCTGCAGATGCGGATCAACATCGAGGCCTTCGTGGCCGGTATCGACCTGGACGGGATGACCGACACCAACGAGTCGTCGAGATCTGACGTCTATGACCGTCTGCGCGCGTTGCCGTCCGAAGAGCTGGCACCTATGGTGCGGGACTTTGCTGAGGTTTGGTTGCCGAAAGTACAGGTCGAGGCCGGCGGCCCCGTGACGCTGAAGCTGGAGGCGCTGGATATCCCGCCGGCGGGGAACACTGAATTGCCGCGCGCCTCGGCTCTGACGATCACTGGTGAGGTGTTGCCGGGCGCGCGGTTCGTGTCCCTGTACTGGCCCGATGGCGGCGGTGCGCTGGTGCTGCGCCAGCAGGGGGTCGAAGACCCCTATACCGGCTATATCGAGGGGGGCACCCTGACGCCGCCAATCCCGCTGGCGGGCGGCGTGTCGCGCAGTGGCTGGTCGGTGTTTACCGGCTATATCCCGGTGGGGTTCGATCACATTTTGCCCAAAGGGCTGGACCATATCCTGTTCGTGCTGGGCCTGTTCTTTCTCAGCACCCGGCTGAGACCGCTGATCTGGCAGATCAGCGCCTTTACGCTGGCCCATACGGTCACGCTCGCGGCGGGAGCCTTAGGATGGATCAGCGTGCCGGTGTCGGTGGTCGAGCCGCTGATCGCTGCCTCGATTGTCTTTGTCGCTGTCGAGAACGTGTTCTCAAGCGGGTTGACCCCATGGCGGCCAATTGTGGTTTTTTGCTTTGGGCTGCTGCATGGGCTGGGCTTTGCCAGCGTGCTGGGCGAATTCGGCTTGCCGGAGGCGCAGTTCATTCCGGCCTTGCTGGGGTTCAACATCGGGGTTGAAATCGGCCAGCTGACGGTGATTTCCGTGGTATTCCTGACCGTTGGGCTGTGGTTCGGCCAAAAGCCCTGGTACCGGGGCGCGATTGCGGTTCCCGCCTCGGTGGGGATCGCGCTGATCGGAGCCTGGTGGTTCGTGGAGCGGGTGTTCCTCTGAGGGGGCGCCGGATCGGTTCGCTTGCCGTTCGTGCCTGTTGCGGGCGCCTTGGTGCCCTACTGTAGTCTTGTCGCGGCACAACGATGAGGCTCAGAGCGGGTCAACGGCTGATCGCTGTTTTGATGCTTGTGGTCTTGCAGGGCTGCGATGGGGAACTGATCTTCGACGAGCACCAGCACTCGGTCAGGGCCACGGCATGGTGCGCGCCGTCGACCGGGACGCGCGCAGGGTCAAGGCGCAGGTCTATCTGCGCGAGATTACGCTGAAGGTGTCCGAGGAAATCGACGTGTTCGACCGGATCGGGGTCGGCGACCGGATTCCGTTCCGTTACCGGTGTGCGACAACGGTTCAGCAGCTTCAGGAAGACGTCGATCTGGAACCGCTGGATACCGAGCTGAAACTGTCCGGTCCGACCGAGAACCACCCGGGCAACGCCTTGGTTCCGGAGCGCCGGGTCACCGCCGAATTCGTGGATTTCGATCACGGCAGCAAGCTGACCAGCTTTCGCCGCGCGGTCGGCACCGATGCGGTCTTTCTGGCCTCCGGACAGTTTCAGGCCCTTGCTGCCGGCCTGGCGCGGGGAGACCCGGTCGAACTGGTGATCGAGAAAGCGTTCGCTGTTCTGCTGGAGCCGAAACAGTGAGGCGTGTGGGGTCAGCGCAGGGCGGCGGTCAGGGTTTGAAGCTGGGCCAGCGGGTCGTCTGCTGACCAGATTTCCTCGCCAATGCCGAAGAAGTCCGTATGTGGGGCCAGGGTGGCGACCAGATCGGGGGTCAGGCCGCCCTCGGCGACCACGGGGACCTCGATCATCTGGGACCACCATTCAAACAGTTCGAGGGGGGCGGTGGTGCCGTCTCCGAGCGCGGAGGTGCCGACCGGGCCGAAGCTGACGTAGTCTGCGCCGGCCTCACCTGCTGTCATGCCGTCGTGGCGCGAACTGGCGCAGAAGCAGCCCACCACGGCATCCGGCCCCAGCGCCTTGCGGGCGTCACGGACCGAGCGGGCGGCATCGCCGAGGTGGACGCCGTCGAGGCCAAGCCGTTCGGCCAGCAACAGGTGGTCCGAGATCACCAGCGCTATGTCGCGCTCATGAGCCACGGCGCGTACCGCGTCGGCGGCCCGGGCCACGGTGTCTTCGTCGCGGGTGGACAGGGACAGGCGCAGGCAGGCGATCTCGGCACCGTCGAGAACACGGGCCAGACGGTCGGGAAAGCGGCCGAGTTCAAAGCTGGGCGGGGTGATGAGATAGAGTTGTGGCTTTTCGGGGGCGTCCATGGGCGGATCCTGTCACTGACGTCAGGGTGG
>JBFHMM010000062.1:0-17248 GCA_041594355.1 Paracoccaceae bacterium | reverse complement strand
GTCTGGGGGAACCACGAGGGCTCGATGCTGCTGTGGGTTCTGATCGTCACGATCTTCGGGGCTTTTGCGGCCTGGTTCGGCGGCGGTTTACCGCCCAGCCTGAAGGCGCGGGTACTGTCGGTTCAGGCTGCCATCGCCGTGGCGTTTTTTGCCTTTATCCTGTTTACCTCGAACCCGTTCCTGCGCCTGTCGGTGCCGCCTTTTGACGGCGAGGATCTGAACCCGTTGTTGCAGGATCCCGGATTGGCCTTTCATCCGCCGTTTCTGTATCTGGGATATGTTGGATTGAGCATGGCGTTTTCCTTTGCGGTGGCGGCGCTGATCGAGGGCCGGGTGGATGCGGCCTGGGGGCGCTGGGTGCGGCCCTGGACGCTGGCGGCATGGATTTTTCTCACCATCGGCATCGCGCTTGGGTCGTGGTGGGCCTATTACGAGCTGGGCTGGGGCGGGTTCTGGTTCTGGGATCCGGTGGAGAACGCCAGCTTCATGCCTTGGCTGCTGGCTGCCGCGCTGCTGCATTCCGCAATCGTGGTGGAGAAGCGCGAGGCGTTGAAGAGCTGGACCATTTTGCTGGCGATTCTGGCGTTCGGGTTCTCGCTGATCGGCACGTTTATTGTGCGGTCGGGGCTTTTGACCTCGGTCCATGCCTTTGCCAATGACCCTGAGCGCGGGGTGTTCATCCTGATCATCCTGGCGGTGTTCACCGGCGGCGCACTGACGCTGTTCGCGGCGCGGGCGGGCGCGATGGAGGCGCGCGGCGTGTTTTCGGTGGTGAGCCGTGAATCGGCACTGCTGGTCAACAATATCCTGCTGGCGGTGGCCTGCTTCGTGGTGTTTTTTGGCACCCTTTGGCCGATCATCGCCGAGATGTTCTTTGACCGGAAGCTGAGCGTCGGGCCGCCCTATTTCAACGCGGCATTCACGCCGTTCATGGTGCTCCTTGGGCTGATCCTACCGGTGGGTGCGATGCTGCCTTGGAAACGTGGGCGGCTGGGGCGCACGGCGTGGTCGCTGCGCTATGTCTTTGTGTTGTGCGTGGCGCTGGCCGGGCTGGTCTGGGTCATGCAGACCGGCAACAGCCTGCTGGGGCCGGTTGGGCTGTTACTGGGTGCGTGGATCGTGTCGGGGGCACTGTTCGATCTGTGGTCGCGCACCGGGCGCGGCGCGACCGGCGGCCGGCTGGCGCGGCTGGGACGGTTGCCGCGTGCGGACTGGGGCAAGATGGTGGCGCATTCCGGTCTGGGAATCACGATTTTCGCCATCGCCGGGCTGACCGCCTGGGAGGTCGAGGACATTCGGGTCACGCAGCTGAACGAACCCTTTGAGGTGGGCGGTTTCACACTGGCGCTGGAACGGGTCGAACGGGTGCGTGGGCCGAACTATTTTTCGACCATGGGGTTTGTCCGGCTGGAGAAGGGCGGCCGCAAGCTGGCGGTGCTGCGGCCCGAGAAGCGCGAATACCCGGTGGCCAAGATGCCGACGACCGAGGCGGCGATCGACTACCGGGTCATGCGCGATGTCTACGTGGTGATTGGCGACCGGCAGGATGACGGCGGCTGGACCGTGCGGACTTATATCAAGCCCTTTGCCAACTGGATCTGGAGCGGCTGCATCCTGATGGCGCTTGGGGGCGCGCTGTCGCTGTCTGATCGTCGGTTCCGGGTGGCGGCAGGCGCGCGCAAGGCGCCGAAACAGGGGGTGCCGGCGGAATGAGGAGCTTTGCACGGCGCGCGCTGGGTTGGAAACCCACCCTAAGATGGGCGGCCCTTGTTGCGTTGCTGGCCGCACCGGTCTGGGCGGTGCAGCCCGACGAGGTGCTGGACGACCCGGCTTTGGAGGCGCGGGCGCGCGAATTGAGCAAGGATCTGCGGTGCCTCGTGTGCCGCAACGAGAGCATCGACGAAAGCAACGCGGAACTGGCGCGAGACCTTCGGGTGCTGGTGCGCGAACGGCTGGTGGCGGGCGATAGCGATGCGGAGGTGATCGATTTCGTGGTCGACCGATATGGCGAATACGTGCTGTTGCGGCCCAATGCGGACGGGTCGAACTGGGTGTTGTGGGCGGCCGGGCCACTGATGCTGTTGGTGGCGGGGGCGATGGGGCTGGTGTACCTGCGCGACCGGTCGCGGGCGCCGGGCCGGCAGGAAAGCGCGCTAAGCCCCGAGGAAGAGGCCCGTCTGAGGCAGATTCTCGACGAGTGACGCGCGGTTCCCCCTTTGCTCGGCGGGCCAGTTGCGGCACCTTGGCGGACAAGCGAACGGGAGCACGACGGCATGGACTATCAGACGATTACCCTTGAGATTACCGATGGGCTGGGGGTTCTGACCCTGAACCGCCCTGACAAGATGAATGCGCTGACCAGCCAGATGCGCGCCGAGATCGACTATGCCATGCGTGCCACCGCCAAGGAGGCACGGGCGATCGTGATCACCGGCGCGGGCCGGGCGTTCTGCACCGGTCAGGATCTGGGAGACGCGGGCGGCGGCAAGCCGGATCTGGAGCGCACGCTGCGCGACGAATACGGTCCGATGCTGGAATCGATCTATGATTGCCCGGTGCCGACGCTGGCCGCGGTCAACGGACCGGCAGCGGGTGCAGGTGCCAATCTGGCGCTGGCGACGGACGTGGTGATCGCCACCGAGAGCGCCTATTTCCTCCAGGCCTTTACCCGTATCGGGCTGATCCCGGATGCCGGCGGCACCTGGTTCTTGCCACGCCAGATGGGCATGGCCAAGGCGATGGGCGCGGCGCTGTTCGCGGACAAGATCAGTGCGCGGCAGGCCGATGACTGGGGCATGATCTGGGAAACGGTCGAAGACGAGGTTTTCGACACCCACTGGCGCCAACGGGCGGCGTTTCTGGCCAACGGGCCGACGGTGGCCTTTGCGGCGGCGAAAAAGGCGATCCGCAGCACCTATGCCAATTTGCTACCAGATCAGCTGGCCACTGAGGCGCATTTGCAGGGCGTCTGCGGCAAGTCCCGCGATTTTCAGGAAGGGGTTGCCGCCTTTATCGAGAAGCGGCCCGCCCAGTTCGACGGCCGCTGAAGGGGCCGCCACGGCGGGTGATTGACACGGCGGCGGAATTCGCGTGCCATGCGGCATGGACCAGAGCCAATCATCTAATGCGAGCGCGGCGGTGCTGGAGCATCTGACGGGGCGCAGCCGCGGCAGCTTTGGCTGGATCACCGGGCATGGGGCCGAGGTCTGGCTGGACGAGGCGGGACAGGCGCGGATGGATACCGGAACCGGCAGCCTTGCCGCCGTGATCACCCGGAGCGGAACCGAGTACGACATTGCCGCCGCCGAAGACGCGCGGCTGTGGGTCAACCGTCGGCCGGTGACAGAGGCGCGGCTGACCAGTGGCGACATGATCGAATTCGGCGAGATCGGACCGCTGTCGCGGTTCCGGGTGTTCGACGACCAGCGATGTCCGCAGCCGTCGGCGGGGGAGATACTGGGCGATGCCTTGTCTTACATGCGGGTCAGCCGCAAGCCGCTGGGGCAGCGAAGTCTGCAGGCCACCGGCGACACGGTGCGGCGGCTGAGCCATGACACCACACGGCTGTTTCGCGGTGCGGTGATCGTGATGCTGCTGTTGCTGACAACGGCGGTGGTGATGAATTTCCGCGCCGGGCGGCAGTTGCGGGCGGATCTGGAAAGCGGCAACCTGCAGGTGGATGCGATTGCCGCGGAACTGGCGCAGACTCGGCGCGACAGCATCCGGCACAGCGATCTGAACGCGCTGCGGGAGACCACGGCGGAGCGGCTGGAGACGCTTGAAGCGCGCTCGGACGCGGGCCAGCGGGTCATCGGGGCCGCCGCCGGGTCGGTGGCGTTCATCCAGGGCGGCTATGGGCTGCGCGACCGTGACAGCGGCGGGATGCTGCGCCATGTGCTGGGGCCGGGCGGGGTGCCGATGATGACGCCCGGCGGGCAGCCGTTTCTGTCGCTAAAGGGCACCGGGCCGGTGGCCGAGGTGCAGATGACCGGCACCGGCTTTGTTCTGAAGGATCAAGGCGTTCTGGTGACCAACCGCCATGTGGCGCTGCCGTGGGAGAGCAACCCGGCGCTGCGGGCTGGCGGCAACGGGATGGAGCCGGTCATGACCCGGTTCATCGCCTGGTTCCCGGGCCGGACGGAACCGGTGGAGTTGCGGGTCGCTCGGGTCAGCGAGACAGTGGATTTGGCCTTGCTGGAACCGGTGACGGCGGTCGATCTGCCGCCGGGCATGGCGGTGTCAGGGACAGGGGTGCAACCCGGTCAGGCCGTGCTGGTGATGGGCTATCCCACCGGGCTGATGTCGTTGCTGGCGCAATCGGGGCGCGGGTTCGTCGAAGAGCTGCAGGCATCGGGCGAGACCGGCTTTTGGCAGGTGGCGGAGCGGCTGGCGCAGGCCGGGCGGATCTTTCCGCTGTCGAGCCGGGGCATTGTCGGGCAGGTCACCGGCGCCGTGGTGGTTTATGACGCGGAAACCACGCACGGCGGCAGCGGCGGGCCGGTGCTAAACCTGAACGGAGAGGTGGTGGCGGTCAACACCGCGATCCTGCCGGAGTTCGGCGGATCGAACCTGGGGGTGCCGGCGGGTGAAATCGCGGGGCTGGCCGGGCAGGGTGCGCCCGGCCAATGAGTTACGCGCGGCGGCGGCGGCGGCGACCTTCGGGCGCCTTTGGTCCGCCTTCGCCGGTGCCGTCCGAGGCCGAGCTGAACCCGCCGAGCGCGGCGGTGATCTGATCCAGCGTGGGGCGTTCGCCGCGCGGGCGTTCATCGAGCGCGGCGCGCATCATCCGCAGGTGTTCGGGCATGGTGCCGCAGCAGCCGCCGATGATCCGGGCGCCCGCGTCGCGCGCCATGACGGCGTATTCGGCCATCAGTTCGGGCGTGCCGTTGTAATGGATGTGGCCGTCGACGTATTTCGGGATGCCGGCGTTGCCCTTGGAAATCAGCGGCATTTCGGTGCCCTGTGCGACAAAGCCCAGCACGGTGCGCAGGATGTCCGAGGCACCGACGCCGCAATTGGCACCAAAGGCCAGCGGCGGGTTGGCGAGGTCGTCGACCAGCTTGACCATATCGGCCGATGTGACGCCCATCATGGTGCGACCAGCGGTGTCAAAGCTCATGGTGCCGGCCCAGGGCATGTCAGCCAGCGCAAAGGCTTCGGCGGCGGCGCGGAATTCTTCGGGGGCGGAAATGGTTTCCAGCCACAGCACGTCTGCGCCACCCTCTTTGAGACCTTCGGCCTGTTCGTGGAACATTTCGACCGCCAGCTCGTGGCTGAGGGTGCCGACGGGCTCCATGATCTCGCCGGTGGGGCCAACCGATCCGGCCACCACGACCTTGCGGCTGGCGCGGTCGGCGATGTCGCGGCCCAGTTCCGCGCCGACGCGGTTCAACTCGCGCACCCGGTTCTGGGCGCTGTGCAGTTTCAGCCGCGACGCGTTGCCGCCAAAGGTATTGGTCAGGAAGAGGTCGCTGCCGGCGTCGACGGCACCGCTGTAGAGCGCCTTGATCTTGGCCGGTTCATCCGTGTTCCACAGTTCCGGCGCGTCGCCGGCCATCAGCCCCATGTTGAACAGGTTGGTTCCGGTGGCGCCATCGGCCAGAATCACGTCGTGGCTATCCAGCATTGCGGCAAGGGGGTTGGTCATGTCAGCAGGTCCGTCTGGCGTGTCGGTGTCCGCGCGGTCACGCGCACAACATTGGAGAGCCCCGTCTGTCACGGACGGGGCGTCAAGGCAATCTCAAAAACCTCATGAACATGATGAGGCCGGGACAAGGCGGTTCCCGGCGGCGGGGAGGACCCGGGCCGCCGGGATCTCTGTGGGGGCCGCCTGCTACAGCTTGGATTCGCTGACCACCTGCAGCTTGGCCTCGGTCAGCAGTTCGGCCATCTTGGCGCGCACGGTCGCCTCGTCAGTCAGATCGCCGAGGTAGCCCAGAACGGCGTTGACCACATCGTCTTCGCTGACGTTTTGCAGGTCGGTCTTGACCAGCTCGTTGCCGTATTTCTTGGCCGTTTCGACGGTTTCGCCCTTGAGCGCAGAGGCCCAGACCGCCATGAACCGGTTGCGGCGCATCCGCGCGATGAATTGTTTTTGCTCATCATGGGCGAATTTCGCCTCGAAAGCGGCTTCGCGGTCGTCGAAAGTGGTCATGGGATTCGTCCCCCTGGAAATTTCTTGCTCTGCCCTGATATGCCGCCGAAGGCAGCGGATCGCAAGGGGCCGCGCCGCCTTGCGACACTGCGACCCTTGCATTAAGAAGCGGCACGCGCGGGGACTCATCCCCGGGCGGCACCCCTGAGAGGCTTTCCATGGCGCGACGCAAAAAAATCTACGAAGGCAAGGCCAAGATTCTGTACGAAGGCCCGGAGCCCGGCACCATCGTTCAGTATTTCAAGGATGATGCGACCGCGTTCAATGCTGAGAAGAAGGACGTGATCGAAGGCAAGGGGGTTCTGAACAACCGCCTGAGCGAATTCTTCATGACCGGCCTGAACCAGATCGGCGTGCCGACCCATTTCCTGAAACGGCTGAACATGCGCGAACAGCTGGTGCGGTCCTGCGAGATCGTGCCGCTGGAAATCATCGTGCGCAACTATGCGGCCGGCTCGATGAGCAAGCGGTTGGGTATCGAGGAAGGCACCCAGCTGCCGCGTCCGATCGTCGAGTATTGCTACAAGGACGATGCCCTGGGCGATCCGCTGGTCACCGAGGAGCACATCGCCGCCTTTGGCTGGGCCAGTCAGCAGGACATGGACGACATCCTGAGCCTGGCGCTGCGGGTCAACGATTTCATGTCCGGCGTGATGCTGGCGGTGGGGATCCGGCTGGTGGACTTCAAGATCGAGGTCGGGCGGATCTATGACGGCGATTTTCAGCGTCTGGTGGTGGCCGACGAGATCAGCCCCGACAGCTGCCGGTTGTGGGACATCGAGACCGGTCAGAAGCTGGACAAGGACGTGTTCCGCCGCGATCTGGGCAGTTTGACGGATGCCTATTCCGAGGTGGCCCGGAGGCTGGGCGTGATGCCCAAGACCGCGCAGGTAACCAAACCGACGCTCATCAACTAGCTCCGATGCCCTGGGCGGGCGCCGGATTTTGGGTATTGAGATCAGAAAAAAGCAGCAAGGCGCTGTTTACCAGAGACCGAAGGACGCGATGATGAAGGCACGTGTGCATGTGATGCTGAAGACCGGAGTTCTGGACCCGCAGGGCGAGGCCGTGCGCCACGCGCTGGGGGCGATGGGCTTTGACAAGGTGAACGGGGTGCGGCAGGGCAAGGTGATAGACCTGGACCTGGCCGAAGGGTCCACCGAGGCCGATGTCACCGCGATGTGCGAAAAGCTGTTGGCCAATACGGTGATCGAAAGCTACGCCATCGAGATGGGCTGAGCCGGGTGGCCGATTTTCCCTGCGTATTGAAATGTGAAGGAAACTGATCCATGCGCGCAGCTGTTGTTGTGTTTCCCGGTTCGAACTGTGACCGGGACCTTGCCGTGGCCTTTGAGCGGGCCGGATTTGACGTGTCGATGGTCTGGCACAAGGACAGCGGTCTGCCCGAGGGGGTCGATATCGTCGGGATGCCGGGCGGGTTCTCCTTTGGCGACTACCTGCGCTGCGGCGCCATTGCTGCGCAGTCGCCGATCTGCAAGGCGGTGGCCGATCACGCGGCGCGCGGCGGCTATGCCGTCGGCATTTGCAACGGATTTCAGGTGCTGACGGAGACCGGTATCCTGCCCGGAGCTTTGCTGCGCAACGCGGGGCTGAAGTACATCTGCAGGACCGTCGGGCTGAAGGTCGTGACCTCGGACAGCGCCTTTACCGAGGGGTATAATGCCGGGGATGTCATCGACATCCCGATCGCGCATCACGACGGCAACTATATCGCCGACGATGACACGCTGGCGAAACTGCGCGACGAGGACCGTATCGCCTTTACCTATACCGACAACCCGAACGGGTCGGTGGGGGATATCGCAGGTATCCTGTCGGACAACCGGCGGGTGTTAGGTATGATGCCGCACCCTGAACGGGCGGCGGATGCCGGCCATGGCGGCACCGACGGGGTGGCGCTCTTCCGCGCATTGGCGGGTGTGCTGGCTCCGGCCTGACTTGAGCCTGACGCGCGGCGGGCGTAGCTTGGTCGCATGAACTCATCGCGTGATCCACGGCGAGATACTGCTCCCCCGCCTGCACAGGTGCCCACCGCCTGGCGGCGGTCGGCCACGATTGGTTGGCGGGTGCGGGTGGCGCTGGCGCTGGTTCTGATCGCGGCCGCGGTGACGGTGTGGTCGACGAACTGGATGTTGACCAACCGCTTTACCGAGAGCACCCGGAACCGGGCTGAGCTGCGGCTGGCGCTTTATAGTGGCAACCTGCTGAGCGAATTGCGCCGCAACGCCATCGTGCCGCAGCTGCTGGCGCGGGACCCGACGCTGATCGGGGCGTTGCAGTCCAACGATTTCAGCCTGTCGACCCAGCGGTTGATTTCCTTTGTCGAGGAAATCGGCTCGGCGTCGCTGATGTTGCTGGACAAGGAAGGGCGCGCGGTGGCCGCGACGGACCGCAACCGGCTGGGCGGGCTGCATCGCGGCGAAGCCTATTTCGTTGATGCGATCCGGGCCAATTCGACGATCTTTTCGGTGATTCCGCGCGAGGCGGGCGGCTATCGGTTTGCCTATTCACGCAAGGTGTCCGACGGTGCTGGCGTGCTGGGGGTGATTGTTGTCGAGGCGGACCTGCAGAAATTCGAGCGGGCATGGGCGGGAATATCAGACGCGGTGTTGGTGTCGGACAGTACCGGCACCATTATCCTGTCGACGGAATCGCGGTGGCGCGGGTTGAACGAGACCGAGGCGCTGGAACGGCAGACTCCCGAGGGCGCGATCCAGCGGGCGATCCGGGCGACTGCGGATTGGACGGCGCTGCCGCCGGACGCCTACGTCAAGGGTGAGGGCGTAATGCGGATGGAGTCGCGGATCCCCTTCCGCGGCTGGCGCATGACGTCCTTTACCACCTATGCCTCGATACGGGAAAAAGTGAATGCCGTGCTGGCGCTGGAGATTATGGGCTTTGCGATTCTGCTGGCATTGGCCTTTTATTTCCTGAGCCGGAAGACGGCGTTGCGGATGGCGCTATTCCAGCGCGAGTCGGCCGAGCTGCGGGCGCTGAACGCGCGGTTGCAGCGCGAGATCGCGGAGCGCGAGCGGGTCCAGGAGAACCTGGCGGTGGCCGAGCAGACGCTGGCGCAAAGCTCCAAGCTGGCGGCGCTAGGCGAGATGTCAGCGGCAGTCAGCCACGAGTTGAACCAGCCGTTGGCGGCGATGAAAACCTATCTGGCGGGCGCGCGCCTGCTGATCCGGCGCAACCGGCCGGAAGAGGCGCTCTCCTCCTTTGGGCGTATCGATGATCTGATCGAGCGGATGGGGGCGATCACCCGGCAGCTGAAATCCTACGCCCGCAAAGGCGGCGAATCGCTGGCGCCGGTGAACCTTGGCGATGCGCTGGCGTCGAGCCTGTCGATGATGGAACCGCAGCTGCGCCGCCGTCATGTGCGCATCACGCGGATCCTGCCGGATGACCCGGTTTACGTGATGGGGGACCGGGTGCGGATCGAACAGGTGATGATCAACCTCTTGCGGAACGCGCTGGACGCCACCAAATCGGTGCCGGACCCGGAGCTGGACGTGATCCTGGCGGCAGGGGAAACCGCGACGCTGACAGTGCGGGACAATGGCGATGGGATCAAGGATCTCGATGCGCTGTTCGAGCCGTTCTATACCACCAAACAGCCGGGTGACGGGGTCGGTTTGGGGCTGGCGATTTCCTCGGGGATCGTCAGCGATCTGGGCGGGCGTCTGACCGCGCGCAACGGGCAGCATGGCGGTGCGGTTTTTGAAATGCAGTTGCCGATCCTGGAAGGCGGGATCGAGGCGGCGGAATGAAAAAGGAGCCGGAATGGCACAGGCCATGAAAATTGCAATCGTGGACGACGAACAGGACATGCGACAGTCGATCAGCCAGTGGCTGGCGTTGTCAGGCTATGACACTGAAACCTTTCCCAGCGCGGAGGATGCGCTGAAGGTTCTGGGGCCGGATTATCCCGGCATCGTGATTTCGGACATCCGCATGCCGGGCATGGACGGGATGAAGTTCCTGAAAAAGCTGATGGGATCGGACAGCACGCTGCCGGTGATCATGATCACCGGCCATGGCGATGTGCCGATGGCGGTAGAGGCGATGCGTGTGGGCGCATTTGATTTCCTGGAAAAGCCGTTCAACCCGGACCGGATGTCGGAACTGGCCAAGCGCGCCACCGGGGCGCGGCGGCTGGTGCTGGACAACCGGGCGCTGCGGCGTGAACTGAGCGATGGCACCCAGCTGATGAACAAGCTGATTGGAGCCAGCCCGGTCGTGGCGCGGCTGAAAGAGGATATTCTGGATCTGGGGCAGGCCGATGGCCACGTCCTGATCGATGGCGAAACTGGCACCGGCAAGACGCTGGTGGCGCACGCACTGCACGCGGTGGGCAGCCGGGCGGGTAAGAAATTCGTGCTGGTTAGCTGCGCCGCACTGGAAGAGGACGCGCTGGCCAAGCGGTTGTTCGGGCCGATGATGCCCGAGGATTCGCAGTTGCCCGCCATCGAGGAGGCGCGCGGCGGCACGCTGGTGCTGGAAGGTATCGAGGCGCTGACCGAGCCGGTGCAAGCCAAACTGCTGAACGTGATCAACGAGCAGGGCACCCCGTCGGAAACCCGAATCGTGGCGATTTCGAATCTGCAGGAAGCCGGCAAAACCTGCGAGGATGCCTTGCGGCCCGATCTGTTCTACCGGCTGGCGGCGCTGCGTATCACGGTGCCGCCGCTGCGCCAGCGCGGCGAGGACATCCTGACGCTGTTTACCCGGTTCAGCGAACAATTCGCCGAGGAATACGGCTGTGACGCGCCCAAGGTCAGCGCGCAGGAGGCGGCGCAGCTGTTGCAGGCCCCCTGGCCGGGCAACGTGCGCCAGCTGATAAACATCGCCGAACGCGCGGTGCTGCAGGCCCGGCGCGGATCCGGCACCATTGCATCGCTGCTGATGTCGGACCACGAGGATATGCAGCCGGTGATGACGACCGAGGGCAAGCCGCTGAAGGAATACGTCGAAGCCTTTGAACGGATGCTGATCGACAACACCATGCGCCGCCACAAGGGGTCGATCGCCAGCGTAATGGACGAATTGTGCCTGCCGCGGCGAACCCTGAACGAGAAGATGGCGAAATACGGGCTGCAGCGGTCGGATTACCTTTAGCGTTACCTCTGGGTGAAGGGCGTGGCGAGCAGGCGAACAAAGCTGTCTTGTTGCGTTGACAGCGTCAGGCTGAGCACCACGCCGACTTAGCCGATCTGCGCGCCGTAGTAGCGCAGATCGGCTGAAAGAGCATCGGTGAGCACAAAAGTCAGCCCTGCATTCCTGGGTTCGGTGCCAGCGCATCGCTTTCCCCCCAAAGCGCCCGGCCTTAAACTTGAGACACGAACACCCACCCCGCCACGCCTTGGGCCTTCTCGTGATATTCGTGTCATGATTGATTCAGGTAAATGGCCGGACGCTGTAGGTGGCGGAGAACCCCAGCTTGTCTCTGGTGGCATAGGCCAGGGTCAGGGATTTGTTCAGGGTGTCGGTCCGCAGGTCGTGGTAGAGAAAGCCTTACGCCCAGTTTGTCCGAAAGCGTGTAGCCCGCCCAAAGCTTGGCCTCGCCGCAGCACTCGCCGGTGTCGGTGTCGGTGTAGAGAGAGCGCGAATTTCCCAGCGCAAGAAAGACATCGTTGTCGAAATGCTTGCGTTAGCCGATGTTCAAAATCGTCGATGCCCTGATCGACAGAGAAAAGCCAGGTGCCGAGGTGGCGCTGTTGGCGCTCAAGGGGGTCGACGGGCCCGAAATTGCCCGTCTACGCGGCACCGATTGCGACACTGTCCGCGCAGCTGGGCGGGATCTATGCCAAATCGGGCTGCAATGGGCGCGGAGTTCGTATCGCTGTTCATCGACGCGCTGCTGGATGACCCGGTGTCGGGCGGGGTGGACCGGACCGCGCGGGGGCCCAAGAGACCTTATAGCGTCCGGTCTATTACCTGAATCATATCGTGACACGAATATCCCGAGAAGGCCCAAGGCGTGGCGGGGTGGGTGTTCGTGTCTCAAGTTTAAGGTCGGGCGCTTTAACGTAACAATTTTCGGCAGGAGAGCCGGGTCTTGTCGCGAATTCGCGGCTGTCCGGCATTATCCCCATTGTCTTTGACCATGGGCTGCCCTTATGTTGACCAGACGGGGATCGTGCAAACATGTCGCGACACACCCGTTTCGAGTTTCGCTGTTTCAGCCTTGACCGGCGCTCCTTTCATTGGATCCGAAAGCCTGGACAGACCGATCGTGCCCCGTTCTCGGGGCAGCCAGTTGCCCTTTTTCGCCTCGATGTGGAGAAGGGAAGAGAATGGGCAGGCAACGGGATCGTCCCGACCTGTCGGAGAAGAACCGCGATGACGCGCGCGCGAGCATTGAGTGTATCAACAGGGGGCCTTTGGGCTGGACCCTGCCGCGCCGCGTCTGATATCGCCCAGACAAGACACCACCCCAAACGCGCACGTCCGCCAGGGCGCGTGCGGTTGCGGCTGTGCACCAAGGAAACATGGCAAAGAAAATGCTTATCGATGCCACCCACGCGGAAGAGACCCGCGTTGTGGTGGTCGACGGAAACAAGGTTGAAGAGTTCGATTTTGAATCCGAAAACAAACGTCAGCTTGCAGGAAACATCTATCTGGCCAAGGTCACGCGGGTCGAACCCTCGTTACAGGCGGCTTTCGTAGACTACGGTGGCAACCGCCACGGGTTCCTGGCGTTCTCGGAAATTCACCCCGACTACTATCAGATTCCGGTTGCTGACCGTGAGGCCCTGATGGAGGAGGAGCGTGCCTATGCCGAGGCGCAGCGGGCGCGTGACGAGGACGAAGAGAGCAAGCCGACCAAAACGCGGAAATCGCGGTCGCGCTCTCGGTCCAAATCCAAGGCGGAAGACGTAAAATCCGTCGATCCGGTTGAGACCAAGGAGGTCTCGGCGGAAATCAACGGTATGGAAACCATCGATCTGTCAGAGCCCGCGGAGGGTGCCGAGACGCCCGAGGCGACTTCGCCGATGGAACTGGTGGCAGAAACGCCGGTCGAGGAACCGGCGGATGAGCGGGAGGTGGATTCGACCCAGGACGAGCAGCAGGCTCCGGTCGAGGCGGCGCCTGATGCCGCGGCTGACGATAACGACAGCGAGGACAGTGACAAGGCCGACGGCGACGATGGCGACGATGGCGATGGCGAGGACAGTGACGCCGAAGAGGACGACACGGAGCGCAGCGATGCCGCCGCCAAAGACGACAGCATCGAATCCGTTGCCGAAGAGGACGACAGCGAGGACATTCGCCCGCCGCGCAAGCCGCGGCCAAAGCGTTACAAGATTCAGGAAGTCATCAAGGTCCGCCAGATCCTGCTGGTGCAGGTCGTTAAAGAAGAGCGCGGCAACAAGGGCGCGGCGCTGACGACTTATCTGTCGTTGGCAGGTCGCTATTGCGTGTTGATGCCGAACACCGCGCGTGGAGGCGGCATCAGCCGCAAAATCACCAATGCTGTGGACCGCAAGAAGCTGAAGGAAATCGCCGCCGAAATCGACGTGCCCACCGGTGCGGGGCTGATCGTGCGGACGGCGGGCGCCAAGCGCACCAAGGCCGAGATCAAGCGCGACTATGAGTACCTGCAGCGGCTGTGGGAGCAGATCCGCGAGCTGACGTTGAAATCCATCGCGCCGGCCAAGATCTATGAAGAGGGCGATCTGATCAAACGGTCGATCCGCGACCTGTACAACCGCGAGATCGACGAGGTGTTCGTGGAGGGCGAGCGCGGCTACCGCATCGCCAAGGACTTCATGAAGATGATCATGCCGTCCCATGCCAAGAACGTGAAGAAATACGAGGACGCGCTGCCGCTCTTTGCGCGCTACCAGGTGGAAAGCTACCTGTCGTCGATGTTCAACCCGACGGTGCAACTGAAATCGGGTGGCTATATCGTGATCGGTGTGACCGAAGCGCTGGTGGCGATCGACGTGAACTCGGGGCGGGCCACCAAGGAAGGCTCGATCGAGGAGACCGCGCTGAAGACCAACCTGGAGGCGGCCGAAGAGGTGGCGCGCCAGCTGCGCCTGCGCGACCTGGCCGGGCTGATTGTCATCGATTTCATCGATATGGACGAACGCAAGAACAACTCGGCCGTTGAAAAGCGGATGAAGGACAAGCTGAAGACCGATCGCGCCCGCATCCAGGTGGGGCGGATCAGCGGTTTTGGTCTGATGGAGATGAGCCGTCAGCGTCTGCGCCCCGGCATGATCGAGGCCACGACGCAGCCGTGCCCGGCCTGCCATGGCACCGGCCTGATCCGGTCGGACGACAACATGGCGCTGAACATCCTGCGTCAGATCGAGGAAGAGGGCACCCGCCGCCGGTCGCGCGAGGTTCTGGTGACCTGCCCGGTCAGCATCGCCAATTACCTGATGAACCAGAAACGCGAGCACATCGCGCAGATCGAAGCGCGCTATGGCCTGTCGGTCCGTATCGAAGGCGACGTGCATCTGGTCAGCCCGGATTTCACGCTGGAGAAGTTCAAGACCGCGACCCGCAATGTCCCCGAACCATCAGCCGCGGTTGTCTCGGTGGATACCTCTCTGATGGATCAGATCGATGCGCCGGACGCCGCTGTGGCGGAGGTCGAGCAGGCGGAGGCCGAGAGCGAAGAGAACAAGCCGACGGAGGCGGAAGGCGAAACCAAGCCCAAGCGCAAGCGGCGCCGGCGTCGCCGGCGGTCCAGCAAGACTGGCGGCTCGGCGAATGGGGCCGAGGAAAATGAATCCGAGACATCGGGCAGCGTGGATGTCGATGCGGCCAAGGATGCTGTCTCTGACACCGCCGCAGAAGCAGCGGCTGAACCTGAGGCAGATACGGCAGCGGACAGCCCGACCGAGGACAGCACGACCGAGGACAGCCCCGATGAGGCAGGCGCACAAACGCCTAAGGTGCCGACCGAGGTCAGCGCCGGGCCGGATGCGGAACCGGTCGCGGAAGATGCACCGGCCGAGGCCGCAGAGCCCGCGCTGGAGATCGCCGATGAGCCTGCCGGGGAGCCCGAGGTGGAAGTCGTGGCAGAACCCGAAAAGGCCGAAGTCGAGGAAGCGCCGGTAGAGCGGGCTGCTGAAACGGTTACCGAGGCCGAACCGGCGGCGGAGACTGCGGCGCTGAACGGTAGCTCGACCCCAGCGGAGGCGACGGTTGAACCTGAAGCAGTTGCCGAGGCCGAACCCGAGCCGGAGGCTGTTGAGGTTGTCGCGGTGGAAGAACCGACGCCCGAGGCGACGAACGAACCGGCCAAGCCCAAGCGGCGGGGATGGTGGTCGCTGGGCAACTAGGCCCGCATCAAACAGTTGAAGCCCCGGCCCTTGTGCCGGGGCTTTTTCCTTTGCTCAGCCGCCTTTGCGGATCAGGTAGACTTGGTGCCCGGATGCATCGGACTGACCCAGGTAGCCATGACCCTGTTCGGTGCAGAAATGCGGCACGTCGATCACGGCGGCCGGGTCATCGGCCAGCAGTTGCAGAACAGCGCCCGAGGGCATGGATTTAAGGCGTTTGCGGGCCTTGAGCACGGGCAGCGGGCAGAGCAGGCCGATGGCGTCCAGGGTTTCGGAAATGTCAGTCATAAACGCAGATAAAACCGAAGATTGCGCCCTGTCCACAGGGTTGTGACCGTCTGGCATCGTGACCTTGGTTCGCGGATGGATTAAGCCGGTGTCATGTTCGGAATCGATATCATCGACGCGGGGCTGATCCCTGCCATGACCGTGGCCCTGTTCGCCGGGCTGATCAGTTTCCTGTCGCCCTGCGTGCTGCCGATTGTGCCGCCTTATCTGGCCTATATGAGCGGGGTCTCGGTGACCGAACTGAGCAGCGACGCGAGCGCGCGCAACCGGGCATTGATGCCGGCGGTCTTCTTTGTGCTGGGGCTGTCGACAGTGTTCCTGTTCCTGGGCTTCACAGCCTCCGCTATCGGGACGGTTTTCCTGTCTTATCAGAATGTTCTGAATACAATTGCCGGTGTCCTGGTGATGATTTTTGGGGCGCATTTCGTGGGTGTCTACCGCATAGGTTTTCTGGACCGCGAAGCGCGGCTGGACGTGGGCGACCGCGGCGGATCGGCCTTTGGCGCCTATATCCTGGGGCTGGCGTTTGCCTTCGGCTGGACGCCCTGCATCGGGCCACAGCTGGGAGCGATTCTGTCGTTGGCGGCCTCGGAAGGCTCAATTGCGCGGGGCACCACGTTATTGGCGGTCTATGCGGCGGGTCTGGGCCTTCCCTTTGTTCTGGTGGCGGCGTTCCTGCCGCGCCTGACCGGGCTGATGGGCTGGATGAAGCGGCATATGGAGCAGATCGAGCGGATCATGGGGCTTTTGCTGTGGACCGTGGGGCTGTTGATGCTGACCGGCGGGTTCTCGTCCTTTTCCTATTGGCTGCTGGAGACCTTTCCAGCGTTGGCAACTCTGGGGTGACGCGCTCTTCGGGGGTGGACGGCCCGTTCGGCCTGCGACCCATTTCCCAAGCGGGAAATTTCGATCCGAAAGAAGCGCAAGCTTGGCCTTAACTCCGACAAATTGTCGGATTAACCTGCGCGTCGAAAGGTCGAGGGCATGAGCAGCAACAGGGCCGACAGACAGGTGCGCCGCCGCCGGGTGTTCTATATCCCCGGCTACGATCCGATTCATCCACGCAGGTATCGGGAGCTCTATCGCAAGGAAGCCGCGGCGCAGGCGAAGATTTCCGGGTACGAGATTGATCTAAAACCGAAAACGACCGAAGGCCCCTATGGCTGGCACGTGGCGGCGCGGATCGACGGGGCGGCGGTGGACGCGGATGTGGAGGTCTTGCTCTGGTCGGACATCGTTCGTGACAGCATGTCCAACACGATTCCGGCAACTTACCTGCAACTGGTGCGGACGGCCTGGATCTATATCACGACGGGGACGTTGCGGCGGCTGATGCGGCTGCGTAAGGGACCGGTGATCGCGGCGCTGTACCCGATAGGCATGCTGATTGCGCAACTGCTGCTGGCGCTGCTGCTGGGCTGGGGCGTGGCGCGGGGGATTGGTGCTGCGGGGGGATGGATGCCCTGGGACTGGCTGGCCTACG
>JBFHMM010000061.1:0-17270 GCA_041594355.1 Paracoccaceae bacterium | reverse complement strand
TGATCCTTTGGAGGGACATACCATGATCAAGTTCATCAAGAACTTCCGCAAAGACGAAGACGGTGCCGTTACTGTTGACTGGGTGGTGCTGACCGCAGCCGTCGTCGCCCTGGCAGGCGCCGCATACACCTCGATCCAAACCGGTGCATCCAACCTGACCGCCGACACCGGCACCTTCATCGAAAGCAAAGACCCCTCGGGCGGCACCGGCACCGGTACTCCGTAAGCTGATCGCGACGGCCTCCCTGGTTGAGGTAGCGCAATCAACAAAGTCGTAAGGCTTTACGTCTGGGGCCGCGTCTTTTCCACAAGACGTGGCCCCTTTTCCTCAGAACCAGTTTCTAACTCTGAGAGGTTTCCGTGTTTCGTTCCATTATCGATTATTTCAGACGCGAGGACGGTGCTGTCACCGTTGACTGGGTCGTCCTGACCGCCGCTGTTGTGGCTCTTGCTGGCGTCGCCTTCACATCGCTTCAAACCGCGTCTGGCGGGCTGGGCAACAATGTCGGCACTCACCTGGCGGACAAAGAGGTCGAGTAACCGATCCCGGGTCCCCATAAACTGTTACCAATGGTGATCCGGGGCCTTCCAAAGACCCCGGATTGTCCGTTCTTTCGCCACAATCATCGTCCAGTCTGGAAACGAGAAACTTTGAACCCGGAGAACCGGGACAGGCAAAAAGAGAGGTACAGCTATGCGCGCAGTGTTCGGACTCGTACTGATAGCCGGTATTGCCCTGGCGGGCGGTGCCGTCATGATGGCCAAGAATTACATTTCGGCCTACCAAACAGAGCTGGCGAAGGAACGTTCCGCCCGCGAATCCGTGGTGCCCACCACCGATGTCTATGTCGCCACCCGCCCGCTGCGGTATGGCGAAACGCTGGAACCCGATGCGGTCCGCGCGGTCCGCTGGCCGCTGGACGCGGTGCCCGAGGGCGCCTTTACCGACCGCGAGACCCTGTTTCCGGCGGATGCCAAGGAATACCGCGTTGTGTTGCGCGCGATGGAGGTCGACGAGGCGCTCCTGGCCATCAAGATCACCGAACCGGGCGGCGACGCCGGGTTGACCTCGCAGTTGCAAAAAGGCATGCGGGCCTTTGCCATCAAGGTCGACGTGGCCTCAGGCGTCTCCGGCTTCCTGCGGCCGGGGGACCGGGTGGATGTCTACTGGACCGGCTCGGTGCGCGATACCGTCGAGGGCGCCCGCGGCGAAATCACCCGCCTGATCCAGGCCGGCATTCAGCTGATCGCCGTTGACCAAAGCGCCGGCGGCGACATCGAAAGCACCACGATCGCCCGCACCGTCACTGTGTCCGTGCGTCCCGAACAGGTCGCCGCGCTGGCACAGGCCCAGACCACGGGCCGGCTGTCGCTGTCACTGGTAGGGGCCGAGGATGACACCATTGCCTCCGCGATCGAGGTCAATCAACGCTCGCTGCTGGGCCTGGGCGAGATCGAAACCGCCCCGGAGAAGGCCGAAGAGAAGGTTTGCACAATCCGCACGCGGCGCGGTGCCGACGTGGTCGAGATCCCGATCCCCTGCACAAACTGACCGACAAACTGATGCAATTACAGGTTGTTACAATGGCAAAGGGCTCCGATGTTTTTCGGGGCCCGTTTTGCATTGTTGCCACTTGCCCACATAAGAAGTCGGGCAGAAACCATTGATTCTTGCAATAAATCCACTTCTGACGCAGAGTAGCGCAAAGACCGGGCACAAAGACCCGACAATGAGGCGTGATCGGAGAGGCAGGTCACATGAAAATCGACAACTGGATCAAGGCAGCCCTGCTGGGGCTGAGCTTGGCGTCTATGCCGGTAATGACACCCGGCGTCAGCGCGGAAACTTTGCGCGTTGTCAAAAAAGGCACCGCGTCTACACTGGCGGTCCCGATGAACCGGGCCGTCGTCGTGGAAAGCGACGAGCCGTTTTCCGAACTCAGCATTGCCAATCCCGGCATTGCCGACATCTCCTCTCTGTCCGACCGCACGATCTATGTGCTGGGCAAATCGCCGGGTCTGACTACTTTGACCCTGTTTGATGCCACCGGCCGGTTGATCACCAATGTCACGGTGCACGTGGCCCCCGACACTGCCGAGTTCAAGGAACGGCTGCGCCAGATCCTGCCCGGTGAACCGATTGAGGTCCGCACCGCGAATGACGGTATCGTGCTGTCGGGCAATGTCTCCAGCGCGCAACACCTCCAGCGCGCGCTCGACCTTGCCGAACGCTATGCGCCCGAACGCGTGTCAAACCTGATGGCGGTCAGCGGCGTGCAGCAAGTGATGCTCAAAGTGCGCTTTGCCGAAATGCAGCGCACCGTGTCCAAATCGCTCAGCGCCTCGCTGGGCTTCAACGGCGGCAACAACGTCGGCGTGAACGGCGGTATCGGCGCCCTGAACAACCAGCCTGCGTTGACCAACTCGCTGGCGGGCAACATCCCGGCCAGCAACGACAACGTAGGTGCCATCCTGTTCGGTTTCAACGCCGGTTCGATGCAGGTCAACCTGCTGCTCGAAGCGCTGGAACAGAAGGGCGTCGTGCGCACCCTAGCAGAGCCCAACCTCTCCGCCCTGTCGGGACAAGAGGCAACCTTCCTCGCCGGTGGCGAATACCCGATCCCAGTGGCCCAGAAAGACGGGTTGTTCTCGATCGAATACAAACCCTTCGGTATCGAACTGGGCTTTATCCCGCGGGTGGTGGACAGCGATGTCATCAACCTGGAACTGAACGCTGCGGTTTCGTCCATCGACCCCAGCAACAGTGTGACGATCAACGGGTTTTCGGTCGATGCCTTCCAGCGGCGCGAAACCTCGACGACGGTCGAAATGCGCGACGGCGAAAGCTTTGCCATCGCGGGCCTGATCGAGGATCAATTCCTCGACAATGCCGCGCAGATGCCCTGGCTCGGCGATGTCCCGGTGCTGGGCGCGCTGTTCCGCAGCGCCGACTATCAGCGTAGCCAGACCGAACTGGTGATCATCGTTACCGCCCATTTGGTGTCACCGACGCGAGGCGAGGCGCTGGCCCTGCCCACGGACCGGGTCAAACCACCGCGCGAAAACGACCTGTTCCTCTTCGGACGGATAAGTTCGACCGACCGTGGACAGGCAGGTGCAGCCAGCGAAGTGGCCAAGCAGGATTTTAGCGGGTCCTACGGCTATGTGATGGACTGAGCAGAGGAGCGTCGCGATGCACAAGCTAGTTATCGGCCTGGGATTGACCCTCGCCATCGCCGGTTGCGGTCAGACTGCGGGTCCGGTTCCAAACACGTTCCTGCGCGAAGCCGGGGCTCAGGTCGATACAGGTATGTTCGGCAACGCCACCATGAACAACACACAGATCATGAGCGGCGAGAAAAGCTATGCCATGATCCTGGCCAACCGTTTCGCGACCGAGGTTCCAACCACGATCAACTTCGCCTTTGACAGCGCCCAGCTCGACGCCACCGCCCAGCAGGTTCTGAACGAACAGGCGGTCTGGATACGCCAGTTCCCCGAAGTCCGCTTCCGGGTCTACGGTCATACCGACGCGGTCGGATCGGCCAGCTACAACAAGAGACTTGGCCAGCGCCGCGCCAATGCCGCGGTCTCCTATCTGGCGTCGCGCGGCATCAATCGCTCGCGGCTCGAAGCAGTGGTCTCCTACGGCGAAACCCAACCGTTGATCCCGACGGCGGACCGCGAACGCCGCAACCGGCGCACCGTGACCGAAGTCACAGGATTCGTCGGCCGCCATCCCACTGTTTTGGATGGGAAATATGCTCAGATCGCGTATCGCGACTATGTCGAAAGTGCGGTTGCCAAAACCGGTCTGACCGAACGTTCCAAGACCGGTTTCACCGGCGAATAGTCAACAATCCCGCGGGATCGTCGCCCATTTCCCTACAATTGGGGTTTTTTGGCCAAATTTCCGCCCATATTGTCAACGACCTTATCCTCAGAAGGTGACGTGCGACCGAAACGAGTCGCATGCAGGCACGGACAGGCAGCAGACCGCAGGGACATTCCCTGCTCTGTTCCGCCGCGCCAGTTTGAAGAGGAAGAAGGTAATGAGCAGCGCAACGCCGCAACCAGAAGCAGCTCCGATCCTGGCCTGCACGATCAGCCGGGACGTTCAGAATTTCGATCTGCTGATCGAGGACATGGAAACCGCGATGGGCGAAAACTGGGGCGACCTTGGTTTTGCCGAAGCGCTGTCGTTCTTTGGTCAACCCGAGGCCGAAGCTCTGGAGTTTGTCGCTCTGGCCATTGACGGCGAAGACGAAAACAACCTGGTTCTGATTGGTGAAATCATCGCCCAGGCCAAGGCGCGCGACGTTGCCGTTATTCTGATTGCCGAAGATGTTACCCCCGCCGCGCTGCACCAGCTGCTGCGCAAGGGCGCGGACGAATTCGTTCCCTACCCGCTGCCCGAACAGGAACTGCAATCGGCCATCGAACGGATCAAGCAGCCAGCGCAGGTCACGCAGCAGATCGTACATAACACGACCCAACTGAATGCCGGCGCGTCCAGGGACGGCGCGCTGATCGTGACACACGGGCTGGTCGGCGGTTCCGGGTCGACCACTTTGGCGGTCAATCTGGCGTGGGAACTGGCCAATGTCGCAGGCGACCAGTCACCCAGCGTCTGCCTGATCGATCTCGACCTGCAGACCGGTTCGGTATCGACATATCTCGACCTGCCCCGCCGCGAAGTCGTGTTCGAAATGCTTTCGGACATGGAATCGGTGGATGATGATATTTTCGGTCAGGCCTTGCTCAGCTGCAAGGACAGGCTGCAGGTGCTGACCGCACCCGCCGAACTGATCCCGCTCGACCTCTTGGCGCCCGAAGACGTGCAGAAACTGATCGAAATGGCCCGCAGCCACTTTGATTACGTTGTGGTCGACATGCCCAAGACGCTGACGCAGTGGTACGAAACCGTGCTGCAGGCGGCCCACGTCTATTTCGCCCTGATCGAACTGGATATGCGCTCGGCCCAGAACGCGCTGCGCCTGAAACGGGCGCTGCAATCCGAGGACCTGCCGTTCAACAAGCTCCGCTTCGCCCTGAACCGGGCACCGAAGTTCACCGATCTGTCAGGCAAGAGCCGGGTCAAGCGGATGGGGGAAAGCCTTGGCATCTCCATCGACCTGCAACTGCCCGACGGCGGCAAGCAAATCGTCCAGGCCTGCGACCACGGTCTACCGCTGGCGTCATCGGCGGGCAAGAACCCGCTGCGCAGGGAAATCGCCAAATTGGCCCAATCGCTGCACGAACTCGGTCGCAGCGAAGCCGAAGCAGCCTGATAACAAAGGGGGCAGAGCAACATGTTTTCACGGTACAAGAAGCCCGCCGGCGCGGCGCCCAAGGCGATTGCCAAGGCCGCCGATCCGCAGAAAGCGGCCAATTCCCCGGCTGCCGCGCCGCAACCGGTAGCCAAGACGGCATTACGCAAGCCGATGCCGACCAAAGCGGCGCAGGCCGCGCCGATGGACAAGGACCGCAAGCGCAAGGAACGGCTGGGCGAAATCAAACTCGAACTGCACCGCGCGTTGCTGGACAACCTCAACCTGGCAGCGCTTGAACACGCCAGCGAAAAGGAACTGCGCAGCGAAATCAGCGCCATTGCCAGCGAGATCCTCGAAGAAAAAGGCATCGTGCTGAACCGCGATGACCGGCAGGTTCTGAACAAGGATCTCTATGACGAAGTCACCGGCCTCGGCCCGCTGGAAACGCTGCTGCAGGACGAAACCATCAACGATATTCTCGTCAACGGCCCGCAACAGGTCTTTGTGGAACGCGCCGGGAAACTGGAACTCAGCGACATCACCTTCAAGGATGAAAAGCACCTGCTGCGGATCATCGACAAGATCGTGTCGGCAGTCGGTCGCCGCGTCGATGAATCGAACCCCTATGTCGACGCCCGCCTGGCCGATGGATCGCGTTTCAACGCCATGGTCCCGCCGGTCGCGGTGGACGGCTCGCTGGTGTCGATCCGGAAATTCAAGAAGGACAAGCTGGGCATCGACGATCTGGTCAATTTCGGCGCCTTCACCGAGGAAATGGCAGCCTATCTTCAGGCCGCCGTCGCCACCCGGCTGAACATCATTGTCTCGGGCGGTACCGGTTCGGGAAAAACCACCACGCTGAACGCGCTCAGCTCCTTTATCGACAACGCCGAACGCATCCTGACGATCGAGGATACGGCCGAACTCCAACTGCAACAGACCCACGTCGGCCGGATGGAAAGCCGCCCCGCCAACGTCGAAGGCAAGGGCGAGGTCTCTCCCCGCGACTGTCTGAAGAACGCGCTTCGGATGCGCCCGGACCGCATCATCGTCGGAGAAACCCGCGGCGAGGAAGTCATCGACATGCTGCAGGCCATGAACACCGGCCACGACGGTTCGATGACCACGATCCACGCCAACTCCGCCCGCGACGGCGTCAGCCGTCTCGAGAACATGATCGCCATGGCCGGTATCGAAATGCCGCTCAAGGCGGTCCGTTCGCAGATCTCGTCAGCCGTGAACCTGATCGTGCAGGCCAGCCGCCTGCAGGACGGCTCCCGCCGGATGACCTCGATCACCGAGATCACCGGCATGGAAGGCGACGTCATCTCGATGCAGGAAATCTTCCGTTATCAGCGCGTCGGGCTGACACCGGACAACAAGATCATCGGTCACTTCACAGCCACAGGCGTCCGCAGCCACTTTTCCGAGCGGTTCCGCATGTGGGGCTATGACCTGCCCGCCTCGATCTACGAACCCACGACGATGGAGTAACGCAGATGCAACTTAGTGCCGAACCGATTATCTATGGCCTGATCTTTGTGGGCGTTCTGGTGCTGGTCGAAGGCCTGTACCTGGTGGCCTTCGGCAAATCGATCAGCCTCAACAGCCGCGTCAACCGCCGGCTGGAAATGCTCGACAAGGGTGCCGGGCGCGAACAGGTGCTCGAACAGCTGCGCAAGGAAATGCAGCAGCACATGAAATCGCGGTCCATCCCGCTTTATTCGCTGCTTTCGGAAAAGGCGCAGAAGGCGGCCATCGCCTTTACCCCGCGCCAGTTGATCATGATCATGGCCGGCCTGTCGGCCTTTGCCTTCGTCGGCCTCACCGTCGGCACCGAAACCCCCGTGGAAATGCGCGCTGTCGCCTCCATCGGGATCGGCATCGGCGGGGTCTATTTCTGGATCAACAGCAAGGCCAAGAAACGCATGGCCATGATCGAGGAACAGCTGCCCGACGCGGTCGAACTAATGGTGCGCTCGCTGCGCGTAGGTCATCCCTTCACCTCGGCGATCCAGATTGTCGCCAAGGAGGTCGAAGACCCGCTGGCCACCGAATTCGGTATCATTGCCGACGAATGCTCCTATGGCCGCGATGTCGGTGAATCGCTCAAGGAAATGGCCGAACGGCTGGACATGCAAGACATGCGCTTCCTCTCGGTGGCCGTGACCATCCAGCAGCAGTCGGGTGGTAACCTGGCCGAAGTCCTCGCCGGTCTGGCCAGCGTGATCCGCGCCCGTTTCCGCCTGTTCCGCCGGGTCAAGGCGATCACCGCCGAAGCGCAATGGTCAGGCAAATTCCTGTCGGCCTTCCCGCTGCTGTGCCTGATCGCGATCCTGGCCAAGGATCCGGGCTACTACGACGAGGTGCTCGACCACCCCTACTTCATCCCCTGCTGTTTCATCGTGGGCATCCTGCTGACCGCAAACCTGTTCATCATGCGCTCACTCACCAACATCAAAGTCTAAGGAACACGACATGGAATTCCTGTCTCAGATCAATACGTTCCTGACCGACCAGCTCGGGGACTTCGGCCCCATCATCGCGGTTGGCTCGCTCGGTCTTCTGATGATCGTACTGACCATCGCCATGATGATGAAACAGCCCGAGGATCCGCTGAAAAAGCTGAAGCGGGACGTGAACCCCTCAAGCCGGGCCAAACCGCAGAAAGAGCGGCTGCGCCAGTCCGGGCGCAACGAACAGCTGGAACGCTTCGCCACTTTCCTGGAACCGCAGGACGCGGAGGAACTCTCGGCCATCCAGCTCAAGCTGCGCCAGGCCGGGTACCAATCCAAGGACGCGGTGCGCTTCTTTCACTTCGCCCAGTTCGCGCTGGGGATCATCGGCCTGATCGGCGGCATTATCTATGTCAACGTGATCGCCGCTGGCACCGAAATGTCCACCCAGCAGCTGATGATGTACACCGTCGGCCCCGGCGGCGCCGGCTACATGCTGCCGAAATACTGGGTCACCCGCCGTGTCGAGGAACGCAAGGAAGAGATCACCCGCGGCTTTCCCGACAGTCTCGACATGATGCTCGTCTGCGTCGAAGCCGGCCAGTCGATCGATCAGGCGATCGTCCGCGTGGCCCGCGAACTGCACGCCTCCTTCCCGGCGCTGGCCGCCGAATACGAGGTCGTCGCCCACGAGATGAAGGCCGGCAAGGACAAGGAAAAGGTGCTGCGCGACATGGGCACTCGCTGCGGGGTGCAGGACGTATCGTCCTTTGTCACCGTGTTGATCCAGTCGGCCACCTTCGGGACCTCGATCGCCGAGGCGCTGCGGGTCTATGCAGGTGAAATGCGCGACAAACGGGTGATGCGCGCCGAAGAAGCCGCAAACAAGTTGCCAACGAAAATGACCCTCGCCACAATGACACTCACGGTGCCGCCGCTACTGATCATTCTGGTGGGTCCGTCGGCCAACGGCATCGCGAACCTGGGCAATATGAGCAAGTAAGAAAACATGGCACGACCGGGTGTGACCCCGATCTCCACGACCCTCAAACTCCTGTTCGCCACCGTCGCACTCGCGGCGGTGGCGTCTTGCGGTCCAAAACCGATTTCGGCAGACAAGGGCGGCCCATACGCGCCGGGTGTGGACCTGAAGAAAGACGCCGTCGACGGGGTCGAGGTCGCCCACCGGCTGATGGCCGCCGGCCAGTACGAACTGGCGCTCGAAGCCTTCACCCGCGCCGCGCTGGACCAGGGCATGACCCCCGAAATCATGGTCGGGGTCGGCTCTGCCTACCTTGGGCTGGGGCGGATGGGGCAGGCCGAAACCATGCTGCGCCGCGCGGTCGAGATGGCCCCGGACTGGCCCGAGGCCTGGAACAATCTCGGCGTGGTCCTGATGGAACGCGGTAAAACCGGCGAGGCGCAACAGATCTTTCGCAAGGCCTATGCGCTGGACAATGGCGAAAGTGACTCAATTCGCGAGAATTTGCGCTTAGCACTCGCAAAATCCGAAAATGTTGATAATAATGCCGTACAAAATGAAGATTATAAATTGGTGCGACGGGGCAGCGGAGACTACCTGATCCGAAAGACACCATGATCGAGGCAGAGCAGTAAAGGACGCAGAATGCGCCACTTTTTCCTGATTCCCGTATGTCTTGCAGGGGGGCTGACGCTGGCTGCCTGTACAGAAAAAGGTGATGAAACGGTCGAACGGGCGTTTCAGGACGTCAATGTCGTCGATGAAACCAATCTCAACGACGTGATGCTGACAGTGGCGGACCCGAATGAGGCGGTCGATTATTTCCTGCGCGCCGCAAAATCCAACCCCGACCGGATCGACCTGCAGCGCGGTCTGGCCAAATCGCTGGTGCGCGCCAAGCGCAACACCGAAGCGGTCTCTGCCTGGGCCAAGGTGACCAAGATGGAAGGCGCGACCAACGACGACTCTGTCGATTTCGCCGATGCGCTGATCCGCAATGGCGACTGGGAGCGCGCCCAGCAAACCCTGACCGCAATTCCGCCCACCCACGAGACCTTTAAACGCTACCGGCTCGAGGCGATGGTCGCCGACGCCAACCAGGAATGGAAGAAGTCCGACACCTTCTATGAAATCGCTGTCGGCCTGACCACGCGGCCCGCCAGTGTTATGAACAACTGGGGATATTCCAAGCTGACGCGCGGCGATTACGCCGACGCCGAACGCCTGTTTGGCGACGCGATCCGTCTTGATACCAACCTGTTCACCGCCAAGAACAACCTGGTACTGGCCCGCAGCGCCCAGCGCAACTACTCGCTGCCCGTCATCCCGATGAGCCAGACCGAGCGGGCGCAGCTGCTGCACACCATGGCGCTGTCGGCGGTCAAGCAGGGCGACGTGGAAACCGGCAAGAACCTGCTGCGCGAATCCATTAGCACCCACCCCCAGCACTTCGAAGAAGCCGTGCGGTCGTTGCGCGCGCTCGAAACCGGCTGATCCGATGGGCCTGACCGTGGCGCAGGCGTGGTGGTTTCTACCCTTCGTCCTGCCGATCTGCTTCTATGTCTGTTTCACCGACCTGCGCGAGATGCGGATCACCAACCAGGCTGTCGTGGCGCTGGCGATGGTCTTTGTCGTCATCGGACCGCTGACTATGCCGCTGCCGGACTACGGGATGCGGCTGCTGCAATTGGTGGGTGTTCTGGTCGTCGGCATCGTCCTGAACGCCGGTGGCGCCGTCGGTGCCGGCGACGCCAAGTTCGCCGCCGCCGCCGCGCCCTTTGTCGAGCCCGGCGACCTGCGCCTGTTGATGGCGATCTTCGCCGCCAACCTGCTGGCTGCCTTCTGTACCCACCGGCTGGCCAAGTACACGGCCCTGCGCCGTGCTGCCCCAGGCTGGAAAAGCTGGGACATGGGCTGGAAGTTCCCGATGGGCCTCAGCCTCGGCGGCACGCTGGCCCTCTACCTGATCCTTGGCACCATATATGGCAGCTGACCAGGACAAACATCGGGTCGGAAACCGGGCAAACTGGCGGGAAATACCCGTATCCGGATCAGATAGGCGCCGCGAATTCGCCACATTGGCTAGGCAGGATGCCGGGAATGGAAAACGCCGCA
The DNA here is from genome assembly GCA_041594355.1 of Paracoccaceae bacterium. Classification (GTDB taxonomy): domain Bacteria; phylum Pseudomonadota; class Alphaproteobacteria; order Rhodobacterales; family Rhodobacteraceae; genus JAIUZI01. Next base: position 6,444 of record JBFHMM010000061.1, on the reverse strand, counting down.
CCAGTAGTCTTGGATCCAACCGCAGGCCACACCGATGAACATGCAGAACACCGCCGTCATGGCCCCGCCCTCGCCCAAAGGTCTGCAGGAAATGCTGCTGCCCATCGTGATGATGCGGGACATCCTGCTTAAGACCATCTTTCGTAAAAACGTCGAGATGGTCAGCGAAATTGCCGAGGCGCTTTGCCTGCCCACGCAGGTCACGCAAGAGCTGGTCGACATGGGCCGCGAACAGAGGCTGCTGCAGGCCACCGGCACACTGAACGCCAATAACGGCAATGAAATGGGCTACCAGCTAACCGACGCCGGTAGGGCCCGCGCGCTCGACGCGCTGGCGCAATCCGAATACTTCGGCGCCATGCCGGTGCCGCTGGACGTCTACCGCGAACAGGTCGAACGCCAGTCGATCCGCAATATCCAGATCACCCGCGACCAGCTGACCAAGGCGATGGGGCACCTGATCCTGCCCGACAGCCTGCTTGACCACCTCGGCCCGGCAGTCAGCGCCGGCCGCTCGATCCTGATGTATGGCCCGCCCGGCAACGGCAAATCCTCGATCTCGAACGGGATCCGCGATGCGCTGGGCGATCACGTCTACGTGCCCCGCGCCATCGAATATTCTGGCCAGGTTATCACCGTCTATGACCCGATCGTGCACACCGCGGTCGAGGTAGAGGCCGATGACCCGACCTCCCTGCGCCGCAAGAAACGCTTTGACAGCCGCTATGTCTGCTGCGAACGGCCCACCGTGGTCACCGGCGGCGAATTGCAGCTCTCGATGCTCGACCTCGTCTACAATCCCACCGCGCGCACCTATCAGGCGCCGCTGCAGCTGAAATCCACCGGCGGCATCTTCATCGTCGACGACCTCGGCCGGCAAGAGGAACCACCGCAGGCGCTGATCAACCGCTGGATCGTGCCGCTGGAAGAAGGCAAGGACATCCTGGGCTTGCAGTCGGGCGAGAAATTCGAGGTGCCCTTCGATACGCTGGTGATTTTCTCCACCAACTTCCACCCGAACGAAATCTTTGATCAGGCCGCCCTGCGCCGGATCTTCTTCAAGATCAAGATCGACGGGCCGAGCCAGGAAAACTTCCTGAAAATCTTCGCTCTGGTCGCCCGCAAGAAAGGCGTGCCGCTGGACGAAGCCTCGCTCGTGCACCTGCTCAAAGTGCGCTACCCCGAGATCAAAAACGTTTATGCCAACTACCAGCCGGTATTCCTGATCGACCAGATAATCTCGATCTGCGAATTCGAGGGCATCCCCTATCAGATGACCCCGGACCTGATCGACCGCGCCTGGGCAAACATGTTCGTCAAGGACGAAAAAATCGTCAAGTAACGACCGCCGCGCCTATTCGGCGGGGCCACGCGCCGCCGCCGGATAATCCTCGTCCAGCACCCGTTCCCGCATCAGCAGCGCCGTCGCGCTGGCCAGAACCCCCAGCAGCGCCGCCCACCAGAACACCGGGTGCAACGCGCCCGCGATGGCCTCGGCCATCAGCGCGCGGTCGGCATCGCTCATCCCCGCCAGCGCCGCGCTGGTCAGCTGCCCGCGCCCGGCGCCCGCGATCCCCAGCTCTGTCAGTCGCGCCGCCAGACCGGTGGCGAACAACGCACCAAAGGCCGCCGTGCCCACCGAGCCGCCGATCATCCGAAACATGTTGACGCTGGCCGTGCCCACGCCAACCGTCTCGCGCGGCACCGCGTTCTGAATCGCCGTGACACTGACACTCATCACCGGGCCGATCCCCACGCCAGCAGTAAAGATATAGAGCACCAGAAGAACGTTCGGCGTCTGCGGTGTCACCGTCGCCATGCCCACCATGCCCAGCCCCAACACCACCGTCGAGAGCACCGGCAGCATCTTGTACCGCCCGGTCCGCGCCATGTACCGCCCGGCCACGTTCGACATGCCGATCAACCCGATCATCATCGGTACCAGGAACAACCCCGACACCGCCGGCTCCATCCCCCTCACCACCTGCATGAACATCGGAACAAAGGTGATGGTGCCGAACATCGCCGCCCCCACCATCATGCCCACCGTGTTGGAAACTACGAAATTGTTGATCCGGAAGAGCTCCAGCGGCAGGATTGGCTCCTTCGCGCGGCGCTCGGTCAGGATGAACCCGGCAAAAGCCCCCGCCAGGACAGCCACCAGACCCAACATCGCCGGGCTGCGCCACGGCAGGCTCACGCCCCCGGCCGTGACGATCACCACCAGGCTCGACAGGGTCGCCGCCAAGAACGCCGCGCCCAGGTAATCGATCGACGGCCGCGCCCGCCCCGGTCGCGGTTCCAGCGCCCAGCTCAATACCGCAAAAGCCACCAGCCCGACCGGCAGGTTGATCCAGAAGATCCATTGCCAGCTCAGATGCTGGACCAGAAACCCGCCCGTCAGCGGCCCCACGATGGTCGACAAGCCAAACACCGCGCCCAGCTTTCCCTGCGCCCGGCCGCGTTCGCGCGGCGGCAGGACATCCGCAACCGTCGCCATCGCCACCACGATCAGGCCGCCGCCGCCCAGGCCCTGAATGAACCGACCCGCCACCAGCACCCACAGGCTGTCCGCGAAACCGCCAACCAGGGCGCCAATCAGGAACACCGCGATCCCCCCCTGCAGCGCCGCCCGGCGGCCAAACAGATCGCCCAGCTTGCCAAACACCGGCGCCCCCACGGTCGAGGCCAGGAGATAGGCGGTGATCACCCAACTTATATGATCCAGCCCGCCCAGCTGCCCGACAATCGTCGGCAGCGCGGTCGACACGCTGGTCTGTCCTAGCGAGGCCAGAAAGAGCACCGCCGCCGCCGAAAGGATCGCCAGCCGCACGCGGGCGTCATGGCCGGGGGCCTCTGCGGGCGCCGAATTGGATGGGGTCGCCAAGGGAATACCTGTCCTGCGTCAAAAACTGCGGGCGGCGCGCGACTGTAGAAGCCTGCCATCCGTCCGACCTGGGGTAAATTGTCGCCAGCATATATGTGCTATTAACAATTACATGTCAACCGCATGTTATTGACAATACCATCCATTCACGGCAAACACGGGTGCAACTGACCAAGGGTGCGCCAATGCCTTCGCGCGACGACGACATGCGGAAATTCCTCTCCCGGGCCGGCATCGCCCCCGAGGCCATCGGCGCCTCGCTGGAAATCGACGCCGTGCTGCAGCACATGCGCCGCCGCTTTCGCAAGCGCGAACTGGGTGCGGCCGCGCTGCGCGACCTCGGACTGGCCGAACAGATCGACCTTGCGCAACTCGATGTTCTGATCGCGATCTGGGCCCCCTCCAACGAATTCGGCGACGACGCGGGCCAGGAAACCATGATCTCGACCATCGCCGACCGGCTCGGCATAGACCCCTCTCGCGCCTCGCGGCTGGTCAGCGATGCCATCTCCAAGGGCCTCGCCCGCCGCGCCGTCAGCCAGCGCGACGCCCGCCGCACCATCGTCGAACTCACCGGCGACGGGCGGGCCGTGGTCCGCGCCGTACGACGCTACAAGTTCCTGCTGATGGGTGATTTCCTGTCCCGGTGGAGCGACGCGGAACGCGCCGATTTCCTGCGCCTGCTCGACCGGTTCTCCATCTGGACCGATGAATCCGCCGCCATGGCCACTGACCGTTTCACCGCAGAGGTAAACGCGCTGAAACAAGGCCTGCCATCGCTGCGCGACTCTGCTACGAACACCCCCTGACACTGCCCTTTCATCTCCATGTAAATCCTCCGGGCTGAGGCCGAAAGGCCGAGGGGGCAGCGTGCCCTTCCCCGCCCGCCGGACCGGCAGCGCTCCCGCCAGAACCTTCGGCATCAAAGATGCCTGTGGCCTGTTGGGCCCGGCAGCGCGCAAGCCTGCGCGCTGCGGTCGCGACCGCAAACGAGGGTTCGCCAAAACCGATTCAGCCGCGCTCTGCATTGCCTTTTGAGTTGCCTATGACAGCCTCGGAGGAGCCGGAAACAAGCAGCTTGATGGAAACGGCCTTGCCGGATCTGGTCGCATGGACGGCCCGATGCTTACCTCATTGCGTCGCGGCGGATGCGACGCAGCAGGCTACGACGTCCGGCCGGCACCGGTGTTGGACACAGCGATGCTCGACCGCGACGCCTTCACAGAACGTCTTCGAACCTTGATCACCGTGGTCCGCGACATTCACCAGGCCAAGGATGTGCTTTTTGGCGCCTGGCATTTCACAACCGCGCACGGGCTGCGGCGGACCCTCGTCTCTTTCACCCTGTCGCTTCGCTATGTCCGGTGCCCAGATAGCGACGGAACAGGCGCGGCTGTCCTTCATGCTCGGTGGTTCAACCGCTGATCTGGACGCCGCCCCGGATGGCGCCGGCACGCCCCTGCCACACGCCCTGCAGCAGGCGATCCGCGACATGGCACCCCGGCCCAAACCCTGACACGGCCGCGCGCTACCGCCAACCACTGAGGTCACCGCTCGCCGAATAGGCGTCATCCTGTCCGGTCCGCCGCAATCTTCGTCAGAAAGACTGACAGCCAAGGTCCGGTTCCCCGTGAAGCGCAGAATGAAAGCCGATCCGGTTGCTTGCACACCGATCACCGGTGCCCGACCAGCGCATCATTTGGCCCAGCGGACAACGCGTGGACAGTGAACACGCTCAGCGTGGATTCGCCCTCGAAAACGACCTGACTGGCGTCTTCGACCGGACCGGGGCGATCGCCCCCCAGCCCGATCATGAGCTGTGCGAACGGCTTGCCTGACCCATCCCGTTCCCCCGGCGCAACACCCCTGCAGACAGCTCAACGCAGACGAAACCCTCGCCCGAATGCCTGTCGCCGCCAGGGAATTCACCTCACCCCTTGCCCTTCCATGGCACCAGCAGCCGTTCAGCCCAGCGCATCAGCATGTCGATGCCGAACCCGATGATGCCGATCAGGATGATGCCCATGATCACAATGTCGGTGTTTTGAAACTTCGATGCCACCATGATCATCATGCCGGCCCCCTTCTCGGCGGCCACCAGTTCGGCGGCCACCACGGTGCCCCAGCAGACCCCCATCGCCACTCGTGCCCCGGTAAATATCTCGGGCAGCGAATTGGGCACGATCACGAACCGCATGATCTGCGCCTTGCTCGCCCCCAGGGAATAGGCCGCATGCACCTTGGAAATCTTGACCCCCGACACCCCCGACCGCGCCGCGATCGCCATGATCCACAGGGCGGCCAGGAACAGCAGGATGATCTTGCCGGTCTCGCCGATCCCGGCCCAGATGATCACCAGCGGGATCAGCGCCAGGGGCGGCACCGGCCGCATGAACTCGACAATCGGGTCAAACCAGCCCCGGAACCAGTCGCTCAGCCCCATGGCATAGCCCAGCGGTATGCCCACCAGCGCCCCCAGCAGAAAGCCGACCACGACCCGCATCAGCGAATAGCCCAAATGCTCCAGCAGGGTAGACCCCCGGAACCCCTCCGAGGCGATCTCGATGAACCGCGCCCAGACCGCCTCCGGCGCCGGCAGCCAGATTGGCTCCATCTGCCAGCCCTTTGCAGGCTCGAAATTCAGCGTGCCCTTGGGCGACATGCCGACCCGGCCTTGGTCGATCGCGACGCTGCCGCCCGGCGCGATGTGCTGGCCGTTGACCGCAACGACCACGGCCCCTTCCTTGCGCCCGATCTCGTCGTTCCGGTCGACCCGGATCAACCCGCTCCGCCACATGCCGACGGTGGCGGAATCGTTTTTGGCCCAGCCGTCGCCGGGCGCGACTTCCGGCGCGGCTACGTCCTGGTCGATGGGATGCACCAGCACCGTCACCGTCGCCGTGTCGCGCCGCCCGTCCGGGGTTTCGGCGGTGTACTCGAAACTTGCCTCACCCTGATACGGGCCGGGCATGTGCAGAAACGACGGCGCCAGTGCCGATCCGGTGAACATCCCCCACAATAGGAAGATCGTCACCACCGAAATCACGCTCGCGACCCGGTCCGACTGTACCGCGCTTTCATCGCCGAAGGTCACTGTCTTGAGCGAGGTGAAATCGGTCCGCGCGGCGCGGCGCACCAGCCGGTTGACCACGAAATACGAGCCCACGAAAATACCAAGATAGATCAGGAAGGGGATCATGACACGGCCTCAGTGCGACCCATGATCTCTTCTTCCATGTTCCAGATCATGTTCAGGATCTTCTCGCGGGTGGGTGCGTAATCGGGATGCTGCTTGACCTCGCGCAGATCGGCCCCGACACCCAGATCGGCAAAGGGCAACCGGTATTCCTTGTGAATGCGGCCGGGTCGCGGCGCCATCACGATCAGCCGCTCGCCCAGCAACAGCGCCTCCTCCACCGAATGGGTGATCAGGATGATGGTCTTGCCGGTCTCCTTCCAGAGCCGCAGCACCAGCCCCTGCATCTTCTCTCGCGTCAGCGCGTCGAGCGCGCCGAGCGGCTCGTCCATCAGTATAACATCGGGATCGTTGGCGAGGC
>JBFHMM010000060.1:0-17332 GCA_041594355.1 Paracoccaceae bacterium | reverse complement strand
GTCGGGGCGCGTTGACCCTGTCTCAAACCGAAAGGACGTTGTCAGTCGGGACAGTGGTCGCAGCGATGAAATCATATTCTGTAGGTCGTCCAACGGCACTTCGGCGCCTGCAGATGAAATTGCATTCGCCAGCCGGTCACCTTGGACATTGACCGAGATTCGTTCCGGTGCCTGATCCACGATACCAGATCTTCGGATGACGATCTGCGCAGCAGGGCTGCGGGTATATATCAGGAAATCCCTCGCGACTTTGGGCAACCGCCGGGCCGGCAGATACAGAAACATCGGCGACGTCAACGGATAGTCCTCGGTTTTGATCGTCCGCCGGCTCGCGTTCATCGAAAATCCACACTCCCCGGTCAGTGTCAGCATGCGGGCCGAACCGGTTTCTGCAAAGCTCGCCATCCCGATGGCAAACGGATCTGTGCTGACCGCACGGGCAAGATCACTGCTTCGGGCGTGCCGGACAAGCGAGTCGGACAGTGCCAGGTTGACGGGCCTCATCAGGCGATCCTCGACGGACTGCGATAGCCCTGACTCCGCCACAGGCAGGTGCAACGATATCGGCGCATCGGGACCACCCAGATCGGACCAGTTTTTAATATCCCCGGCAAAGACACGCGCCAGTTGCGGAATCGAGATCCGTCGCACTGGGTTAACCGGTGCTACGACCGGCACGATCGCATCCAATGCCAAAACCCGGTTCCGATTGGTTTCAGTCATATCGCCCAGACCGGCCTCACGGGCACGACTGCGCTCCCCTTCACGAATCTCTCGCATAGCCATGATCACATCCGCCTCATTGGCTAGGAGGTCGGCGAACCCTTCATCCGTGTTGGTCACTCGAAAGGAAAACCGGGCAATGGCCTTGCCTGTATTCGGACGCAACAGCATGTAGTCAAAATGCTCAGGGTCCAGATCTTGCCGCAGAGTCTGCCAGCCGTCCCGCAGGGCAAATCCTTCCAGAAGCGCCGGCAACAACACCTCGGCTATCGTCGAGGAACCTGATATCGCCACTTCGGCAACGAAATCGGTCAGGCTGGGACAAGCCGGACCATCACACAAGACACCCGATCCATCTACGGTTAGCTCGCCATATTGCGTATCAACACGGTAGAATTCTCCGTCATAGCCCAGCAACGTGCCGGTGATCTCGACCGAGCCGTCAGGTGAGCTAAGCGTCACGTCCTGGGCAAGCAACGGAAAAGCCTGCCAGAATAAAAGAAGTGCGGCGAATACCGCCGCACGCTGCCAAACCATGATAGACCCTGACTAAACCGCGATTACCTTGCTGCGATTTTCAGGTCATCCACAAGATTATTCAACACCAGAAAGTCACCAATTGCACCGCAGTTTGGTACAGACATGACCAGATCTCGTGTTCGCAGCAACGCCGCTCCACGCAGTTCCAGAGATTGAGCGGCGACATCTCGACCGCAGTTTGTGTCCGTGACCTCGGCTTCGACGCTCAGTGCGATTGTCCCAGCATGATCCGTATGCCCGGTCGGAAAAGTGTAAACCTCGGCAAGCTGCGGAGCAAATGTGTCGGCTTCACCCAATCGGGTCACCCGGCCGCCATCTCCCGCAATATCTGCCGAGCCGGACCAAACATGACCGGTTTCGCCATAGGACGCGCCGAATTCACGGGCGTGAATCTGAAATCCGCTGTCACCGGACCACTGAATGGCAACCCGGTCGAATTTCCCCAATTCGGGAACATGCGCCGTTGCAACAGCCCCTTTCCCATTGGCAAAGGCTACGATGAAGACTGCACGTTCAGCCAATGCAGGCACCGAAACTTCCAGCACACCCTCCTGATCCGTTACATCCGTAAAGATCATCCCATTATGATGAACGGTAACCCTTTCATTGATGAAACACGGGGCGGCGACGTTCAGGGTCACATGCGCCATTGGACCGCGCACGGCATGCGCGGAAACCGCGCAACCCAGCACTGGCAGATCCGGATCTGCCAGTGCGACCGGCAGCGGCGCAGGGCGGGGATTCGAGATGTCCGGCGCAGCAGCGGTCAACGTAATCCGCTCAAGATCCAATGAAGCCTGGTCTTCATCGACCGGCTTCGGAGATTTCTGCGCCGGTGACGCCGACGCGGGCGGCAGAATGGATTCTTGGATCGGCGCGTTTTGCGCCGCAGGACCGCCGCTGGACGACTGGTCGAGGCTTTGCATTACAAATCCGATACCGAGGGCACAGATTACAGTGCCTCCGATCACAGCAGCCATACGAACCTTCGACATGACACCCTCCGAAACCTGTTAAGTCTCGGAAAGAGTCGGCCCCAATCGCGGCCAGTTTGTGGCCAAGGCGCGGAGTCATTCAGGCATTTTCGAACCGAAAGGTTAGACCAACCGCCCGTGGCAGTGCTTGAACTTCTTGCCGCTGCCGCAGGGGCATTTTTCATTCCGCCCGGGGTTGCCCCAAGTACTGGGGTCATCCTCGACGAACCCTTCCACCGCGGCTTCTGCCTCGGCTGCCGGAACGTCGTTCGCACCTGGATGCTGGGGGGTCTGCGCATTCTTCTGCAGATCGGCCTGCTGCGCCGCAATCTGAGCCAGCATTTGCCGTTGCTCTTCTTCGGTCAGCGGACGCACATTCGCCAGTTGCTTTGTCACCGTTTCCCGCAGGGAATCGAGCATATTTTCAAACAGTTGGAAGCTTTCATTCTTGTATTCGTTTAACGGATCGCGCTGTGCGTATCCGCGAAAGCCGACCACGGAACGCAGGTGTTCAAGAGTCAGAAGATGCTCACGCCAATTGGTGTCGATGGTTTGCAACAGCACCTGTTTTTCAATGGTGCGCATATTCTCGGGGCCAAAGTCGACCGCCTTTTTGGCCATCAGTTCGTCCGTGGCCTTGATCAGTCGCTCGCGTATCTCGTCATCATCCACCCCTTCTTCGGCCGCCCATTCCATTACCGGTACATCCACGCCCAGTTTTTCAATAACCTGAGCATAAAGACCTTCGGTGTCCCACTGATCTGCATAGGACTTCGGAGGCATATAGTTCTCGATCAAGTCGTCGATTACCTGATGGCGCATATCGGCGGCGATATCGCTGAGATCTTTGGCAGCCATGATTTCGTGGCGCTGCGAAAAAATCACCTTGCGCTGATCGTTCATGACATCGTCGAACTTCAGGACATTCTTGCGCATGTCAAAGTTGCGGCCTTCGACCTTGGCCTGCGCGCGTTCCAGCGATTTGTTAACCCAAGGGTGCACAATGGCTTCACCTTCCTTGAGGCCAAGCGTCTTGAGCACTTTATCCAAACGTTCGGATCCAAAGATCCTCATCAGGTCGTCTTCGAGACTGAGGTAAAACGCGGTGCGGCCCGGGTCGCCCTGGCGGCCAGAACGACCGCGCAGCTGATTGTCGATCCGGCGGCTTTCGTGCCTTTCAGACGCTATGACATAAAGCCCACCGGCATCGAGGACCTTCTGTTTTTCCTCGGCGTGTTTGGCCTCTTCCGTGGCTCGCAACTCGGCGGGGTCGGCGTCTGGGTTTTCCGCCAGGGCCGCCATAACCTTCATTTCGACGTTCCCGCCCAGCTGGATATCAGTACCACGACCGGCCATGTTGGTGGCAATCGTTACCGCACCCAGCCGACCGGCATCGGCCACGATCTGGGCTTCCTTTTCGTGCTGCCGTGCATTCAGGACGTTGTGTGTGATCCCGGCCTGAGTCAACATCTGGCTAAGCATTTCGGACTTTTCGATCGAGGTCGTCCCGACCAGAACCGGCTGCCCCTTTTCGTTGGCTGCCTTAATGTCCTCGATCATGGCCGTGTATTTTTCCGCTGCCGTGCGATAGACCTGATCGTCTTCGTCCACCCGTGAAATTGGCCGGTTTGTCGGCACCTCGACAACGCCCAGGCCATAGATCTCGGCGAATTCCTCGGCCTCGGTCAGCGCGGTGCCGGTCATACCACTAAGCTTGTCATACAAGCGGAAGTAATTCTGGAATGTGACACTGGCGAGTGTCACGTTTTCCGGTTGAATAGTGACGCCCTCCTTGGCTTCGATCGCCTGATGTAAACCATCAGACAGTCGGCGGCCCGCCATCATGCGACCGGTAAATTCATCGATCAGGACAACCTCGCCGTCGCGAACAATGTAATCCTTATCTTTTTGATAGATCTTGTGCGCGCGCAGGCCCTGATTGACGTGATGGACGATCGTCGTGCTTTCCGGATCATAAAGCGTTTGCCCGTCTTCCAGTAAACCGCGCGCGTGCAACTGCTGCTCAAGAAACTCGTTACCGTCTTCGGTAAAGGTCACACCACGGGTTTTTTCGTCCAACTCATAGTGATCGCCGGTCAGCGACGGGATGATTGCATCAATGGTAACGTATAGTTCCGATCGATCATCGGCAGGCCCGGAAATGATCAACGGCGTTCGTGCTTCGTCGATCAGGATGCTGTCCACCTCATCGACGATGGCAAAGTTGTGGTGCTTCTGGAAAATCTGCTTTAACTCTGACTTCATATTGTCGCGCAGATAATCGAAGCCAAATTCGTTATTGGTGCCGTAGGTCACGTCACATTCATAGGCTTGGATCTTTCTTTCTTGATCCATGCCGGAGAAGATCACGCCGGTTGTCATGCCCAGCGCGGCAAACACTTTGCCCATCCATTCGCTGTCACGGCTTGCCAGATAATCGTTGACGGTGACCACATGGACACCCTTGCCGGTCAAGGCGTTCAGATAGGCCGGAAAGGTCGCGACAAGCGTCTTGCCTTCACCCGTCTTCATCTCGGAAATGTTGCCCTGATGCAGGAAAATACCACCCATCAATTGAACGTCAAAGGCGCGCAGGCCGAGCGCCCGTTTGGCGCCTTCACGGACATTGGCAAATGCTTCGGGCAACAGATCGTCCAGCGATTCCCCGTTCAGTACCCGTTTGCGCAACTCGGCGGTTTTTTCCTTCAACGCCTCGTCACTGAGTTTTTCGAACTCCGGTTCAAGAGCGTTGATCTGCTCGATCAGCGGTCGCGTCGCCTTGATTTTCCGGTCGTTCGGTGTGCCAAAAACCTTTTTGGCGATTGTTCCGATACCCAGCATGCTCACTCCGGCTGATCTGACTCATTCGTGCCCGTGGTTGTGGTTCCGTCAGGCTTGCCCGTCTTGCGCACAACCCATAGATACGGGGGGAACGACGGCCCGGCCCAACGGCCTCAAGGCGATGTAAGGGTCGGGTGAAACAGTGTCAACGCCGCGCCCGGTCGCGGCCTCTGAATAGGATGAATCAATGCCCAAAGGTCTCACTTTTCTGTCGGCTTTTGCCGTTTCGGCAATGTTGGCAATGCAATTGACAGCAGCTGAGCCAGACGCCGACACGGTTGTGGCACGGGTCAACGGCGAGGAAATTACCCTTGGACATATGATTGTCGCGCGGGCGAACCTGCCCGAACAGTACCAGCAACTGCCACCCGAGGTACTGTACAACGCCATTCTGGACCAGCTGATCCAGCAAAATACACTGAAACAATCCAACACAGATGCCGTCCCCCAGTTTGTTGAACTCTCGCTCGAAAACGAACGCAGGGCCCTGCTCGCGGCCAACGTGATCGAACGGATCATGTCTGACTCTGTTTCCGAAGCCGGAGTGCGGGCCGCGTACGCCGAAAAATATGCCGACGGTTTCGGCGGGGACGAATACAACGCGTCTCATATTCTTGTTGAAACCGAAGAAGAAGCGCTGGCAATCAAGGCCACACTGGATCAGGGTGCGGATTTCGCAGCGACCGCCAAGGAAAAATCAACAGGACCGTCCGGGCCATCGGGTGGTGAACTCGGTTGGTTTGGTACCGGCCGCATGGTGCCGGAATTCGAAGCAGCCGTAGTATCGCTGCAACCGAAAGAAATCTCCGATCCAGTTCAGACCCAATTCGGCTGGCACGTGATCAAGCTGAACGAAAAGCGCAAATCTGCTGCGCCGTCTTTCGAAGAAGTCGGCGATGAAATCGCGGACGAACTACGTCAGCGGGCCTTTGAAGCCCGCGTCGATGAATTGATGAGTGCAGCCAAGGTTGAGCGGCCCGAGGTCGAAGGGCTGACGCCTGAAATCCTTCAGAATGTTGATCTTGTAAGGAACTGATACAGTGGCGAAATCCTTGCCTGTTTCCCCGTTGGCTCCCAAAAGCTTTCCGGATCTTCCAGAAGTCTCCGGCGTGACCTTTTCGACAGCCGCAGCGGGCGTTCGCTATCAAGGACGTGATGATGTGATGTTGGCGCTGCTAGCCCCGGGAACATCTGTGGCCGGAGTTTTCACTCGCTCTGCGACCCGGTCCGCGCCGGTGCTGGATTGTCAGGCAAAATTGGGTGGCGCAACTGACGCGGGCGCCGCGATTCTGGTGAATTCCGGTAACTCGAACGCCTTTACCGGGCACTACGGTCAGATATCTGTGTCAGAACTGACCCAGGCCGTGTCCCAGATCACCGGCTGCCCCCAAAATCGTGTGTTTACTGCATCAACCGGTGTCATCGGCGAACCGCTGCCGCATGATCGGATCGTTGCAAAGCTGAACGACCTGAACGCCAGCCTTGCCAGCGACGCAATCGACAAAGCAGCGCGGGCGATCATGACCACCGATACCTTTGCCAAGGGTGCATCCAGACAGCTCTCGGTCGAAGGGAAAACAGTTTCGATAGCCGGTATCGCCAAGGGTTCGGGCATGATCGCGCCGGACATGGCGACCATGCTCGTCTATGTTTTTACAGATGCCGCGATCCCTCAAGATCAACTGCAAGATCTGGTGTCAAAGCATTCGGACAACACGTTCAACTGCATTACAGTCGACAGCGATACATCGACTTCCGACAGTCTGATAGTGTGTGCCACAGGCGCTTCGGGTGTTGATGTTTCCGGAGACCAGGACTTCGCCGGCGCTTTACATGCGGTGATGCTGGACCTGGCGCATCAGGTTGTCCGCGACGGAGAAGGCGCCACAAAATTTGTCGAAATCCGGGTGACCGGCGCGGCCAATGATGCCGACGCAAAAACACACGGCTTGTCCATTGCCAACTCACCTCTAGTCAAGACGGCCATCGCAGGAGAAGACCCCAATTGGGGCCGTGTGGTCATGGCCATCGGCAAGTCTGGCGCGGCTGCGGATCGCGATTTGTTGTCGATCTGGTTTGGCGATCTTCTAGTCGCCAAAGACGGCTGGGTCAGCCCTGACTATAGCGAAAGCGATGCCGCCACCTACATGCAGCAGCAGGATCTGATGATTCACGTCGATCTGGGTCTGGGGTCAGGCAAGGCAACCGTTTGGACCTGTGACCTGACGCATGGGTATATTAGCATCAACGCCGATTACCGGTCATGAAGACGATTCTTGTTTCGGCGGTTGCCTTGATTGACGTAGACGGCAGGGTGCTGCTTGCGCAGCGCCCGGAAGGCAAAAGCATGGCCGGTATGTGGGAGTTTCCGGGTGGCAAGGTCGAAAACAAGGAGACTCCCGAAGTGGCCCTGATCCGCGAATTGGAAGAGGAGCTGGGAATCAACACCTGGGCCTCCTGCCTCGCCCCGTTAACCTTCGCAAGCCACAGTTATGATGATTTTCATTTGCTGATGCCGTTGTTCGCCTGTCGCAAATGGGAAGGATCTCCGCGTCCGCGCGAGGGGCAAACCCTGAAATGGGTCCGCGCCCGTGATCTGCGCGATTATCCGATGCCACCTGCGGATATTCCGCTGATTCCAATCCTTCGTGACTGGCTGTAACGAATCAGTAGCATCCTCAAAGGAGAGTGGATGGCGTGGTACTCCACCCCTCATATTGAGAGAGTTATCCACAGTTTGCCTATATTTTGTACGAAGACGGAAAATTTTAGCTGTTTTGTAACAGAATTAGGCATTTTTTATTTTTATTTTGTGAATATACTGTAGCCGTCCAGTTCTTTTGGGGAGGATTTGACTTGCTTCGAACCATCACAGTCGGAACTTGCGTCTCTATTCAGGGTACGTTTGTCCGGTCGCTTCCTAACGGCAAGATAGCCGTTCGGGTTGGCAACAGTGTGTACGAAGGCAGGCCGGTTGTGGCCGCAGCTTAGCTTCAGACCTTTCAGACCACACAAACATGAAGAAAAGGGGGACAGCACGCACGGCGCTGTCCCCCTTTTCTTGTAGGCTTTGGTCCCGTTACCGAAACCGTATCTGGCGCGAAGCGACCTAGTCGAGCGTCCGCGTAACCTCTTCGCGCTCGAAAATCTCGATCACATCGCCTTCGCGGATGTCCTCGTAATTCTCAAAGGCCATACCGCATTCCTGACCCGACTGAACTTCCGACACTTCGTCCTTGAAGCGCTTGAGGGTTTTCAGAGTTCCTTCGTGGATCACCACGTTGTCACGCAGCAGGCGCACACCGGCGGACCGGCGGGCAACCCCCTCGGTAACCAGACAGCCGGCAACTCTGCCAACGCCGGTCACTTTGAAGACCTCTTTGATCTCGGCATAACCGATGAACTTCTCGCGAATCTCAGCGCTCAGCAAACCGCTGGCGGCCGCTTTTACGTCGTCGACAAGGTCATAGATCACCGAATAGTATCGGATCTCGACACCTTTCTGGTTCGCTGTGTTCCGCGCGCTGGCATTGGCCCGCACGTTGAATCCCATGATCGGCGCGCCAGAGGCTTCGGCCAGGCCGACATCTGTTTCCGTGATCGCGCCGACGCCGTAGTGCAGAACCCGCACGCGCACTTCGTCGTTGCCGATCTTTTCCATCGCCTGAACGATAGCTTCGGCAGAACCCTGCACATCGGCTTTGACGAGAATCGGCAGCTCGGCCACGCTCTCGTCTTCCTTGGCCTTAGCCATCAGCTGTTCCAGCGTGGTCGCGGCTCCGGCTGCGGCGCGCTTCTCCTTGGCTGCTTTCTCACGATATTCCGCGATCTCGCGTGCCTGTGCTTCGGTTTCGACCACATTCAGCACGTCGCCCGCTTCGGGCGTGCCATTCAGGCCCAGAACCTCGACCGGTACCGACGGGCCGGCTGATTTCACGCGCGCCCCTTTGTCGTTTTCCATGGCCCGGACCTTGCCCCACTGTTCGCCGACGACAAAGATGTCGCCTTGGTTCAGTGTGCCAGTCTGCACCAGAACCGTGGCCACGGGACCGCGACCAACGTCCAGCTGCGCCTCAATCACAGCGCCTTGCGCCGCTCGATTCGGGTTAGCTTTCAGCTCCAGAATCTCGGACTGCAGCGCAATGGCTTCGAGCAGTTCGTCCAGACCCTGACCCGTGATTGCCGAAACTTCAACGTCCTGCACTTCACCGGACATCTTTTCAACAATCACTTCGTGTTGCAACAGGTCGGTCCGCACCTTGTCCGGATCCGCATCGTGCTTGTCGATCTTGTTGATCGCCACGATCATCGGAACATCCGCCGCCTTGGCGTGATTGATCGCCTCGATCGTCTGCGGCATCACCGCATCGTCCGCCGCGACAACCAGAACAACAATGTCCGTGACCTGCGCACCGCGCGACCGCATCGACGTGAAGGCCGCGTGGCCCGGCGTGTCGAGGAAGGTCAGCAGCTGGCCGCTGTCAGTCTTCACCTGGTAGGCGCCGATATGCTGCGTGATACCGCCCGCTTCACCCGACACGACCTTGGCGTTACGGATCGCATCCAGCAACGAAGTCTTACCGTGATCAACGTGGCCCATGATGGTGACCACCGGCGGACGCGGCACCAGATCGCCCTCATCGTCCTGGACTGTCTGAATGACATCTTCCACGTCAGCGTCGGACACCCGCACGACCTTGTGGCCGAACTCTTCAATGATCAGCTCGGCTGTATCGGCATCGATGGTCTGGTTCTGGGTAACCATCATGCCCATCTGCATCAGCGATTTGACAACCTCACCCACGCGTTCCGCCATGCGGTTGGCCAACTCGCTGACCACGATCGCTTCAGGCAGCTGGACTTCACGAACAACCTTTTCCCGTTCGATCGGTCCGCCCATGGCTTTTTGCCGCGCGCGTTCCTGCTTGCGCTTCATCGCCGCCATGGACCGCTGGCGTCCGCCCTCACCACCACGCAGAGCCTGATTCAGGGTCAGCTTGCCGGAACGGCGGCCATCGTCGTCGCGGCCCTTGCCGCGGTTCTGGCGCTGCTCACGTTCACGGTCAGCTTTGCGCGGCGCCTGCGACGGTGCCGGTTTGTTGGCTGCCGGTCCTCGGCTATCGTCCGCTTTCGGCGCAGGCGCAGGTGCAGCCGCAGCACGTTTGGCAGCCTCCTCGGCCTCCTTGCGCGCACGTTCTTCCTGCTCGGCCTTTTCACGGGCTCGCTCTTCGGCTTCGCGTTGTTCACGCTCCTTGGCCTCGGCCTCGGCACGGCGGCGCTCACGCTCTTCGGCGCGAGCCTTCTCTTCGGCTTCGCGTTCTGCCGCTTCAATGGATTCCCGCGCCTTGGCAGCCTGAACCGCCTTGAGTCGGCGCGCCATCTCCGCATCCGTAATCCCGGCCGGACGCCGCGACGGATCGCCGATCGGGGCCGAAGACGCACCGCCAGCTTTTCCAGCACCCGGCTTGGGCACCACAACGCGCTTGCGCTTGGTTTCCACCACGACATTCTTGGTCCGACCATGGCTGAAACTCTGTTTCACGTTCCCCGGACGGGAACCTCCACCACGCAGACCCAAAGTCTTTTTGCCGTCACTATCGCTCATAAAGCTCTTTATCCTTCCCGGTGGCCGTTGCCACCGTACGTTTCGCGCAATCCACGCAACCGCTGCGCTTCCTCTACAACACGTTGACTGAGTCCACCAGAGGCGAGCGCGGCATGTATCACAGTTTGACGACCAAAGGCCATGCCAAGCTCGTCCGCAGTCAGCCAGCCGATGTATCGGCCATAGTGCGGCGTGCTCAGTTTCGACTTGCCGCGACCGGAACCGTCGGCCGCCTGCAACAAGACCTGAGCCTGTTCTGTATCAAGCCAGGTCTTGACCTTTTCAAACCCTGCAACCGCGTTGCCCGACTTTCGTGCCAGACTCAGAAGATCGACGACCCGACGCGCCATCTGGCGCTCAACAACATCGATCAAACCATCCGGAACCGAAACCTGCTGCTTAAGCCCACGGGCAAACAGCTTTTTCTTGATGGCCGCCTCCAGGGCGGTCCGATCCGCAGACACATATACCCCTCGTCCGGGCAATTTGCCCAGAACATCCGGAACGATCTGACCGTCCGGCCCTGCCACAAAGCGGATCAGCCCAAATTTTGGCTGTACCTCACCCGTGGCAATGCACTTGCGGTCTGGACCTTCGGTATGGTCCCTTGAGGCGCCACCGCGTCCCATGTCAAAGCCCGCGGGGCCTGAGATCAGGCCCCGGCCTCCGCGTCAGTTTCGGTTTCGATGTCGTCGCCGCCTTCCTCGGCTTCGGCTTCCAGATCGGCCGGATCGACCCAACCCAACAGAATGCGCGCCGTCATCACCAAGTTTTGTGCCTCTTCCAGTGTGACATCGAAAGGCTCCAGCAGACCATCATCCTTGATTCGCTCACCATTTACTGTGGTCCAGCCACCAGCCAGCTCCCAATCAGCGCAGGTTGCAAAATCTTCCAGCGTCTTGACGCCGTCCTTGGCCAAAGCTTCGATCATTTGGGGTGTAAGGCCATCGAATTCAACCAGGCTATCCTCGACGCCCAGCGCACGGGCATTTTCCAGCGCAGCCTTGGCCTGCGCCTCAAGATAGTCGCGGGCCCGGGCCTGCAGTTCCGCGGCGGTGCTTTCATCGACACCATCGATCACCAGCAGTTCGTCCAGTTCGACATAGGCAACCTCTTCGAGGTTGGAAAAGCCTTCCGACACCAGCAGCTGGGCAAAGAACTCATCCAGGTCCAGCGTTTCCATGAACAGGCCGGTGCGCGCCTCGAATTCCTTCTGGCGGCGGGCGCTTTCCTCTTCCTCGGTCATGATGTCGATGTCCAGACCGGTCAGTTGACTGGCCAGGCGCACGTTCTGGCCACGGCGACCGATCGCCAGCGACAGCTGCTCTTCGGGCACCACAACTTCGATGCGCTCTGCCTCTTCGTCGAGAACAACCTTGGTCACCTCGGCAGGCTGAAGCGCATTGACCAGGAAGGTCGGCTGATCCTCGTTCCATGGGATGATGTCGATCTTTTCACCCTGAAGCTCGTTCACGACCGCTTGCACACGGCTACCGCGCATACCGACACAGGCACCGACCGGGTCGATGGACCCGTCATAGGAAATCACGGCGATCTTGGCGCGCGATCCCGGATCCCTGGCAACGGCCTTGATCTCGATGATTCCATCATAGATTTCCGGCACTTCCATCTTGAACAGTTCGGCCATGAATTCCGGCGCGGTGCGCGACAGGAAAATCTGCGGTCCGCGCGGTTCGCGGCGCACATCCTTGATGTAGCAGCGGATGCGGTCGTTCGGGCGATAACTTTCGCGGCCAATCTTTTCGTTGCGGCGCAAGATGGCTTCGCCAGCACCAACGTCGACGATGACGTTGCCGTATTCCTCGCGCTTGACCTGACCGTTGATGATGGTCCCGGCGCGGTCCTTGAATTCCTCGTACTGACGATCGCGTTCCGCTTCACGCACCTTCTGCAGAATCACCTGCTTGGCCGATTGCGCTGCGATCCGGCCCATTTCGACCGGCGGAACTTCTTCGACAAACGTGTCACCGACTTTTGGATCGGCCATATATTGCTTGGCCTGCTCGACGGTGAACTCAGCCTGATAGTTCTCAAGCTCGTCATCCTCGACCACAGTGCGAACGCGGGTGAACGTCGCCTTGCCGGTCTTGCGGTCGATTGACACGCGGATGTCCATTTCCGCGCCATAGCGGGACTTGGCGGCTCGGGCGAGGCTTTCTTCCATCGCATCGACGACCAGACCGGGATCGATCATCTTTTCACGGGCCACAGCTTCTGCGGTCTGCAAAAGCTCCAGCTGGTTGGCAGAAGTGATAGCCATCACATATCCTCCTCGACAGACCCTTCGGTCTCGATTTCGTCAAACTTGTCTTCGTTCAGGGCGCCCGCCACTTTCCGCTGGCGTAACATTTCCTTGATCAGATCGTCGGTCAGCACCAGTTTGGCCTCGCTCAACCAGTCAAACTTCAGTCCGATCGTACCTTCTTCGATGTTGATCAGAACCTCGTCGCCCTCGACCCCCGCGAGCTCCCCCTTGAACCGACGACGGCCATCGATCAGTTCCGCGGTCTCCAGTTTGGCCTCGTAGCCCTCGAAGGTTTCAAAATCTTTCAAACGCGTGAGCGGCCGATCAATACCGGGGCTGGAAACTTCCAGAGTGTATTCATCCAGAATTGGGTCTTCGACATCCATAACGGCGCTGACGGCGTTCGAAATCTCGGCGCAATCATCCACCTCAATACCGCCGTCTGGCTTGTCAGCCATGATCTGGAGCGTGGTGGCCTTTCCTGACATCAGCCGGATACGCACCAGTTCAAATCCAAGATCCTCGATCACCGGAGTGACGATCTCGGCCATGCGGCGATCTATCGCCGCCTTTGCTATCAAGTCGTTGGTCATCAGTTAGCAGGCGCTCTTGTCAGGCACAAAAAAACGGGCTCGCGGCCCGTCAAACTTTCCGGTGGAGCCTGGGGCCGAAGCCCGACGCGCCGCTGTTATTCGGGCATATACGCTCAGCTTACCGAATCTGCAACCCCCAGCTCTTTTCTTATCACAAATACCCCCGCCACTGCCGCCGTGCGCCCGCGTGCAAATTCAGGCAATCCACCAGCGCTCCGCGATCCGACCGTCGTCCAACGGGGCGCGTGCGCCGACGCGCTTTGGCAAACCGACCCCGGCCCGCGCCGCCAGCGCCATGTCCTCAACGGACGGATGAAACTGAAACTCGCCGCGTCCGATCAGCCCCTGCGAATACGGCAATGCCGCTACATCGACAAAGCCGTCGCGCAGCGCTTCTGCCCGCACCCGTGGATCGGGGATCACCACGACTTCCACCGTATCGACCCATCCGGCCCGTCCTGCCTTGTAGTGCGAGTCGACCTTTCGTCCCAAGAACCCGCGCCCGTCGTGCATCCGGTCGGCCCGGTAGGCCCCGGTCCCAACAACCCGCGCCACGCCACCGTCATCGACGGTTCGCTCGATCGCCAGATCCGGCGCCGCAAGATGAAATGGCAGGTCTGGATTACCCCGCGCCAGTTCGATCCTCAGCGTCCGCTCATCGCCCGCTGCAATACGCAACAGATTCACTAGATCACGCGTTCCCAACGCGTCGGCAGCATGCTGCGCCGTCAAAACCGTGCCGTCGTGGAAGCGTACCCCCTCACGCAGCGTGAATTGCCAGCTGCGGGCATCGGAACTTCCAGTCCACGACAGTGCGAGTTCGGGGCGAAGAACACCGTCAGGGCCGACTTCGGTCAACTGGTCAAAGACCGCACCACGCACAACCGACTCTAGGCTGCCATCGCCTCTTGGCACCGCTATCCGAAGCTGTCCGCCTGCGCGAGGGTCGGATTGCAAAGACACCCCGCTTGCCGCCAAAAGCGCGGCGGCGGCGCCCGATGTAAACAATGCGCGGCGGTCGATCCGTGTCATACGAAATCCTCGGCCAACCGATCCATAACCCGAACCAGTTCGGCACTGATACCTGGCTCCGACAGGGCGTGACCTGCATTGCGCACCATTTTCAGCTCCGATGCCGGCCAAAGCTCGCTGATCCGCCACGCAGCACTCGGCGGGCAAATCATGTCATATCGCCCCTGAACGATAACGCCGGGAATGTGCGAGATCCGGCCCATGTTCGCCAGGATCTGGCCGTCGAACTCCAGGAACCCGTTATTGATGAAATAGTGGTTCTCTAGCCGCGCAAAGGCGCG
Source organism: Paracoccaceae bacterium (assembly GCA_041594355.1). Taxonomy (GTDB): domain Bacteria; phylum Pseudomonadota; class Alphaproteobacteria; order Rhodobacterales; family Rhodobacteraceae; genus JAIUZI01. Next base: position 2,477 of record JBFHMM010000060.1, on the reverse strand, counting down.
CGCATACTCTCCGGGGCTTTCCCCAGCATTGCCGCTGGAATGGATGGACGCCAGTGCGTTTTCCCAGGCCGACCATGAGCGGCCAAATCGGACCTCCTGCACCGAATCGCCCGAAAACAGCCGCTTGTTATATGCCGTGATCAAATCACCGCGTTCAGCCACAGGCACAGGTTCGACGAACCGTGCCCAGGTTTCCGGCCAGAACCGCCCCGCCCCGCCGCCATAGAACCAGTCCAGTTCCGCCTTGGTCATCAGGAACACGCCACGCAGAATCAGGTTCGTCACCCGCTCGGGGTGCGTCTGTGCGTAGATCAGCGCCAGTGTCGCGCCCCAACTGCCGCCAAATGCGATCCAGGCCTCTATCCCCACCTCGCGCCGAATTCGCTCGATATCGGCGACGAGGTGCCATGTGGTGTTATCCTCGACCGAGGCATGGGGCCGGGACCGGCCACAGCCGCGTTGATCGAACAGGACGATCCGATAAACTTGGGGGTCGAAATACCGGCGCATCGCGGGGCTACACCCGCCACCTGGCCCGCCGTGAAGAACGACGACAGGTACGCCGTTCGGGTTACCGCACTGTTCGACATAGACGCGATGCCCCTGTCCAACATCCATCATCCGCTGATCGAAGGGCTCGATCGGCGGGTGAAGATATTGCACTGCGCGCTTTTGGTCCGGGTACTTGTCCATTACAGCCCTATATTAGCGTCCTAGGATAAAAGATCGAACGGAGACTAGAATGCAAGCGTCTCAAACCACAGTTGACCCGGCGGAGGTTGCGAAATTCGAGGCAATGGCCGCTGAATGGTGGGATCCCACCGGCAAATTCAAGCCGCTGCACATGCTGAACCCTTGCCGGCTTGACTACATAACCCAGCAAATCGCATGTGAATTCGACCGCGACCTGCGAAACCAAAATCCCTTTACAGGCCTCAGGTTGCTGGATATCGGCTGCGGCGGCGGGTTGCTATCAGAGCCGATGGCACGCCTGGGTGCCGAGGTGGTCGGCGCGGATGCCGCTGCGGGAAACATTCCCGTGGCCCGCGTTCACGCCGAACAATCCGGACTTCCCATCGACTATCGCCATACGACCGCAGAAGCGCTGGCCGAGGCCGGTGAACGGTTCGATGTGGTTCTGAACATGGAAGTCGTGGAACATGTTGCCGATCCACTCTCATTCCTGACCGCCTGCAAAACGCTTCTGAAACCCGGTGGTTTGCACATATGTTCAACCATCAATCGCAACCCGAAGTCTTTTGCCGTCGCGATTGTTGGGGCAGAGGTGGTGATGCGCTGGTTGCCACGGGGCACGCACGACTGGTCCAAGTTCATCACGCCGGGCGAACTGTTCGATCTACTGCAAAACGCCGGGCTGGACCCTGTCGACCGCAAAGGCTTTGTGTTCAATCCGATCACCTGGAATTGGAGCATCTCCGACCGGGACCTGAGCGTGAATTACGTCACCGCCAGCACGAACCCTTCCTAAAGCGCCCGGCCTTAAACTCACGACACGAACACCCTGCCACGCCTTCGGCGTTTTCGGGATATTTGTGTCACGATATGATTCAGGTAAAAGGCCGGACGCTGTGGGAAAAACAAAGTTGCCCGCCATTGCCGAAAACACAAACCTGTTCATTGTTGATATGGAATACTCTGTGCCGATGTCCGACGTGCGGCAAGTGATCGAACCCCATCTGGAATTCATCCGCCGCACCTTTGCCGAGGGACGCTTCATTGCCTCGGACGCCAAGGTACCGCGCACCGGCGGCGTAATTGTAATGGTGGCAGAATCAGACGATGCGGCGCGCGATTGTCTGGCTTTAGATCCGTTTGTAACGCCACATGTGGCGGAATATCGGCTGACCGAATTCCTGCCTTCGAACGTGCATGACGCCTTGAAGTAGCGCTGGTCAGGTCTGTTCCAGCCGCACCCGAAGATCGCGCAACACCGGCAGGGCGGACCGAACCCGACCGGTACCTAGCTCGTGCACCACCTTGTTGATTAGCGGTGCAATCGCCGCGATGGCCTGATCACGCGCCTGCTTTCCCGCCGGGCTGATCGCCACCATCTTGCGTCGCGCATCGTCCCAGTCCGGGCGGATGTGGATGTAGCCGGCCCATTCCAGCTTGTTCAGCGTGTTGGTCATCGCGCCTCTGGTGACGTGAAATGTCTCGGCCAGTTGCGCCGGGGCCCGTTCGTCCTGAACCACAACCAGATGGTTTAGCACCGAGAAATGCGAAATCTCCATTCCTTTTGGCAACACGCGACTGAGCCGGTTGCGCAGCAACTGGTCTGCGGTCAGAATCTCGCTAAACAGCGTGACCGCGAGGGCATTTGTGTCATCGTTCATGGCGTCGATTAGTCAGGGCCCTTTGAAAGGCCGGATATGGTTCAGTGAGGGCACCTTGCGACGTGCATCATCAACGGATGCAGCATCCATGTCAAAGACATGTATCCCCGGCTTTGTGCCGCC
>JBFHMM010000059.1:0-17678 GCA_041594355.1 Paracoccaceae bacterium | reverse complement strand
TGGTTTAGCGGATTGGCGCGAGGAAGCAAACGGGAATGCGTCGCGGCCCGGGGTGTGGGGCCAGCCATCCTGGACCTGCGGTCCATTCGCCCCGTCGGATTGACCGATGAGAAAGTAGCGGGACTGGGGTAGGGTGCTTGCCCCTCGCGGTCTGGCGGATTAGAGGGGGCGGATCAATCTGAGAGGACGAAATGCCGAGCGATTTTCCGCAGCCTGCCTTTATCCTGGTCCGCCCGCAAATGGGCGAGAATATCGGAGCGGCGGCGCGCGCGATGTGGAATTTCGGGCTGGACCGGATGCGCCTGGTGGCACCGCGCGATGGGTGGCCGAATCCCAAGGCGGTGGCGATGTCATCTGGGGCGGGGCGGCTGCTGGATGAGGCGCAACTGCACGATGATCTGGCGGGGGCCGTGGGGGACTGTACCTTTGTCATGGCCACGACAGCGCGGCCGCGGGGGCTGACGAAGCCGGTTCTCAGCCCCGAGCGCGCGATGCAGCTGGCGGCGGAGAAGATTGCCAGTGGCGAACGGGTTGCCGTAATGTTCGGGCCGGAGCGGGCCGGGCTGGAGAACGACGATATTGCCCGGGCCAACGCGATCATTTCGGTGCCGGTGAATCCTGAGTTCGCCTCGTTGAACCTGGCCCAATGCGTACTTTTGACCGCCTATGAGTGGCGGCGGCAGGTTAACGAGGTGTCCCACGAGGTTACTGACATCGGCAAGTCCGACTGGGCGACGGGCATCGAGATGGAGAAGCTCGCCGCGCATTACGAGGACCGTCTGGAAGCGGCCGGGTTCTTCTTTCCGCCCGAGAAGGCGGAGGGCATGAAGGTCAATCTGCGCAACCTGTGGAGCCGGATGCGGATGACTCGCGCCGACGTTCAGATGCTGCACGGTGTGATGCGGCAGATGGTCCGCTGGAAGGAACACGGCGAATGACCCCGTCGGCAGGCTAGACGCGGGCCGGGCCCGGGCCTAGCTTGCGGGGAAACAAGGACATGAGGATCGCATGAGCAGCAAGCGCAGCATCTTTGAGGACGTAACCACGGATGAACCCGAACGCCCGGCGCCGCAGCCCGGGCTGATTGACCGTGGTCGGGGCGACGCGCGGCGCGGCATTCGCGCCTGGCTGATGGTGTTGTTCGCGTTGGTTGTGGCGATGATCGTGGTGGGCGGTCTGACCCGGCTGACCGACAGCGGCCTGTCGATCACCGAATGGCGGTCGGTGACCGGCGCGGTCCCGCCGATGAGCGAGGCAGACTGGCAGGCGGAATTCGACAAGTACAAGCAGATCGACCAGTGGCGCATCCAGAACCAGTGGATGGAACTGGATGACTTCAAGTCAATTTACTGGTGGGAATGGGGCCATCGGCAGCTGGGCCGGGTGATCGGGCTGGTCTGGGCGCTGGGGTTCCTCGGCTTTCTCGTTGCGCGCAAGATCCCGCCGGGATGGACCGGACGGTTGGTGATCCCGGGTGCCCTTGGCGGCGTGCAGGGGGCGATCGGCTGGTGGATGGTGGCCTCGGGCGTGACCCAGGGCGAGGGGATGACGGCGGTGGCCTCCTACCGGCTGGCGGTGCATCTGGGGCTGGCCTTTGTCATTCTCGGCGTTATCGCCTGGTACATCTTCCAACTGGGGCGCACCGAACGCGAATTGATACAGGCGCGCCGCGCCAAGGAGGTCAAGCTGTTTGGCCTGTCCACGGGTTGGCTGCATTTTGCGTTCCTGCAGATCCTTCTGGGTGCGCTGGTGGCCGGGATTGACGCCGGACGCAGCTATACCGACTGGCCGCTGATGGGCGGGCAGGTCATTCCGCCCGACCCGTTGCTGATCGAGCCTGCGTGGCGGAACTTCTTTGAGAACCCGGGTCTGGTCCAGTTCATCCACCGGGTGGCCGGGTACCTGTTGCTGGCTTTTGGTGTCGTGGTCTGGCTGCGCGGGCGGCGCAGCGCGCATCCGCAGACCCGCGTGGCGTTCAGTGCGGGGTTCGCAGCGTTGCTCGTGCAGATCGTGCTTGGCATCGTGACGGTTCTGTACGGGGCGCCTTGGCAGGTTGCCATCCTGCATCAGTTGATGGCCGTTATGGTCTGGGTTTTCATCCTGCGGGCGCGGTTCCTGTCGGCTTATCCGCTTGCAACATCCGTGCGGGGAGCGGCGACATGACGGCATTTGACGAGCTGATGGCGTTCCAGCGCGAGACCAGCGCGCTCGGACAGATTGCCGGGCGACTGGGCTGGGACCAGGAGACGGTGATGCCGCGGGGCGCGGCGGCGCAGCGCGGGTCCGAGATGGCGGCGATCGAGGCGGTGCTGCATGCGCGCAAGTCCGATCCGCGGGTCGGCGACTGGCTGGAACGGGCCGAGGCGCCGGATGCGGCGGGTCGGGCGCAACTGCGCGAGATCCGGCGGGCCTTTGACCGGGCGGGCAAAGTGCCGGCCGACCTGGCCAAGCGGATCGCGCAGGTCACATCCGAGGCGCAGGGAAAATGGGCGGCGGCGCGGGCCGAGGAGGATGTGGCAGCCTTTTTGCCGGTGCTGGCGGAGGTCGTCAGCCTGAAGCGTGAGGAAGGCGCGGCGCTGGCGGGTGAGGGCGATCTCTATGACGCCATGCTGGAGGACTACGAACCCGGCACCACCGGCGCCCAGATCGCGGCGATCTTTGACGCGATGCGGCCGCGGCTCGTGGCGCTGCGGGCGGCGATCCTGGAGCGGCCGATGCCGGAAGGTGTCAGCGGCAGTTTCGACGAGACGGCGCAGTTGGCGTTGTCGCGCCGGCTGGCGGAGCGCTTTGGCTATGACCTGAGCCGGGGCCGGGTCGACAAGGCGGTGCACCCGTTCAGTTCCGGCAGCGGCGCGGATGTGCGGATCACCACACGTACCAGTGCGACCGATCCGTTCAACTGCATTTATTCGACCATTCACGAGGTCGGTCACGCTGCCTACGAGCAGGGGATCGACGATGCCTATGCGCTGACGCCCCTTGGGCGCGGTGTGTCCATGGGCGTGCACGAGAGCCAGAGTCGGATCTATGAGAACCAGTTGGGCCGTGGGCGCGCCTTTACCGGTTGGCTGTATGGGCAGATGACCGAAGCGTTTGGCGACTTTGGGATCGCGGATGCAGATGCCTTTTACGCCGCCGTGAACCGGGTGCAGAACGGCTATATTCGGACTGAGGCGGACGAGGTGCAGTATAATCTCCACATCATGTTGCGGTTCGATCTGGAACGGGCGCTGATGGCCGGAGATCTGCAGGTTGCAGACCTGGAAGCGGCGTGGAACGACCGGTTCAAGGCCGATTTCGGCTATGCCGTTGACCGGCCGTCGAACGGCTGTTTGCAGGATGTGCATTGGTCGGTGGGCCTGTTTGGTTATTTTCCGACCTATTCGCTGGGCAACGTCTATGCGGGGTGTTTGAGTCAGGCGATGCGGGAAAAGGTGCCGGATCTGGACAGCCAGTTGGCCGCCGGCGACACCAGCGGCGCCACCGGCTGGCTGCGTGAGAACCTTCAGCGGCACGGCGGGCTTTACCTGCCGCGCGAGGTGATCTCGATGGCCAGCGGCATGGAGCCGTCGGAGGCGCCGCTGCTGGACTACCTGGAGGCGAAATTCGGAGCGCTTTACGAACTTTGATGTTCGGAACAATCGCCTAGTGTCCCGCGCCGGTTTCGAAAAAACAAGCCCTGGAGGCCCTGTTCGGGCTCGGACCCGCGGCGCGGATTTCGTTGAACGGACTTCGTTGAAAGGCCGAATCCGGTTAACGTTTCACACAAGTGGCTGTGGGAACGCCCGAACCGGAGACTGTCAGACTGCCGTTATCATTCAGGGTGATCTTGCGGTCGGCGTTGGTCTGACAGACCGTTGTTCGGTGGGTTGAAGCGCCCGGCCTTAAACTTGAGACACGACCACCCTGCCACGCCTTCGGCGTTCTCGGGATATTCGTGTAACGATATGAGTCAGGTAAAAGCACGGGCGCTGTAAGTTAAAGCCGCAATGCCTTGTTTTGAATTAGAAATGTGCCGCAGGAGGGGTCGTGCGGCACATTTTGGCTGTGCCTGGATCAACTGTCCTGAACGTCGTCCTCTTCGCCCTGATCGGCGATCCAGGCCACGCTGACGACCTCTTCGCCCTTGCCGGTGTTGAACACCTTTACGCCGCCGGCGCTGCGCGAGCGGAAGGAGATGCCTTCGACCGGAACCCGGATGGATTGACCCTTGGACGTGGCCAGCATGATCTGGTCCTCGATATCGACCGGGAAAGACGCCACCAGCGGACCGCCGCGCATCGCCTTGTCCATCGCCGCGACGCCCATCCCGCCACGTCCCCGAACGGGATAATCGTGGCTGGAGCTGAGTTTACCGGCACCACCTGAAGTGATCGTCAGGATCAGGTTCTCGGCGGCGGACATCTCGGCATAGCGTTCCTGGCTGATCGTCGCCATGGCGTTGCCGTCCTCATCGTCGGGCAGTTCGGCATCATCGGCCAGCCCGGCCACTGCGCGGCGCATCTTGAGATAGGCAGAGCGTTCGTCGGAGCTGGCATCGAAATGCCGGATGATCGACATCGACACAACCCGGTCGCCGTTTGTCAGCCTGATGCCACGCACGCCGGTGGAGTTGCGGCTGTTGAACACTCGCACATCGGTTGCCGGGAAGCGGATCGCGCGGCCCGAGTCCGTGACCAGCATCACGTCGTCGTCGTTCGATGCGATGCGCGCGTTGATCAGCGACCAGCCTTCGCTGTCGCCTTCGAATTTCATCGCGATCTTGCCGTTGCGCATGACGTTGGTGAAGTCGCTCAGCTTGTTGCGGCGAACTGTGCCGTGATCCGTGGCGAAGACCACCTGCAGGTCATCCCATTCGTCCTCGTCCCGGTCCACTGGCATGATGGCCGCGATCGAAACGCCGGAGGGAATCGGCAGGATGTTGACGATCGCCTTACCCTTTGACGTGCGGCCGCCCTGCGGCAGGCGCCAGGTTTTGAGCTTGTAAACCATGCCGTCGGTGGTGAAGAACAAAAGCTGCGTGTGGGTATTGGCGACAAAGAGGGTGGTGACCACGTCCTCTTCCTTGGTCTGCATGCCCGACAGGCCTTTGCCGCCGCGCCGCTGTGACCGGAAATCGGCAAGCGGCGTGCGCTTGATATAGCCGCCCGAGGTCACGGTCACCACCATGTCCTCGCGTTCGATGAGGTCTTCGTCTTCCATGTCGCCGGACCAATCGACAATCTCGGTCCGGCGCGGTACTGCGTATTCCTCTTTTACTTCAACCAGTTCTTCGCCGATGATCGACATGATCCGGTCGCGGGAGCCAAGGATTTCGAGGTATTCCTTGATCTTGGCGGCCAGTTCTTCGAGCTCGTCGGTTACCTCTTTTACGCCGATTTGGGTCAGGCGCTGCAGGCGCAGTTCGAGGATGGCGCGGGCCTGCGATTCCGACAGGTTGTAAGTGCCGTCATCGTTCATCTTGTGGGTCGGGTCATCGATCAGCCGGATGTAGTCGGCGATCTCGACGGCCGGCCAGCGGCGGGTCATCAGCTTTTCACGCGCCTCGGCGGCGTCGGCCGAGCTGCGTATGGTGGCGACCACCTCGTCGACGTTCGAAACCGCCACGGCCAGACCGCAGAGAATATGGCTGCGGTCGCGCGCTTTGCGCAGCAGGTAGGCGGTGCGCCGGATCACAACATCCTCGCGGAAATCGAGGAAAGCGGTAAGGAAGGCGCGCAGGGTCAGCTGCTCGGGGCGGCCGCCGTTGAGTGCCAGCATGTTGCAACCAAAGGAGGTCTGCATCGGCGTGAAACGGTAAAGCTGGTTCAGCACCACGTCTGCGGTCGCATCGCGTTTCAGTTCAACCACCACGCGGACACCGTGACGGTCGGATTCGTCCTGCACATGGGCGACGCCCTCGATCCGTTTTTCGCGCACGGCCTCTGCGATCTTTTCGATCATCGCGGCCTTGTTCACCTGATATGGGATCTCGTCCACGACAATGGCATAGCGGTCCTTGCGCAGCTCCTCCACCCGGGTCTTGGCGCGGATGATGACGCTGCCGCGGCCCTCAAGATAGGCCTTGCGCGCACCGGAGCGACCCAGCATGACGCCGCCAGTCGGAAAGTCGGGACCGGGGATGTACTGGATCAGCTGTTCGCTGGTTAGATCCGGATCTTCGATCAAGGCCAGAGTGGCGTCGATGACCTCGCCCAGGTTGTGCGGTGGGATGTTGGTGGCCATGCCCACGGCAATGCCGCCCGCTCCGTTGACCAGCATGTTCGGGAACCGCGCCGGCAGCACCGTTGGTTCGCGTTCCTTGCCGTCGTAGTTGTCAATGAAGTCGACGGTTTCCTTGTCCAGATCATTGGTCATGAACTGGGTGACCTTGGCCAGGCGGGATTCGGTGTAGCGCATGGCGGCGGCGCTGTCGCCGTCCATCGAGCCGAAATTGCCCTGACCGTCGATCAGCGGCAGCGACATCGAGAAATCCTGCGCCATGCGGACCAAGGCGTCATAGATCGCGCTGTCGCCGTGCGGGTGGTAGGAGCCCATGACGTCGCCCACCGACTTGGCCGATTTGCGGTAGGTCTTGTCGTGGGTGATGCCCTTTTCATACATCGAATAGATGATGCGGCGGTGCACCGGCTTCAGCCCGTCGCGCAGATCCGGGATCGCGCGGCTGACGATGACCGACATCGCATAGTCCAGGTAGGACGTGCGCATTTCGGATTCGATGGACACCGTCGGCCCGTCGTAACGGGGGCGTTCGGGTGGGGTTTCGTCATCGTTTTCAGGGGTTTCCGGCGTCTCGCTCACGTATCGTGCCCATTCTTTGTGCAGGGTCTATATGTTGTGTGGGTACCTTATCAGACCTGGCATATAGGGTGCAATGGGCCTTTGCTCCGATCGCTGGCAGCCGCTGTGAGGTCCTGCTAATATACTGTTTTTGTTGAAAAGTAAGAATTTCGGGTGATCATGGAAAGTATCGAGTAAGCCAAGAGGTTGAAAATGACCGCATCCGAGACCGAACTGATGCTGAAGGGTTACGGGCTGACCACGGCGGAGTTCTTTTATCACATGCCCGATTATATTCATGTCCTGAACAGCTATGTCTGGCAGGATTACGATCTGGCCCCGGATCACCCGAAGCTGTTTCAATTCGTGGAATTCTGGCAGCGCGAACTCGACGGACCGCTGCATTCGGTGCGCTTTACGCACCGCAAGTTGCTGTCGTCCGGCGAATGGCAGAACGTTGTCGGCGAATTCACCTTGCACTGATCATGGCTGATTGACCGGAACGGATTATCCGCGCCGGGCGTGAACGGCGCAAGTGATGGACCCGGATCCGGAATAGCTGGACCCGTCGAGGGACAAGCGACCGCGGAAGTGATTGGTGAGGCCGGGAAAATACTCGGTCCCGGTAATGTCGCGGCTATTCAGGCAAACCTCGCCGTGGCCCGTGTTGCCCAGAGTATCGGTGATTGTGGACTGAGAGAAATAGTCCGGGATATGGCGGATCGTGACGCGGCCTTTAGCTCTAAGGAACAACGCGCAACTGGCAGAGTAGGTCCATGTGCCTGCCAGCGACACGGTCGGGGCCGATGGGGCGGCAGTACCCTGCCTCGTGGTTCGCGCCACGGCTTCAGTCGTGTGTGACGGTTGGGCTGCCGGGCAATCCGTTTGCTTTGTCATCACCAGGTTCAGCGCGGCCTGAGTGCCCAGATTACCGCTTGCAACCGAAGCGCCGCTGGCGGCTACGAAGCGCTCAAAGGCGGCGCGCGTGCGCCGTCCGATGACACCATCAGCCGACCGGCACCGCAGCCCAGCGCATTTAGCCGGATCTGGGTCTGGCGGATAATCTCGCGCGGCGACAGCCCGGTGACTTCGACTGCGCCCGGCGTCGTTGTCTCGGCAGGGGCCTCGGCGTCGCGTGCACCCCACAGTTGCGGGGCCAGTTGCACGAGAAAGGCATCCTCCTGATCGCCGTAGCGGTCAAGAAAGGTGTCATAAGCCGCGACGGTACCCAGCCTGCGCGTCAGATTGAAATCCTGGCGCATTTGCTCTTGATTGGGTTTACTCGCCGATGTAGCTGCCGCCGCCGCTTGCGTGAAGAGGAACTGGCCCGGCAATTCGTCGTAATTGCCGGGAAACCGGTCATGATTTACCGTTTGGGCCAGATCGCGGACATCGCGGCGCAGCCCGGCCATCAGACTGTGCAATTGGGGACTGGGTGTTTGCACGCGCGGCAGGATCAGGCGGGTGAATACGGAATTCTCGCATGTATCATCCTCCGAGAGATGGTCCAGCGCCAATTGCCCGGTCCCGGCGGAGAAAATCACGAAGGCGCCTTGAGGGGGCGAAATTCGATCCTGCCCGCGCGCGGTTCCGATGCCGCGGCCGGTCGATACCGCAAAGGGGGGTTCGCGGCAGGCGGCGATGACGGTGATCGTGGTGCGCGCGCCGGTCGCGCGGACCGGGTCGAGCAATGCGGATCGGGCGGTGGATTCCGATTTGATGAAATCTCGTTCATCCGTTGAAGGGGCGGCGATATCGGTGGGCATCAGGTAGGTTTCGCCATCAATTTCCACGCCGTGACCGGCAACGAAGACAAAGGCGGTATCGCCAGGTTGCAGCCGGTGGGTGAAGTGAAAAAACTGTCAATTCATGTCGCGCCGGGAACCATGGAAAGGCGTGGTGAGCTCGAAACCCTGATCTCGCAGCGCGGCTGAGACCGAGAGGGCATCGGAGCGGGCCTTTTGCTGCGTGGGCGCGTCATCATAAGCGTAATCAGCCCCAATCTCTGGTCCGCTCGGACGGAGAGCGGCAGCAGCAACAGGGCGATGATCAGGGCCATGAACACAGGTATGGAGGAACCTTCCGATAACGTCTACACATCGGACTGGACCCCGGAGCCTGGGTGACGGCGGTGGATACGATCACATGTCAGGCGGGCACCGGCGTTTTCCGCGTGCCTGCGCTGTCTCAGGCGGAACAGCTGGCCCCGCCCAAAACGCAGAATTTGGCACAATGGGGATGGTTGAGGTGTACGTCGACCTCGGCCTCGGCCAGGGTTTCGCCGAGTTCGAATTCCGGCTCGTAGGCGAGCAGGGTGCAGGCCAGCACCGTGGGGCGCGCGGCACCCTTGCGTTTCACCACCATTCGGGACGAGGCACACATAACCTCGGATGGCGATTTGTCGAGAATACCCCAGCACGCGGTGGTGATCTCGGGGACTTCGGCGCGCAGGTCCATTTCAGGGAAGATGACACATTGCGCCGGGTCATCGGCGTCGATGGCATATCCGCGCTGCGCAAAGAGGGCGGCAAAACCGGCGCGTGCCTTGCTGTCGGACTGGTCCCACAGGCTGCGTCCCGCGACGGCCATGCGTATGCCGGTGTCGCGCAGCCAGTCCATGCCTTTGAGTGTCTGAACGAAACTGCCGGGCCCGCGCTCTTCGTCATGCAAAGCCCGGTCTGCGTGATCGAGCGAAATACGCAGGGTCAGGCGGTCGCCGAAGCGGGTCTGCAACTCTTGCAGCCCGGTAAGCATTTTGGGGCGCATCATCGGGCGCATGGCATTGGTCAGGATCAGCACGTCGAACCCGCGCGAAAGGGCAAGACGGGCCATGTCGATCATGTCGGGGTTCATGAAAGGTTCGCCGCCGGTAAATCCGATTTCGCGCACCGGCCAGTCTCGTTCCACGATCTGGTTGAGGTAGGTTTCGATCTCGTCCGTTGTCAGGTAGACCAGCGCGTCATTGGTGGGGCTGCTATCTATATAGCAGTGCGTGCAGGCGATGTTGCACAGGGTGCCGGTGTTGAACCACAGGGTCTGGGGGGCATTCAGCGCCACGCTGGCCCGCGCTGAGCCATCGGCAGTTGTGAATTTATTATCGAATTTGCCGATGTTTGCAGCTTGCGGGTCAAGGTCTTTCATGTCGATCCAAATCCGATGGTATAGAGGTGGTATGTATTAACCCGAAAGGGCAGACAAGATAAGTGTGGCGACGAGGAACTGACACAGTTGTGATGCCGGTTGAATGCGGCTATATGGTAGCGCTAACAATGACCTCGTACGGTCCGGCAGGTCACAATCTGGGGTAGACGGAGAAAGCAATGGTATCACGTGTCATCCCGGTTGATCCGTTTGACTTGGTGATTTTTGGCGGCACGGGCGACCTGGCCCGTCGAAAGATATTGCCGGCGCTGTTCCGGCGTTATCTGTCGGGGCAGATCCCGCAGGAGGCGCGCATTGTCGGCGCGGCACGCGGTGAGCTTGGCCGTGACGGGTTTCAGGCGATGGTCCGCGAGGCGGTCTGCGATTTTGGCCAGGGTGCGGCGGACAGAGTGGCGCTGGAGGCTTTCCTGGATGCGGTCCACTATGTTCAGATCGACGCGACCGGGGCGGGGGGCTGGTCCGATCTGGCCGCTATCCTGCAGGCGGACCGGGTCCGCGCGTTCTATTTCTCGGTGGCGCCCTCGCTATTTGGCCCATTGGCAGAGCGTATTCACGCCCACGGAATGGCGGGGCGCAACGTGCGTATCGTGGTCGAAAAGCCGTTTGGCCACGATCTGGCCAGTGCACAGGCGCTTAACGCTACGTTGGCGGAACATTTCGACGAAAGCCAGATCTACCGGATCGACCATTACCTGGGAAAGGAAACCGTCCAGAACCTAATGGCCGTGCGGTTTGGCAATATGCTGTTCGAACCCCTGTGGAACAGCCAGTACGTGGATCACATCCAGATCACCGTGGCAGAGACGGTCGGCGTTGGTGGTCGGGGCTCGTACTATGAACGGGCCGGCGCGATGCGGGACATGATGCAGAACCACCTGATGCAGCTGCTTTGCCTGATCGCTATGGAGCCGCCGGCCAAGTTCGATCCCGATGCTGTGCGGGACGAGAAGCTGAAAGTGATCCGCGCGCTGGACCCGGTCAAGCCGCACCATATCGTGCGGGGCCAATACGAGGCAGTTTCCGGACAGGAGAGCGAATTTCCCGGCTACCGCGAGGCGGTCGGCAATCCGCGCAGCAGCACCGAAAGCTACGTGGCTCTAAAGGCGCATATCAGCAACTGGCGGTGGGCGGGTACTCCGTTTTACCTGCGCACCGGCAAGAGGCTGGTGGCACGGTCGTCGGTTATCAATGTGATATTCAAGGAAACTCCGCATTCGATATTTGGCGAGGACGCGGGGCGGCATACAAACGTTCTGTCTATCCGGCTGCAACCGAACGAGGGCATCACGCTTCACGTTACGATCAAGGAGCCTGGGCCGGGCGGTATGCGGCTCTTGGACGTGCCGCTGGACATGAGCTTTGCCGAGGCTTTGGGGCCCGATGGGCGGCATCCGGCGGATGCCTATGAGCGGCTGATCATGGACGTGATCCGGGGCAATCAGACTTTGTTCATGCGCGGCGACGAGGTCGAGGCGGCCTGGGGGTGGACCGATCCGGTGATCGCGGGTTGGAAAGCGCGGGGCGAAGTGCCAAAACCTTATGCCAGCGGCAGCACCGGCCCCGGCGACGCGGATCAGTTGATGCGCCGGGACGGTCGGGGATGGAGAGGGATAAATCCATGAAAATTCAGGAATACGCCGATCGGGATATCTTGGCCATCGATTTGGCCGGTATGCTGGCAGACGAGTTGAACACGCATTTGCAGCACCATCAGACCGCCTCTTTGGCGGTTCCTGGCGGGACAACGCCGGGACCGGTGTTCGATGCGTTATGCGCGGCGGATCTGGAATGGGACCGGGTGCGGGTGCTGCCCACGGATGAACGATGGGTGCCGCAGGACCATCCGCGGTCGAACGCTGCGCTGATCTGCGACCGGCTGATCACGAACCGGGCGGCGTCGGCGCGGTTTCTGCCGCTGTATGCACCCGCCGATGAACCGGACCGGGTTCTGGCCGATGTCGAGGCGATGCTGGCGCCGGAGTTGCCGCTGTCGGTACTGCTGCTGGGCATGGGGGCGGACATGCATACCGCTTCGTTGTTTCCAGGTGCGCAAGGACTGGAACGAGCGCTGAGCGCAAGGGCGCCGGTGGTGTCGGTGCTGCGGCCCGCAGATCAACCGGAAGTCCGCGTCAGCCTGAGCGCCCGGGTTTTGGATAAGGCCCTGTCGAAACATCTGATCATCTATGGGGCCGAAAAACGCACCGCGCTTGAGCGGGCAACCATGCTGCCGCCTGAACAGGCTCCGGTAAAGGCGGTACTGAGCGAAATGACGGTGCATTGGGCGGAATAGGAACAAGTGTCGATGTTTGAGAAGTTGCAAGACCTTCGTGCGGCCCAGACGGGCCGTGGTATTCTGGAGTTGTTCGACGCTGACCCGGACCGCGCCCAAAGTTTTAGCGCCCAGTGTGGCGAGATGCGGTTGGATTACTCCAAGACCATGATTGACGAGGACATCCGTGATGCCTTGCTGGCGCTGTGTGACAGCCGCGATGTCGCGGCACGGCGCGATGCGATGTTTTCGGGTGTGCCGATCAACGAGACCGAAGGCCGCGCTGTGCTGCACACGGCTCTGCGCAATCCCGACGGCGGCCCGGTTCTAGTCGATGGGGCTGACGTGATGCCGGGTGTCCGCGAAACGCTGGAGCGGATGAAGGACTTTGCCGCGCAGGTGCGCGACAGCGAGATCACGGATGTGGTGAACATCGGTATCGGGGGCTCGGACCTTGGCCCGGCGATGGCGGTGTTGGCGCTGGCGCCCTATCATGACGGGCCGCGCTGCCATTTTGTGTCGAACGTCGATGGCGCGCATATCGCGGATACGCTGAAGCGGCTGGACCCGAAAAGCACGCTGGTGATCGTTGCGTCCAAGACCTTTACCACTGTCGAGACGATGGCCAATGCCCGTACGGCCCGCGACTGGATGGTTCAGGGCGGCGGCGATCCCGTGCGCCGGTTCGCTGCGCTGTCGACGTCATTGCCGCAGACCGAAGACTTTGGCATTCCGGCAGACCGGGTGTTCGGTTTTGGTGACTGGGTTGGTGGGCGGTATTCGGTGTGGGGGCCGATTGGCTTGTCGCTAATGATCGCGATCGGGGCCGATGATTTTATGGATTTCCTGCGCGGCGGGCAGGAAATGGACCGGCATTTCTGCACCGCACCCTGGGGCGAGAACCTGCCGGTTCTGCTTGCACTGGTTGGCATCTGGCATCATCAGGTCTGCGGCTATGGCACCCGAGCGGTGCTGCCTTATGATCAACGGTTGGCCAGACTGACGGCGTATTTGCAGCAACTGGAAATGGAATCAAATGGCAAGTCGGTAACGATGGATGGCAGCGCGGTTCAGGGGCAGGCGGGTCCCGTGGTCTGGGGCGAACCCGGGACCAACGGCCAGCACGCATTCTATCAGTTGATCCATCAGGGCACGCAGGTCGTGCCTTGCGAATTCATGATCGCGGCGTGTGGACACGAGCCCGAGCTGGCGCATCATCACCGTTTGCTGGTGGCCAATTGCCTAGCGCAGTCGGAAGCGTTGATGCGGGGCCGAACGCTGGCGGAGGCACGGGCCAAGGTGGCCAGCAGGTTCAACGGCGATGAAACGGAACGGCAGGCGCGGCACCGTGTGTTTCCCGGCAACCGGCCCTCGGTAACGATCAGCTATCCACTGCTGACACCCCGAATGCTGGGCCGGATCATCGCCCTTTATGAGCATCGGGTTTTCGTCGAAGGGGTGGTTTTGGGTATCAACTCCTTTGATCAATGGGGTGTCGAGCTGGGCAAGGAGCTGGCCACGGCGCTGGCTCCAATGGTGGATGGCCGCGCCCCGGTAACAGGCAAGGACGGCTCGACCACCGCGCTTCTGGAGTATGTTCGCCGTCATGGTGGCTAGGCCGCCCGCGCGCCGCATGGCGGGGCGTGTCAGGCGGCGGGATGGGCGCCGTCCCCGGTTTCAAAACTGCGTTTCAGACTGTCGGGCAACGGATATTTGCGTCCCGACCCATCGGGATACAGCATCACCATCACGGCGCTGAGCGTGGCGCGCAGGCTGCCATCGCACCAGACCTGCTGATCGAGCGTGTAGGAGGTGGTTCGGAACTGTGCCACGCGCGCGGTCACGATATAGCTTTCACCCGGCAGGATTTCTTCAAGATACCGTATGGTTGCGCTGTGCAGAACTGTGCGCGGCAGCGGCTTCCCGGCGTAGTGCGGATCGCAAACGCGGCGGAAATACTCGGTCCGGGCGATCTCGAACCACTCGTGGTAGGCTTTGTTGTTTACATGGTTCTGCGGGTCGATCTCGGAGAATCGGACGCGGTCCGCAAAGGCCACGGGTTGCGGGTGTGCAAGACCGTGCGCGGCCTGTTCTTCGGGTGTCAGCGGGGTGAGATAGCGCAGTTCCATGCCGCAGGTGCTATCGCAGGTGAAATCCTGACGCAAGTCAGGTTGCGCGGCTTCTGATCGGGCGCGGAAGAATCAGAACAGAAGTCGCCGAACCGCAGCTCGGTGGCCTCGGTGTCCAGCAGCAAGATGGTGTCATCGACGCCAGCGATTGCGACTAACCTGTCCAGGCCGGTCTGAGTGATTGTCAGGTCTGCAGGGCTGTTGGCGGCGGTGACCAGATGCAGGTCGAGCCATTCGTATCTTGGCGCGAAATCTGTGGCCATGTCTTTGCCGAAGTTGTCGGCGAAATGAAAGACGTGCCGGCTTTCGCCGCCGGTCAGCAGGTCGTGTCCTGCGCCGCCGGACAGGACGTCAGCGCCGGACCCGCCATTGATCTCGTCAATCCCATCGCGACAAAACAGCCGGTCACGACCGTCGAGTCCCAGCAGCTGGTTGTTGCCGTCTTCGCCGACAAGTGCGTCGCCGCCGCCTGAGATTTAAAACACCGAAATCCCGTTGTCGAGAAACCCGGATGCCGCGCAGAATAGCCTGTCTCCGGACTGGACAACGTCGCCAGACAGCGTGTCGAGCAGATTGAGCGGTGGCGTCATCGCGCACATGCGACCATCCCCGGACTGCGCAATCCGGTTCTCTATGACCCACACAATCCCTCGTTTTGTGAATCCTGAATGTCGATTGGCCCTGGTGCCAAAGGGCCGGGTTAAAAAGAACGCCGCCCGTGATGCCGCGTGGCCCCGAAGACCTCGACCGGGCAAAGGAGAGGCTTGCACGACTGTTGCACGTTGCGTCACGGTTGCAGCGGGCTCGGCGCTGCGTATTTCTTCTTGCGGAGTGATTCCCGGCATGGGAGGCCGGGGCAGGGGAGGATCAGCCATGGCTTTGGCAGGCGGCTGTTATTGTGGCGCGCTGCGGTATGAGGCGGTGGGCGAGGCCCTGTTCAAAGTGGAGTGCCATTGCCGGGAATGCCAGTATTTCGCCGGGCGCGCGCCAATTTCTTCATGCTGCTGCCTGAAGAGGGCTTTCGGCATGTCACCGGCCATCCAGCGCAGTTTACCCGCAGTGATCTGGACGGTGCCCTCACCCGCGAGTTTCGTGCCACCTGTGGGACCCATATCGTGACCCGGTTGCCAGACAGACCGCAGGTCGTGCTCAAGGTCGGTAGGCTGGATGATCCGGCCGAGAGTTTTGCAGCGCGCATGATCGCCATATATACCGTTGATAAACAGCTTTTTCACGTGATCGGCGAGGGCGCGCCGCAGTTCGAAAGACTGCCGCAAAGGGGCTGATACCGCAGTTTTCAATTTTCAAGCCGGCACGGACCGGCATCTAAAACGGGAGAAACCAATGCTTGGCCAGATGATGACCAAACCCCTGCTGATTTCATCGCTGATCGATCATGCCGAACAGTATCACGGCGAAACGCCGATCTATTCGGTGGATACCGCCGGTGGCACCGAGACCACCAGCTGGCGCGCAGTCGCGGCGAATGCGCGCCGGGTCGGATCGGTTCTGACCCAGCTGGGTCTGGAACCGCAGGCGCGGGTCGCCACGCTGGCGTGGAACAACCGGCGCCATCTCGAGATCTACTACGGCATTTCGGGGGCGGGGTTTGTCTGTCACACGATCAACCCGCGGCTGCACCCCGAGCAGCTGGTCTATATTCTGAACCACGCGCAGGACAAGGTTCTGTTTCTCGACGCGACTTTTCTGCCGCTGATCGCGGCCATCGGCGACAAGCTGCCGGATCTGGACCACCTGGTTCTTATGGGGCCGCGTGACGAAGCGGCGGCGGCCAAGGTGCCGGGGTTGAAATTCTATGACGAGATGATTGAGACGGGCGACGCAGGCTTTGAATGGCCGGAATTTGACGAGAACACCGCGTCGAGCCTGTGCTACACATCGGGCACCACGGGCCATCCCAAGGGGGTGCTGTACTCGCATCGCTCGACCGTGTTGCACGCCTTTGCCTCGAACACGCGCGACTGCATCGGCTATTCGGCGATGGATGTGGTGATGCCGGTGGTGCCGATGTTCCATGTCAACGCCTGGGGAACGCCCTATGCCTGCGCGATGACCGGGTCGTCGATGGTGATGCCGGGGCCGGACCTGCACGGCGAGGCGCTGGTCAAACTGATCGACGAGCTTGGTGTGACCGTGGCCTTGGGTGTGCCGACGATCTGGCAGGGGCTGCTGACTTATGCGGCGCAATCGGGCAGCAAGCTGGAAAGCCTGGAGCGTACTGTTATCGGTGGATCTGCCTGTCCGCCGGTGATGATCGACACCTTCCGGGACCAATATGGCGTGGACACGGTGCACGCATGGGGCATGACCGAGATGAGCCCGCTGGGGTCGTCGAACGTGCCGTTGGCCAAACATCTGAAACTGCCGATCGAAGAACAGCGCAAGCTGCGCGAGAACCAGGGTCGGCCGCCGTTTGGCGTGGAACTGAAGATTGTTGGTGACGACGGCGAGGATCTGCCCTGCGACGGCGAAACCCAGGGCGACCTGGTGGTCCGCGGGCATTGGGTTCTGGACAGCTATTTCCGGCGCAAGGACGAGGACACCCTGCAGGACGGCTGGTTCAACACCGGCGACGTGGCGACGCTGGACGCCGACGGGTACCTGACCATCCGCGACAGGTCCAAGGACATCATCAAGTCGGGCGGGGAGTGGATTTCCTCGGTCGAGCTGGAAAACATCGCCATGGCGCATCCGAAACTCGCCACGGCGGCAGTGATCGGCGTGCCGCATCCGAAATGGGACGAGCGGCCGCTGCTGGTGGCCGTGAAGGCCGAGGGGCAGGAACCGGGCGAGGAAGAGATCCTGTCCTTTTTCGATGGCAAGATCGCCAAGTGGCAAACCCCGGACCGGGTGGTCTTTGTCGAGACGCTGCCGCTTGGGGCCACGGGCAAGGTGCTCAAACGCGATCTGCGCGAGCAGTTCAAGGATGTCCTGACGGGCTGAGACCTTTTGCGCGGCGTTCCAGACTGGAACGCTGCGCTGAACCACCCCGGTTTTCCCGCAGGCTGACTATGCCGTTTCACGCGACCCTATCGAACGCGTTGCACTGTTCATAGAACTTCTCCACTTCCTCTGCTGGCGGGATGTTTCCGATGGGGTGCGGCAGGCGGCGGTTGTTGAACCAGTCGACCCAGTGCAGGGTTTCCCATTCGACCGCATCTGCGGTTTTCCATGGGACAAACCGTTGGATGACTTCGGCATTGAACAGCCCGATGAGGGTTTCCGCCAGGGTGTTGTCGCAGCTGTCGCCGGCGCTGCCAACCGAGGGCTTGATCCCGGTTTCGGCCAGACGCTCGGTATAGCGGATCGACACATAT